>DATFNV010000130.1:0-47368 GCA_035266225.1 Gemmataceae bacterium
ACCGTCCGGCCCATACACGGTCATTTCCGGCTTGGTCAGGACGAAGCGAATGCCCAGCCGAGGGCTGACGAAGCCGTCCGCCGGCTGAACGCGCTTCAGCACACTGCCCCGGCGCACGTACACCTGCAAGCTGTTGGTGTCGGGGTCGAAGACGTAGTACTCCTCCACGCCGTAGGTGTCGTAGAAGAAAAGCTTGTCGGCCATCTCCTGAGACGTGTTGTTCGGCGACAGGATCTCAAAGGCGACGGTCAGAGGGACGTCGTCCTCTTCAAACTGCTTGTACGACCCGCGGTCTCCCTTGGGCCGGCCGAACACCACGTACACGTCGGGGGCGATGCAGATGGTGGGCGCGCCTTCCACGGGATACCACAAGTTGTCCGCGGCGATGAACACGTCGGCGACGTGGTGGAACAGGGCGCACAGGTTGCCATACAGTGTGACCATCCAGCGGAGCTGTTTCGTATTGTCAGCCATGGGTTTGCCGTCGCTGTCAGGGTAGATGATCGTCCCGCGCGGGAGCGAGGTAAGCGATACGTGCATGACCAGTCTCCTTACCGCCTCAGGGGATCGGGCCGGCCATTTCGGCCCGCGGCTGGTACGATACTGCAACCGGGAGCCGAGGTAAACAGGGTTTGACCTGTTCCGTGAGAGGGGGCCGTCATGGGCAAGATCGCCATCGCCACGCCGCAAGAGATCGTCGCCGTCGATCGCCGGCGCGTCCGCGAGATCGTCCGGGCGGTCCTCGACGGCGAGGGCGCCGCCGACGCCGAAATCAGCCTCGCCTTCGTCGATAACCCCACCATCCACACCCTTAACAAGCGTTACCTCGACCACGACGAGCCGACCGACGTGCTCAGCTTTCCCCTCAGCGAGCCCCACGCGAAGCGACTGGCCGGCGAATTGGTGATCGGCGTGGAGGTGGCGCAGGTCCAGGCCCTGGAGCGCGGCCACGACGTGCAGCAGGAACTGGTGCTGTACGTCATTCACGGACTGCTGCACCTGTGCGGCTACGACGACAAAAGCGACGAGGCCGCCGCCGAGATGCGCCGGCGCGAACGGCACTACCTCCAGGAACTGGGGTTGCCGGATATTGTGTAGCCGCTTACGGGTTAGCGCGAACGCTAAGCCGCAAGCGGCCGGAGTCTCTCATCGTGCCTTCCGAGAAAGCGCTTGGCCTGGTCCTGCGCACCACCGATTGGAGCGACACGTCCCGCATCGCCACCGTCTGGACGCGCGAATTCGGCAAGGTGCGCGTCCTGGCGAAGGGCGGGCGGCGCCTGCGCTCCAACTTTGAATCTGCCCTTGACCTGCTGACGCTCTGTCGTATAGTCCTCCTCCGCAAATCGTCCGGCGGACTCGACCTGTTGACCGAGGCTCAGGTCGTGCGGCGGTTCCCGGGGCTGTGTACCCGGCTGCCCGCCCTGTACGCGGCGTATTACGTCGCGGAACTGCTGGCCGACTGGACGGAAGAGAACGACCCTCATCCTCACCTGTTCGACGAGGCGCTCGAGGCGCTTCAGGAGTTGGCCGAGCCGGCGGGACCGGCTGGCGGGGAAGCCGTCGGCCCGCGCGTGGCTCGCTTCGAGCTGGTGTTATTGCGGGAGCTGGGCTACAGCCCACTCCTGGACGCTTGCGCCGCCTGCCGCGCGCCGGCCGCGGGGAACGGCCCGGCCTTCAGCGCCGCGGCGGGCGGCGTCGTGTGCGCGGGCTGCGCGCCAGGGCAGCGCGACCGGCGGCCGCTGTCGCCGGCCTGCCATCAAGCGCTGTTGGATCTGAGTGCATCGGGGGACGCCTGGCGGCGCCCGTGGGGGGCCGCCGTGCGCGCGGAACTGCGCCAGGTGCTCGGCGGGTACGTCACTTACCTGCTGGGCCGGCGGCCGCGGTTGTTGCCTTACCTTCAGGGGAGTTGAGGCCGTGACCACGAACAAAGGACAAAGGACGAAGGATAAGGGACAGAAGGCAAAGCCCTGGCGCTTGGTCCTTTGTCCTTTGGCCTTTGTCCTTTTCGCGAGCGGCTGCACCTGGGACCAGCTCAACCCGTTCCACAAGGACGACCCCCCGCCGCCGGCCACGCTAGACAGCGCCGTGCTGCGCCTCGACGGCCTCGGCCAGGGCGTGCCTTCGCCCGCCGAGACCAACCCGGACCTGATCGCCGCCAAGGAGGTCGTCCGCCAGGGCGACTACGCCGCGGCCGAAAAGCTCTTCCACAAGATCGCCGAGAAGGCCAAGGACGAGCCGGTCGTCGCCGAGGACGCCCGCTTCAACGAGGCCGAGTGCCTGCGCATGCAGGGCCTCTACCCCAAGGCCGCCGACACCTACATCCGCCTGCTCAACGAGCACGGCAACGGCCTGCACCGCGAGCAGGCCGTCGAGCACCTCTTCAACATCGCCAACTACTGGCTCGATGACACCCGCAGGGAGATGAACGCGGCCAAGGAGAAGCACGCCGGCAAGGGCTGGTTCGGGTCGGGGCACTTCTTCCACTGGGACAAGTCCAAGCCGTTCCTCGACGAAGAGGGGCGAGCCGTCGAGGCGCTGGAGCACGTCCGCTACAACGACATCAACGGGCCGCTGGCCGACAAGGCGCTGTTCATGATCGGCACCGTGAAGTTCTTTGACGAGGACTACCGCGAGGCCGACTACCAGTTCACCCAGATCGTCGAGAAGCACAAGAGCAGCCCGCTGTACCCCAGGGCGGCCGAGATGGCCATTATCTCCAAGGCGCTGTCCACCGGCGGCTCGGATTACGACGGCCGCAAGGTCGCCGAGGCCCGCGCGATGGTCCCCATCGCCCTGGCCGGCTACAAGGCCATCGAGTCGAAGGAACCGCAACTTTGCAAGGAGAAATCCGAGTTCCTGCAGCGCCAGCTGGCCGGCATCACCCTGCAGCAGGCGGAGAAGGACTACAAGACCGCCGACTTCTTCCGCCGCACCGGCCGGCCCGAATCGGCGTTCTTCCTCTTCGAGATCGTGCGCCGCCGCTACCCCGGCACGAAATACGCCGACCTGGCCACCGAGCAGATGCACAAGCTCCGCGAAAAGGTGGAGAAGGAAAACGGCACCAAACTGGCGGTCCCCGAGGCGGCCCCGTTGCAGCCGGACGCCGCGCAGTTCTATCAGCGAGCGCCGGGCGCCCCGCCGCCCACCGCCGACCAGGGCCAGCCACGGACGTTGCCGCCGAGCATCCAGCACTGAGAGTGTGTTGCGACAGCCGCTTGCGGCTTAGCGGAAGCCTGGAATCCGCCAAGCCGCAAGCGGCTGTCGCCACAGACTCTGAGCGTCCGAGTACTCAGTACTCAGTACTCAGTACTCAGTACTCAGTACCCGGAGGAGGATTCCATGTCCGTCGCCTTCATCAGCCGTCGCGCGGCCCTGCTGGCGCCCCTGGCCCTGCTGCTGCCGTCCTGCGAGTCCGACGGCAACTTCAACCTCTTCGGCTACACGACGCGGCCCAATTACCGCTGCGACATCCACAGCGTCCGCGTGCCGATCTTCAAGAACCTCACCTACCGCGACTCCACGCGGCAGGGCCTCGAGATGGACCTGACCGCTGCCATCGTCAAGCAGATCCAGCTGAAGACCCCGTGGAAGGTGAACGTCGCCAATCCGGACACCGAGCTGAGCGGCAAGATCCTCTACCTGACCAAGAACATCCTCAACCGCAACCAGCGGAACCTGCCACGCGAGACGGAAACCGACCTGGCGGTCGAGGTGGAGTGGCGCGACCTGCGCACCGGCGAGAACCTGACGCGGCCGGCGCGCGGCCCCGGCTCCCTGCCGCCCCCCCCGGCGCCCGACGCGCCGCCTCCTCCTCCGGGCAGCCCACCGCCGCCGAGCCAGGGGGTCGCGGTCTACTCGATCGGACAGCTGATCCCGGAAATCGGCCAGTCCAACGCGACCGCCTACAAGGAAAACGTGGACCGCCTCGCCGTGCAAATCGTCGCGATGATGGAAGAGCCCTGGTAATCGCTTGGCCGTACACCGAGATCCGCACCATGCTCGAGTGGCAACTTCCCGACCGCGTCCTGCGCCTCGACGGCCGGGCGCTGGTCATGGGCATCGTCAACGTCACGCCGGACAGCTTCTCCGACGGCGGCCGCTTTGCGGCCCCCGAGGCCGCGGTCGCTCACGCACTCGACCTGGTCGGCCAGGGGGCCGACATCCTCGACGTCGGCGGCGAATCGAGCCGGCCGGGCGCCGAACCCGTTGCCGAGGACGAAGAGCTGCGGCGCGTCCTCCCCGTGGTGCGCGAGCTGGCGGCGCGGACCACGCTGCCGCTCTCGGTGGACACCACCAAGGCATCGGTCGCCGACGCCTGCCTCGCCGCCGGAGCCCACGTCATCAACGACATTACCGCTCTGCTAGGCGACCCCGACATGGCGCGGGTCGCGGCGGCGCGGCGGGCCGGGGTCGTCCTCATGCACATGCGGGGGACACCGCAAACGATGCAGATCGATCCCCATTACGAAGACGTCGCGGCCGAGGTGTGCCGCTTCCTCGAAGAGCGGTTGCACGCCGCCGCCGCAGCGGGTATAGAGGCGGGACGGGTGGTTCTCGACCCCGGCATCGGCTTCGGCAAGACGACCGCACACAACCTCGAGCTACTGGCCCGCCTCGGCGAAATCCGGGCGCTGGGCCGGCCGGTGTTGTTGGGGGTGTCGCGGAAGGGGTTCAGCGGCAAGCTGCTCGGCCGGGGGATCGAGGGGCGCCTGGCGGCGTCGCTGGCGGCCGCGTGTCATGCCGTAACGCTCGGGTCGGCCCAGGTCATCCGCGCCCACGACGTCCGTGAAACTCGCGATGCCGTGACGTTGCTGGCGGCCATCGCTTTATCGATTCGCGAAACGATGAATCTAAACAATTCCCCGGCCACGGAGGAGAGGGGGCGCCCGTGAGGGACCGGCTGGCTCAGATCTACGAATCGATGGGCCCGCGCGACCTCGTCGAGATCGCGATCCTGGCCGCCGCCATTTACCTGGCCCTGCGCTTTCTGCGCAAGGCCCGCGGCTCCGGCATGGTCCGCGGCCTCGGCCTGATCATCATCGGCCTGTTCCTGCTGGCGCAGGCGGCCATCGCCATCTTCGACCTCACCGTCCTCGGCAAGGTCCTCGACTACCTCCACACGACCGTGCTGGTCGGCCTGCTCGTCATCTTTCAGCCGGAGTTGCGGCGCGGCCTGGTCGTGCTCGGCCGCTACCAGGTCATGCGCTACCTGGGGCGCGAGCGGCACGACCCCGTGGCCGACAAGCTGGCGGACGCCTCGGAGGCGATGAGCCGCGACCGCGTCGGCGCCCTGATCGCCATCCAGCGCGAAGTGCCGTTGGCGCCCTTCATCGAAACCGGCGAGCGCCTCGACGGCGAAATCTCGCCGGCGCTGTTGCGCACGCTGTTCACGCCGAACAGCCCGCTGCACGACGGGGCGGTCATCCTGTGCAACGGCCGGGTCGCCGCCGCGGCGTGTCAACTGCCGCTGGGGCAGCCGCCGGACAAGAGCCAAACGCACGTCGGCATGCGCCACCGGGCGGCGCTGGGGCTGAGCGAGGAAACCGACGCCGTCCTGCTGGTGGTGAGCGAGGAGACCGGGCGCATCTCGCTGGCTGTCGGCGGGCGCCTGGAGGCGGTGCCGCGCGAGAACCTGTCGCGGCGGCTGGTGGAACTGCTCAGCCCCCCCGCGGGGCGCCGCCCGCGTACACGGGCCGCTTGATCGGAGGACGGCATGCTCGACCGAGTCTATTCCGTGTCCGTCGCCCTGGGGATGGCGTCGCTGGTCTGGCTCTACGCCCGCAGTCGCGAGCAGGAGATGCTCGACAACGTTCCGGTCCCGGTGCAGATCGCCCTGGCGCCGGGCGAGGCCGACCATTACAGCCTGGAGGTCGCCGGCCCGGCGCAGGTGCCGGTGTCGTTCGCGGGCCCGCCGTCGCGGTTGCGCGAGCTGCGCGGCCTGCTGCAGCGTGGCGAGCTGCGCGTTGACGTCACCCTCGCTGTCCCCGAGGCGCACCAGAATGAGCCGCGCTACCACGACACCGTCCGTATCGACGCCGCCGACATCCACCCACCCTCGGGCGTGACGCCCATCCTCGTCGAGGGCCGCAATCGCGTCCCCGTCACCCTGCACCGCCTCGTCGAGCGCCGCCTGCCGGTGCGCTTCGACCACGCGGCCGAGGACCAGGTCGGCCAGGCCGTCGTCGAGCCGCCCACGGTCCTCGTGCGCGGGCCGCAGGAAGTACTCGATCACCTGCGCGCCCTGCCGACGCAACCCTTCGTGCTGCCGGCGCCGCCGGAAGGGACGGCCGCCGAAACGGTCGTGCTGGGGCCGGTGCCTCTGGCCTCCGAGGCCGAGGGCATGCCTGTCCGGGCCACCCCCGACGCGGTGACGGTTCGCCTCACGCTGCAGCCGAAGAACAAGCTGTACGAGGTCGAGGCCCCCATCCACTTCCTGTGCCCCTCCGGCTTCCCGCGCCGGCCGCGCTTCCGCAACGAGCGCGACGGCAAGGTGACGCTGCGCCTGCTCGGCCCGGCGTCGGAGGAGGCGCCGAAAGTGTCGGCCTACATCGACCTGACGGCCCCCGGGAAATTCGCCGCGGCAGGCGTTTCGCCCTTATACGACGAGCCGTTGCAGGTACAATTACCTACCGGGTTCCAACTCGCGCAACCGCTGCCCCGATTCGTGGCTTTCGAGCTGGCACCGCCGGAGGCCGCCGTGCCGCCTTCGGGCGTCGTTCCCGTACAGCCGTAGCCGCGCTCGTAGTGACCCGATTTATCGGGTCCCATCCGAACGGACCCGATAAATCGGGTCACTACGAGCGCGCCAAGCGACATGACTCCGCCACCTATGCCGACAGCCGCCGCCGACCTGCTCACCTACTGCGAAGACCTCGGCCGCCGGGCGCGCGCCGCCTCCCGCCTCCTGGCCACCGCCCCCGGCGCCCGCAAGAACCACTGGCTGACCGCCTCGGCGGCCGCCCTCGCGAAGCGCGCCGACGAGGTTCTCCAGGCCAACGCCCGCGACGTGGCCGGCGCCGAAGAGAACGGCCTGAGCGCGGCCCAGGTCGATCGCCTGCGCCTGACGCCGGCCCGCCTCGCGGTCGCCGCCGACGGCCTACGCGAAGTGGCCGCCCTCGCCGATCCCGTCGGCCGCGTCCTCGACAGCAACGTGCGCCCCAACGGCCTGCACGTCCACAAGGTCGGCGTGCCGCTTGGCGTCATCTTCTTCATCTACGAGTCGCGGCCGAACGTCACCGTGGACGCGGCCGGGCTATGCGTCAAGGCGGGCGACGCCATCCTCCTCCGCGGCGGCAAGGAAGCGCTCCACTCCAACACCGCCCTGCAGCGCATCCTGCAAGACACCCTGCGCGAGAGCGACCTGCCGGCCGACGCCGTCCAGCTCGTCGCCACCACGGACCGGGCGGCCGTCGGCCACCTGCTGCGGCTGAACCAGTACATTGACCTGGCCATCCCGCGCGGCGGCGAGGGCCTCATCCGTCGCGTCGCCGAAGAGGCCCGGATGCCGGTGCTGAAACACTTCGCCGGCAACTGCCACGTCTACGTGGACCGTTCCGCCGACCTCGACATGGCCGAGCGCATCCTGGTCAACGCCAAGTGCCAGCGGCCGGGGGTGTGCAACGCGGCGGAGAGCCTCTTGGTCCACCAGGACATTGCCAAGCCCTTCCTGCCGCGCGCGGCCGCCGCGCTCCGAGCGAAGGGGGTCGAACTTCGCGCCTGCCCGGAAGCCCGGCGTTTCATCCCGGACGCGAAGCCCGCCACGGAGGAGGACTACGCGGCCGAGTACCTCGACCTGATTATCTCGATCAACGTGGTCCGCGATTTGGAAGAGGCCATCGAGCACATCAGCCGCTACGGCTCGGGGCACACGGAGGCGATCGTCGCCACCGACTGGAATGCCATCCGGCGCTTCACGGCGGCGGTCGATTCGTCGGCGGTGATGGTCAACGCCAGCACGCGCTTCAACGACGGCTACGAGTTCGGACTCGGGGCGGAGATCGGCATCAGCACCGACAAAATCCACGCGCGCGGGCCGTGCGGTTTGCAAGAGCTGACGAGTTACAAGTATATTGTGTATGGCGACGGTCAGGTGCGGGGCTGACGCCCACCGGTTGCGACGGGTGGGCCTGGCGCATTGAAGTGGATCACACCATGATGGCGTACGCAGTGGCCCTGCTGGCGATGCTGGTCGCCCTGCTGATCGCGGCGACGTTCCTCCTGACGCGGCACATCTATCGCCGCCGCGCCTCCGGGGACGAACTGTCGGCGGTCAGCCGGCAGCACATCGAACTGTTCCAGGGCGGGCAGCTCAGCGAGTCGGCCGTCGAGTCGGCCAAGGCCCGCTTCCGGGAATTGCTGGAGCGCGGCGAGGTCGAGGCGGTCGAGGCCAGCCTGCGCCCCGGCATCCAGTACGTCGTCCAGGTCCGCGCCCTCGCCGAGTTGGGCACCGAGGACGCCGGCCGCATCCTCGAACGACAATTGGGGCGGCGCCTGACCGACGACCAGATCGAGCAGTCGTGGTACTGGATCGACCTGGCCAACGGCCTGCGCAGTCTCAACCGCTCGCAAAGTTTGCCGCACCTGCTGCGCTGCGCCGAGTCGGCCGGCGAGATCCCGCTGGGCCACTTCTTCGCGGCCGAGACCGTTTGCTTCCTCGGCTTCGGCGGCTACCTGCGCCAGCCCGACACCCCGCTCGGCCGCGCCGCCCTGCGCGTGCTGCACCGGGCGCTGGAGGGGCTGCGCCACGGCGTTCCACCGCAGGTCGTGGCCGAGGGGCGCTTAGGCGAGGTCGTCGAGAGCCTGTGGGACAACCGCCCGGATGGGGCCGACGCCCTGGCCGTGCGCGTCTTTCGGGAAGCGCTGCGGCTGCTGCGGCGGGCGCCGCACGCCGAGCGGGCGCTGGCCGCCGAGCCGTCGGAGGCCGAGGCGTTCGGCTGGCAGATGTCGCGGCTGGCCGCCTTGGAGCCGGCCCTGGAGGAGTACGTGCAGGAGATGCCGGCGCTGCTGGCGGCGGCGTTGCCCAGCGCCGAGGAGGGGCCGCAGCGCGACATTCTGCAGGCCCTGGCCGACCTCCGCGCCGACGCCGGGGCGGCGATCGTGCCGCTGCTGACGCGGGTCGGGTTCGCCCACCTCGACCTGGCGGTGGAAGCGCTGACCTGGTCGCGCCATGCGGACGTCGCCCCGCGGCTGCGGGCCTGGGTGCTGCGGCGCGTCCCCGTCACGCGCCGGGCGGCCCACCGCCGCCGCGCCCACCCGCCGCGGCGCCCCTCGGTCCCCGAGGACTTCCCGTATCGGGCGATCCTCCAGGCGCTGCGCGGACACGCCGCGCCGGAGACCGAAGCGCTGCTGCTGCTGGCGGCCCGCGACTGGGACCCAACCTTCCGGGCCGCCGCGATCGGCAGCCTTGGTTACTGGGAGCCGTTCCGTCGGGCCGAGGTGCTGCTGCACTTGCAGGAGGGGCGCCGCGATCCGAATGCCGAGGTGCGCCAGGCCGCCCGCGCCGCCCTCGCAAGGCTGGGCGAGCGCCAGGCGCTGCAGTGGTTCCGGCAGGGGCTCGGCAGCGAGGACGCGCAGCGACTCCACGAAACCATTCAAGTCATCGCCGTCGAGTCGCTCACCTTCCTGTGGCCGGACCTCGACCGCCTCGCCGACGCCGACGACATCGACGTGGCCCATCACGCCCGCGAATCGTTGGAACGATTGTCCGAGGACCTGGACCGCCGTTGATCTCTTCGTCCGGTCTGTTGGACAAAATCGTTGCAGTCCTCCCGCCGCCGCGCCGATCACAGGAAAGGTGCTGTGCGGACGGCGGGCGCCGATGCCCGCCCTCACGATGGCAGAATGGGGAGGCTGGCGATGCGGCGACGTCTGCGGCGAGCGGGGCTGCCTGTCGTCGGGGCCTGCGGTCTGCTCATCGGTTGCGGACACGGTCAGGAGTCGCACTACCCACCTGACCCTTTGCTCCTGTCCAAGAAGCCCGTCGAGTCGCGGCCCGAGCGCGGTCCCGGCCTCCCCGTCGCCCGGCACGAGCCCCGGGCGCCGGAGAGCCTGGTCGCGGCATTGCCGCCGGCCGACCCCGAGGTCAACACCGCGGAGGGGCCACGGCATCAGTCCGTTCCGACGATGCCGACATCCTTCAGGAACGACGACAACGACGAACCGTGAGCGGCCGGCACCCTCTCAGTGACAGGTCTTGCACTCGGCCTCGACGGCGAACTCGGCGCGGCGCTCGTGGATTTCCTGCCGGTCCACGCGAACATGGTCGGGGGCTGCGACCCCGATCCGCACCTTGTTGCCCTTGATCGCCACGACGGTGACTTCGATGTTGCCGTCGATGATGATCTTCTCGCCGACATTACGGGTGAGAACCAACATGGTCGTCCCTCCTTGGGTGGGGTGAACGAAGCCTCATGTGCATGAACACGTATACACAATCTGGGCGCGTCTGGCCAGGCCAATCAGAGCATTTTTGTTCACGATTCGTTGCGCGGGGATAGCCGGAAAAGCGGCGGCACCGGAGGCAACGAGGCCGTGAGGGATGGCGGACATTGCCACAGGGAAAGCAACGGTCCACGTGGACCGTGCCCCCGGCGGGAGCGTTGGCGGGAGCGCACGAAAAGAGCCTCTCATGGGGTGTGCGCCCCGAGAGGCTACCGTAGCCTGTTGACTCTGCCTTCTACGGCAGGCCAATCAATTACTACTCGAAAGTCGCTGCTGTGTCAAGACGGTATTCAGAAAGAGGCCGCCGCCGCGGCCGCTTGCGGCTTCGCAGGCCCTGCGAAGCCGCAAGCGGCACCTCAGCGGCCCGGCCCCTTCTCCTTTGGCGCCTCGAGCGTCTTGAGGTACTTGTCGTCGAGCTTGTCGCAGGACCACAGCAGGCCGCGCGTCACCAGGGTGAGGTAGCGCGGGTCCTCCACTGTGGTGTTGTTGTGGCCGAGCGTCGTCGCGAAAACCCGGGTCTTCTTGTTGTAGGTGTTGGTCCAAACGACGACGCTCTCGGCGTCCTTGCCCTCCTTGAGCGTCTGCTTGCCGCGGGCCAGGGGCTGGGCGGTGTCGAGGAGTTTGCCGGTGTAATTATTGTACAGTTCCTCGTTGACCGTGGTCCAGTCCTCCTGGCCCCTGGTGATCGGGCTCTTTTTATCGACGAAGGAGATGGCGATCGGCAGCTGCGGGCCGTGATTGGTGGTCGCCAGGCCGGTGAACTCGAACCAGGGGATGGTGGCATTGGGCCAGCCCTCGCTGCGGTAGCAGTGCATGCCGCAGTGCAGCACCACGGCCGGCAGGCCCTGGCGGTGCGGCTCCAGGATGCGGTTGATGACGTCGAGGTCCTTCACGTCGGACGAGCACTCGTCGTGGATGACCACGTCGAAGTCCTTGGACCAGTCCGGCTTCTCGTAGACGGGGTTGAGGTGCTTCGTGCTGGTGTCGGGGTCGTAGGCGATCGTCACCTCGACGTGAGCGCGGGCGGAGATCCCTTTACTAAGGATTTCCTTCTGCTTGGCGTAATCGTGGCAGCAGCCGCCGATGACCAGCAGCGCCCGGATCGGCTTGACCTTCTCCTCGGCCTTCTTCTCCTCCGCCCTCCCGGGGACCAGCCCGGCGACCGCCAGTGCCGTCAGGACCGCCCCGCCGAACAGAAACACACGACGAAGATGGTTCATACCAGTTCGAGGCATTGCGACCTCCCCGCTCGACGACAAGGTGAGAGTGATGGCCCGGTGCCGATGTTATACGAGCGACGGGGCCAAACGAACCGGGTTGCGATGGGGAATTGCCGGCGGTAGAGTGCAAGCCGCTTGCGGCTTCGCAGATCTGACGTGCGAAGCCGCAAGCGGTCAGGGAGTCTGAACGTGTGCCGACACCGTGACCTGCTGCTGGTCCTCGTGGGGTTCCTGACCCTGCTGTCCTGGTCCCCGGGGTCGGGGGCGGCGGAGCCTTCTTCGGACAAGATCCCTGTTATCCTCGACACCGAGGTCGGCGGGGACGTCGATGACGCCTTCGCCCTGGCCCTGGCCCTGGCGAGCCCGGAGGTGGACCTGGTCGGCGTCACCACGGTCGCGGCCGACCCCGAGGACCGCGCCTGGATGGCCTGCCGTTTCCTCACGGCGGTGGGACGGCGCGAGGTCCGGGTCGCCTGGGGCCGCGGTCATCTTCAACCCCGTGCCCGGCCCGCCGATGGGCAAAAACCCGCGCCTCAGCTTCCGCTACCGCCTCAAGGGGACCGACACGCTGCGCGTGCAGATCTACAGCCTGACGAAGGGCTACCACCGCTACCTGTCGCTGACGAAGCTGCCCGAGGAGAAGTGGCAGTCCGCCACGGTCGATATGATGCAGGTGCGGCGGCCCGACGGCAGCGGCGGCCCTCTGTCCGAGGACGAGCGCATCGACGACGTGCAGTTCTACGTCGATCCGCGGGCCGAGTTGCTCATCGACGACATCGTCCTCTACGACGCCGCCGGGCCGGGGGAGAAGCGGCCGTTCCCGAAGCGGTGCCTCTACACCGGCTGGTTCGACACCGGCAAGCAGGGGAAGGAATGGCCGGGGACGTTCGAGATCGTGGACAAGCAGGGTTCCTTCTGGAAGGCGGCGAAGTCGGTGGACAACCTGGACCTTGGCGGCCCGTCGATCCGGCTGCACCTGCGCGGGGAGCGGCCCTGTGGGGAGACGACGCAGTTGTTCTTCCGCTATCGCCTCACCGGCGCCGAGACAATGCGCGTCGGTCTGGTCAACCGCACGGCGAAAAAGACGCACACCGTCGAGCTGACGAAGCTGACGACGGGCGAATGGGCGGAGGCGACGACGGACTTCACCGAGGGCAAGCCGCGGGCGGGAGATCGCGTGGACGAGATCCACTTTCTGCTGCCGAAGGGGGCGGAGCTGCTGGTCGATGACGTGCTGCTGTACGAGCCCGGCGGGAAGTGAGAATCCGGTCCGGAAGTCCGGTATGCGGAGCATGCGCTCCAACGTCTCGCTGGCCTTCTTCTCCTCGCGGCTGTTTGTCGCGAAGCGCTCATGCCGGTAGAATTCGGGGTGTCAGCTACTTCCGGGGGCGAACGTCATGACCACCAAAGAGCGTATCCAGGCCGCGATCGACACCATCGGCGACGAGGACCTGGACGAGTTATACAGCGTGATCCGAAACTTCGCGGCGACCAAAGCGGCGCAGCCGACGACCGGAATCATGGCGAAGCTGAAGGGCATCAAGATCGAGGCCCCGGCTGACTTCGCCGCGAACCTGGACCAGTACGCCAGCGGGGAGAAGCGTGTCGAAGACAACCTTCATTGACATGGTGTTCGTCGTCGCGCTTCTCAACCAGCGTGACCAGTACCACCAACGTGCCGAAGAGTTGGCCGGCCAGTACGAGGGCCGGCGGTTCCTCATCACCGATGGCGTGCTTCTGGAGATCGGCAACGCTCTGGCCCGGAACTACAAGGAGCAAGCCGTCGAAGTCATCGAGCACTTCTTCTCGTCGGAGGACGTGGAAGTCGTTCGCCTGACGCCGGCCCTGTTTGAAGAAGCGTTCGCGCTGTACAAGACTTACCGGGACAAGGAATGGGGCCTCGTGGATTGCATCTCGTTCGTCGTGATGCGACAGGCTGGCGTCGAGGAGGCGCTGACCTTCGACCAGCATTTTGTTCAAGCGGGCTTCCGCGCACTGATGAGGGAGTAGCGGCCCGACGGCCTGGTTCAGAACGGTGCGGTTTCGGGTGGCGCGGGCGTAGGTCAGGCTTTCCAGCCTGACCCGAAGAGCGTCAGGCTGGAAAGCCTGACCTACGGCCCCGAGCGTTACCCCGGTTTGAACCAGGCCGGCCCGACGCACCGCCGCCCCGGGAGTACGCGGTCGGCAACCGGGCGGGCGGCAAGGTCGCGGTGAGTTGTCGCCTGGGGTGGACGGGGAAGGTCAGGGCGCTGCCGCCGGCGGCCCGCACGGCACCGGCGCTGCCCGCCGCCGGCCGCGGGGCGACATATCGAGCTGCGTCCTCTTTATCTTTCCTTTATCTTTCTTTTCGCTCCGCTTTTCGCTCTCATCGGCGTGCCGAAGCACGCGGCTAGCGCCAGCCGTCGAGATTACGGATCACTGTGCTTCATTCCAAGACCTCGATTGGACAATCAGCCCAATCGTGATTCCAGCAAACAACAAGATCGCAACCGCTCAGCGGATGTCCGTGCCGACGGTAATCCGACGAAGCAAACTCGTAAAGGGCTTGCTTCGATAGGGGCGGCGTTTGATCAGTCATCGGACAAACCCTTACTCCTTCGGCTGAAGGACGTAGCCCAGGACGCTGGCCACACGGTCCAGCACGTCGGAGCGCAGCGTCCGCTCCCCGGTCAGGAACTCGTCCAGCGACAGCGGGGAAATCCCGGCGCGCTGGGCAATTGTGGACAGGGAAAGGGGACTGCTGTGGACGGCGCGGCGCAGCTCGCCGCTGAGCGTGGCTTCTTCGCGAGCCTCCTGCCTCATGCGGTCACGCTCGGCCAGTTCCGGCAGTTCGGCGGCGATCTGTTCGCGATGACGACGGAGGCGGGCCTGCTCTTCGGGGGTCAACTCCCGTGTCACGCGTTGGGCCTGTGGCGTCGTCATGGGGACCTCTCAGTTCGGCTCGGGAACTTCATAGGCCGTGACCGGCAGGATGGTGATGTCATCCAGTTCTTCGTAAACCGCGATGATGTAGCGACCGTCCTCGGTGTAGCCCCAAACGCACGGGAGGCCGGACGACCGGCTCCAGCCCTTGCTCGCTGGGTGGCAAACCACATGTTCAAAGTCGTCCTGGGAAATCCCGTGTTCGGCCAGGTGCTCCACAATCTCGTCGGTCCAGAGGAAATCGAAGGCCGGCATGGGAGCGACCCTTCCACGGGATTCTCACCGGTTTGACGTGAAGCCTGCTCCTGCTCCACACAGGGCATTGTAACCGGACGGGCCGGGGGCCAACAAGCCAAGGCGTGCGACGAGCGCGTCGGCGTGTGTACCTGTCCGCGGAGTTGGCAGGCGGCGCGGACGGCCTGGCCCTGATCCACCCAGCGGTGGACGTCGTCGTACCCGGCGACGGCGGGCCAGGGGAAGGATTCGACCCCGGCGGCATCGTAATCGCGCTCGCCGCGCGGTGGGAACAGCGGCTCGGCAGACGGCGACATCAGGCATGGTCCTCAGTCATGAGGGAAACCGGCAAAGAAGAAGCTCACGCCAAGGCGCCAAGGCGCCAAGAGGCAAAGGAATCCTGAGCTTGGCCCCTTCGCGCCTTGACGTCTTGGCGTGAGCCTTCAGCCTTCGCCGACGTAAGAACAGTGGCCGCCTATCACCGGATGATACCCGATGCTTGGACGGCTTGCGAGATGCGGGCGCGGCAAAAGGATCGCGGCGAGTCAACGGCGCGGCGATAATAGGGAACAGATGATCGCCCGGGGGGAACTGATTCATGTTGACGTTCTGCGGATCGAAGCAGCGGCTCTGCGACGGCCTTTCCCGCCGCGATTTCCTGAAGGTGGGCGCCCTGGGCGTCGGCGACCTGACCCTGGCTGACCTGCTGCGCGTCAAGTCGCACGGTGCGCCGAGCGCGGGTTCGCGCGGCAAGGCCGTGATCATGGTGTACCTCAACGGCGGCCCCAGCCACATCGACCTGTATGACATGAAGCCGGACGCCCCGGCCGAGGTGCGCGGCGAATTCAAGCCGATCCGGACCAACGTCCCCGGCTTTGACATCTGCGAGCTGATGCCGTTGCAGGCGAAGATCGCCGACAAGTTGGCCATCATCCGCAACATGAAATTCGAGCAGCAAGGCCACACGCCGCCCGAATTGTACACCGGCTTCGTCCGCGGCGACCGGCCGTCCATCGGCTCGGTGGTGAGCAAACTGCGCAGCGACGCCGGCCTCCGCGGCGCCCTGTCGCCTTACGTCTACCTGGGCGATGCCAATCACGTCGGCCAACCCGGCTTCCTGGGCAAGGGTCACGAGGCGTACATCCCGGGCGCACGGGCCATGAACCTCGGGCTGGCGCGCGATATGACGCTGGACCGCCTTGGCGAGCGCCGGCGGCTGGTGGAGTCATTCGACGCGCTGCGCCGCGACGTGGACGACGCTCACGGCAGCATCGCCGGGATGGACGCCTTCACGGCGCAGGCGCTGGAGATGATCACCAGCAACAAGGCCCGCGACGCCTTCGACGTCGGCAAGGAGCCGGAGCCGGTCCGCGAGAGGTACGGCAAGGGGACTGAGTTGCTGCAAGCGCGGCGGCTGGTCGAGGCGGGGGTGCCGGTGGTGACGCTGACGGCGCGGAACCACACCCCGGGTCCGATGTGCAACGGCGATTGGGACCACCACGACCACATCTTCCGCTGCCTGCGCGCCGTGGTGCCGCAGCTGGACCGCTCGATTCACGCCCTGGTGACCGATCTGCACGAGCGCGGGCTCGACAGGGACGTGGCCGTCGTAGTGTGGGGCGAGATGGGGCGGACGCCGCGGGTCGGCACGCAGCGCGGGACGACCGCCGGCCGGGACCACTGGCCACAGGCGGGCTTCGCGCTGATGGCGGGCGGCGGCCTGACGATGGGCCAGGTGATCGGGGCCACCGACCCCCGCGGCGACAATCCGAAGGGACGGCCGTACACGCCGCAGAATGTGCTGGCCACCCTGTATCACGTCCTTGGCATCGACCCGGCAACCACGTTGCCCGACCACCAGGGCCGTCCGGTCTATCTCCTCGACGACCGCGACAAGGTGGCCGAACTCGTTTGAGCGCGCCCAACAGCGGGTTGCGCTCCTCCGCGCGCGGAGATGTCCCGCCCGACGACACTTCGATTTCCCGTCCCCACGTGATTGCGCGGGGTCGTGTGCCACCCTCCCCTCTTGCCCAAACCCTTCAGCCCGCACAAGCGTTCCCCCAACGTGTTGCGTGGCTGAAACCAGGCCCATCTCATGGATCCCAAGGAACGCCATCGGGGCTGGGCAGCGGCTTGGGGTGTCATAACCGGCGTTTTCTGTGTATTCGGACTGATCCATAGACTCGGTGTTGTCGATAAAGATGGACGAGGCGCCTCCCGGGGAAAGTGTCCCGCCGAGGGAGCGGCGCGAGCGCTCAAAGGAGACCAGTCTCATGGTCCGGTCACGATGGATCAAGGCCGTCATGGCGACTCTGGTATCGACCGGCATGGCCTGGAGCCAGTCGGCGGTGCCGTCCTCCCCTCGACCGGCGGACGACCCCACCGGCCGCATCATCACCGTCCACGAGGCCGGCAAGCCCGCCCAGAGATGCCGCGTCGTCAAGTGGTGGGTCGATGACAAGGGCAACAAGGTCTGGCAGGTCGAGGCGCTCGACACCCACGAGATGATGACCATCCTCGCGGTGAGCGCTCCCATCGTGGGTGAGCCTCCTACGGAAGGGCGGCTCAAGGCGTTGCGCACCACGATCTTCCACTGGCGCGACCGGACGCCTCCGCCCGGAACGCCGATGCCTCCCACCGCGGTCTGCGACGCCGGATGTTCTTCGGCCACACCCGTCGCCTCGGGCGGCAGTCGCATCCCCGTCCTCACGGTCGTGCCTTCTGTAAGCGGCCCGGTCTGTTCATCTTGCGCGCCTTCGTGCGGCAACACCGGAATCGCGTCCTGTGATAGCTGCCAGCCTTCGGGCGGGGGTGTGCCGATCATCACAAGCGTGCCCTCCGGCAGCGGTACGACCTGTCCCACCTGCACCCCTTCGGGGAGCAACACCGGAATCGCGTCGGGCACCGGCTGGGGTCATTCCGGCACGACGTCCTGCGACACGTGCAACCCCTCGGGCGGCAGCAAGTCCGTGGCCTCGGGAAGCTGGGGCGGCCCGGGTTCATCGAGCATGAGCGGCGGGCCGACCTCCTCGGGGGCCGGCAGTTCGTCCGGTCCGCCGTGGGGCGGCAACTCGACCGGCACCGGTTCCAGCGGCTCCCCCTCCACGCCCTGGGGTGGGACGTCCTCCTCCCCCGGCGCGGGCACCCCGTCTTACTCCGGGAGCGGTCCGACCGTCGGCGGAGTCCATCCTCCCGTCATCAGCACGGTCCCTGGCCCTTCGGGCACGTCGGGCACTCCCGGCACTCCCGGCACGCCCGGCACTTCCGGAAGCAGCGGACTGCCCGGAACCTCCGTGGGGACCACGACGCCCGGGACGAGTGGGTGGCCCGGCACCAGGGTGACGCCCGGTACGACGGGCACTCCCGGAAGTAGCGGACTGCCCGGAACCTCCGTGGGCACCACGACGCCCGGGACGAGTGGGTGGCCCGGCACCAGGGTGACGCCCGGCACGACCGCGGTCCCCGGATCGCCGGGGCCGTCCGGCGGGACGTGGACCCCCGGGGGGCCCGGGACGTCCGTCGCCACTGTGACCCCCGGCTCGACTGGGATCCCCGGGGCCAGCGGGACGCCGGGCACCACCCTGACGCCCGGCCGGACCGGGACACCCGGATCGCCGGGGTCGTCCGGTGGGACGTGGACCCCCCCCCTGAGGCCGGGGACGCCCGTCGCCACTGTGACCCCGGGCTCGACTGGGACCCCCGGGGCCAGCGGGACATCCGGCACCACGCTGACGCCCGGTAGGACTGGTTCGAGCGGGACGCCCATCACGGCTGTCACACCCGGCGCGAGTGGGTCTCCTGGCACCACGTTGACTCCTGGCCGGCCCGGGACCTCCGGCACGACCCTGACGCCCGGATCGACCGGGTCAGCCATCGCCACCGCGACGCCCGGCTCCCCCGGGTGGTCCGGCACCAAGGGCACGCCCGGCAGCAGCGGCTCCCCTGGCACTGCTCTGACACCCGGATCGGCGGGATCGTCCGGCACCGCCTTGACCCCCGGCCGCCCCGGATCCTCCGGCACGACCGTGATCCCCGGTTCGACTGGGACCGCCACGACCAGAGTGACGCCCGGCACTGCTGTGACGTCCGGCACTGCTGGGACGTCCGGCACTGCTGGGACGTCCGGTAGGCCGGGGACATCCGTCGCTCTCCTGACCCCCGGCTCAACCGGGTCGCCGATCACTACCGTGACCCCCGGGACCGGCGGCTCGTCCCCGTCGCCCATCGGCCCGGGAACTTCGGGCACGTCAGGCAGGTCCGGCTCGGGAGCGACGACCGAATTCCCTGTCACCGAGGGGACGCAACCCGGGACAGTGTCGGGTGGCACGACCTCGGGAAACAAGAAAGTCGTAACGACCACTCCGAAAACGACGGAAAAAACGGTCATCACGCCCACCCCGGAATCCGGGGACACGAAGGTGGTGCAGCCCAGGCCCTCGCTCGTGGAGAAGTGGCGCGAGTCGTGGGGGAAGTCGGAGACGCCGAAGGTGGTGGCCACCGACACGAGCAAGGGGACCAACACGATGAAGACGCTCCCCGACGTCAAGGATCCCAAGAAGCCGGCACCCGACACCGCCAAGGAGAAGAAGCCGGCACCCGACACCGCCAAGGAAAAGAAGAAGCCGGCGACCGACACCGCCAAGGAAAAGAAGCCGACCCCGGCGCTGGCGGACCTGCCGCACGCCGACCCGAACAAGAACGATCCGCTGCTCGGGGATCCGACGCAGTACGCCCGCAAGCCCCTGGACGCAAAGTTGCCGGGGCTGGGTGACCTTCCGGCGCCCGAGCCGTCGAAGGGACCGGGCGCGCCGTCGAAGGGACCGGGCGCGGGGAGCGATGGGCCGGGCGAGGCGTCGAAGGGGCCGGGCCCACGGGGCGATGGCCCGCCCGCGAATCGGGGGGGTGCGGCCCCCGCGCCCGGTGCCGTCGAGGCATTGCCGGGCGGGGCGAAGTCGGTGACCGACTCCGGCACGGTGAATCAGGTGCCCTTCCCCGTGGTAACAATGCCGCAGCCGGTCGGCCCGCCGCCCCAGCCGCCGACGCCGCACTGGCAGGTGCCGCAGGCGCCTCAGCCCATCACCAACCCGGGTGGCGGCCACGCCCCGGAGGCTCTGCCGGGCGGCATCGCCTACAACGCCTTCACCCGGCCTGAGTTCGTGCCGCCCGCGCCTGGCACCCCGGAACAGGGGATGCTCGGCAACGCCTTCTCGTCGGACCTGGACCCGGTCCGTCCGGCGCCGCACCCGATGCCGGTCGGCCCGCCGGCGGGCGGTGTGTTCGGCCCGGCTCAGCCGTACCCGATGGCGATGTCCCAGGCCGGTCCGGGGCCGCTGAACCCGATGCTGCCGCCGGCGCCGTACGGGCCGGTGGTCCGGCTGCCCGTGGGCCCGACGCCCTCGAACCCGATGTCGCAGGGGACCCAGCTCGCGATGCTGCCGCCCCCGCAGGACCGGGGTGTGGTCCAGGCCGGCTACCAGGCACCGGCGCCCGCCCCGGCCGCCACGATGAGCGCGCAGCAGCTGGGCGGGATGCTGCACGACGCCCTCTACCCGTCGCAGCGCGAGTGGGCGGCGGAGAAGCTGTCGGCGTACGACTGGAAGCAGAATGACGCTGCGTTGCAGGCGCTGACACAGGCGCTGCGCGAGGACCCGGCGGCGACAGTGCGGGCGGCCTGCGTCCGTGCCCTGGCGAAGATGAAGGCCAACACCTACCCGGTGGTGAGCGCCATCCAGGTGGCGAAGAACGACGCCGACCCGCGCGTGCGGACCGAGGCCGACGAGGCCTTGAGCATACTCGCCCCGGGCGCGACTGCGCCGGCCGCCCTGCCGGCGGCGATGCAGTCGGGCGGCGCCGCCAGCCCCGCCTCGGCCTCGCCTCCGGCCGGGGCCCCGGCGACGGGGAGTGGCTCCTCGCTGCCTCCGCTGACGAAGTGAAACCCCTCGGACAATACGGTACGGGGCACCCTGGGCGGGTGCCCCGTATCCGTGCCCACTCCTCGAAGTCGCCGACCGTGCCCGTCCCCCGGCGCCAATTCATCTTGCCCGGCCTTCGCGCTTCTGCTAGATCATACGCGGTTCCGGGAGGCCGCCGCTTTCCCGGGCCCCGGCAACTCCCTCTTCAGGATGAGGCGCGCATGATCCATTGGCCCAGACTATCCGTTTGCTTCCCGCGCCGTCGCCGGCAACTCCCTCTTCAGGATGAGGCGCGCATGATCCCGATCGATCTGAGTGGTAAGGTGGCCCTGGTAACGGGGGTCGGCGACAACGTCGGCTTCGCCTGGCACATCGCCAAGGCACTGCGGGCCGCGGGGTCGCGCATTATCCTTGCCGTGCATCCGCGGCTGATGAACATAGTCGAGAACATCCTGCAAAGCGACCACGCCGACGACGTGCTCTCGCGGCAGCTCCCCTACGGCGCCGGGGCCCTGACGGTCGAGAAGATGCTGCCCTGTGACGTGGGCTTCGACACGATGGCCGACGTGCCGGAGGAAACGCGAAGCGACCGCCGTTACAAGCGCGTCGAGGACAAGTTCGGCGACTACAGCGTGCAGGGGACGACTCAGGCGGTGGCCAAGGAATTCGGGGGGATCGACGTGCTGATCCACAGCGTCGCCTTCAGCCCGGAGATCACGCACCTGGCGATCAACACCAGCCGCAAGGCGTACCTGACCGCGCTGAGCGTGAGCGCTTATTCCCTGACGGCGCTGCTCCGAGCGGCGGAACCGTTCATGGAGGGCCGGCCCGGCGGGGCGTCGGCGGTCGGCCTGACGTACCTCGGCGGCCAGCGCGTGGTGGGGCACTACGGCGGCGGCATGTCGTCGGCGAAGGCGGCCCTGGAAATCGACGCCAAGCAATTGGCCAACAACCTGGGCCCCAAGAATATCCGCGTCAACCTCATCTCGGCGGGGCCCTACGCCTCGCGCGCCGCCTCGTCGATCAAGGGCAAGGACGAGGGGGGCAAGGAGCACTCCATCCACGACATGATCAAGTTCGCGGCAGCCGCTTCCCCCCTCAAGCGGCCGATCACGCCGGACGAGGTGGCGAACACGACGGCCTTCCTTTGCAGCCCGCTGGCCTCGGCCATCACCGGGGCGATCGTCTTCGTGGATTGCGGCTATAACGTCATGGGCGTGCCGCCGTCCGACCTGACGCACGCGACGTGAGCCGCCCTCACGGCAGCGCCACGCGCTGGCTGCACTTGCGGCAGCGATACTCCGCCCCGGCCCGCAGGCGCCGCGCCTGCATCGGGCCGAGGATCACCCCTTCGGCACAGCCGCAGCGCCCGCGCACCTCGACGCGGCGCTGGTCCCGCCGCCTCAGGATCGCCTCGCGGTCCACGGCATGGCAGCGCTTCGGCCGGGCGTAGCCGCACAGCGCCATCATCTGCCGCCAGGCGAGGCCGTGTCCCTGCTTGCCGCCGAAGCGATAGTCGGCGATGACGTGACAGGTCTCGTGGATGACCGTCTCGCGTCGCTCCTCGTCGGACGCCTTCGGCCAGAGCGGGCGCGACAATCGAATGAGGCCGGCGCCGCGCACCTTGTCCCAGCGGGCGTCGCCCATGCGGGCGGTGAAGCGACCGCTCCACGTCAGGCGAATGCGGCCGCTCAGTTCCGGCACCCCGCAGGTCCGGCAGGCCGCGTCGATCAGCTCACGAATGGGATCGCTCATCGGACGTCGATGCTCCCGCGTGCGCGCCGTCGCGGCGCGCCTCACCCATTCTACGTCGGCAGACAACGGCGATTTCGTGAACCGACGGGCCGGCTTGACTGGCTCTCCAAGCCGGGGGAGAATACCGTTGTTCCCTCTCGCTCGACATCGCGACGGAGGCTTCGTCATGCCTGAACAACTCAATCCTCCACCCGCCGAGACCGCTCTCTCGGCGGTACACGAAGGCGGCGCTTCGAGGACCAGGGCCAACGGAGGCGCCTCCCCTCAGGGTGATATCAGGGAGATTGTGGTGTCAGACCCCGAAGCGGCGGGCGAGGCCGTTGCCGCCAATGAAAAGGCGTGGCAGGCCGCACTGCGAGCCAAGGCCCGGGGCGATACGGAAGTCGCCCGGAGGGTCCGGGCCGCCGGCCTGATCGGGTACGGCCCGATGGACGGGAGCGAGCGCGACCCCTTCTGGAACCGTTCCGACGTGCTGATGTGCAGTCCCGAGGAAAAGGAAATCGTCCATGACTTCAACTGGGCGGACGAGCAACGAGCACGCGGCGCGTTTGACGCCTATGCCGGGGAGTGCCTCGCGATTGTGAACAAGACCGTTCTCGGCGTGGGACGTGACCTGAACCGGATGATCGCCGAAGCTGCCGCGAAAGCCGGGGTCGATGAGAACCGGGTAGTGATCTACCACGTCGAGGTGGTGGAACTCTAGAACACGAGGGTGAGGATGCCTTTCATTCGCCTCCGTACCGACAATATCGACATGGGCAGTCGGTTGATTCGCTTCCTCGACGAGCAAGGGCGCGAACAGACAGTTCCACTCCTTCGCCTTCGCCTTGCGATCTCGATCGGCAGGGGACCTTATTCAGCGGCTCCCGCCAGGGTAAGGAATACAGCGGCGATCCTTGATACTGGGGCACCGCTCTCCGTGTTCCCCAAGCACGCCTGGGTAACTTTCGCCAATCAGATCGTGCGCCTGCGGCCGGCGGCAGACGGGCTCCCCATCGGTCGGGCAGGTGGCCGACAGTTTGCGTTCTTCCTGGGTCGCACCTGGGTCGGCTGCACCGACCCTTTTGGCAGGCACTTGCCAGCGGTCCCCGTCTTGGCCCAATTCCGCGAGGACGACATTCCCGCAGGGGAGCCACTGCCGCCGATGCTCCTCGGCTTGTGGGGCGGCATCCTCGAAGGCCGCACCCTGACGCGCTGGCCGACCGTTGAACGCTATGATCCCGATATACCGACTCTGGAAAGTTTCGGCCAGTGGTGGCGCCTCTCCGACCCGTGACCGGAATGGAGACCCGGTTCACGCCAGCACGCCCGCGAACTGCCCCTTCGAGGCGTCCGCCACTTCCTGATGCAGCGAGCGCCGGACGCCGAAGCGCTCGATCACGTGCGGCGGGCGGTGAAGCGGGTGCTCCACGTCAGGCGAGTGCGGCCGCTCAACTCCGGCACCCCGCAGGTCCGGCAGGCGGCGTCGATCAGCTCACGAATGGGATCGCTCATCGGATGTCGATGCTCCCGCGGGCGCGCCGTCGCGGCGCGCCTCACCCATTCTACGTCGGCAGACAACGGCGATTTCGTGAACCGACGGGCCGGCTTGACTCGGTTCCCCGGCGGGGGGAGAATACCGTTGTTCCCTCTCGCTCGACATCGCCGCGGAGGTCCGTCATGCCTGAACAACTTGAGCCGCCCGCCACCGAGGTCGCCGCTCCGCCCGTCGCGGGCGACGTTGCCGCTACGGGCGCGACCGGCGGCAGTGTCAGGGAGCTCGTTGATCGTGCTCCCGAAGAAGCCGGCGAAGCGGTCGCCGCGAATGAAAAGGCTTGGCAGGCGGCACTGCGGGCCAAGGCCAACGCCGAGCCGGCATTAGGGAAGAGGCTGAAGGCCGCCGGGCTCATCGGTACGCCAATAAGCAGCGGCAGCGACTTCTTGTGGGACCCGGACGACGTGTTGGAAGTCGGCCCGGTTCAGAAGGAAGTGATCCGGGACCTGAACTGGGGTCAGGAGCAGTTCGCTCGCGGGGCGTTCGACGCCTACAGGGGCCAGTTGGTTGCGATCGTCAACAAGACCGTTCTGGGCGTGGGACGTGACGAAGGCCAACTGGTGGCCGAAGCCGTTGCGAAGACCGGGGTCGCGCCGCACCGCGTAGCGATCTTCGATGTCGATAGCGGAGAGTTCTAAAGCCGGAGGCTTCCCGTGCCCGTCATTCGCATCCCCACCGACAATGTTGCCGAGGGCGACCGTCTCATTCGTTACCAGGACGAGCAGGGGCGGGAACGTACAGTCCCCCTCCTCCGATTACAAGTGAATGTCTTGATCGGCAGGGATCCAACTCGTGGCTCTCCCGACGAGCGTAAGCCTCGGAGAGCGATTCTCGACACGGGTGCGCCACTCACCGTGTTCCCGAAACACCGCTGGCAATCCTTCGCCGACGAGATTGTTCGCCTCCCGCTCGTCGGCGATCAGAACCCGATCGGGAGGGCGGGCGGGCGCCAATTCAGCTACTTCCTCGGCCGCGTATGGGTCGGTGCGGTCGATCCCTTCGAGAGGCGACTGCCCGCGGTGCCGGTCCTGGCTCAGTTCCGAGAGGACGACATCCCCGCAGGAGAGCCGCTGCCGCCCATCCTGCTCGGGTTATGGGGCGGCATCCTCGAAGGCCGCACGCTGACACGCTGGCCGACCGTCGAACGCTACGACCCGGACATGCCGACTCTGGAAAGCTTCGGCCAGTGGTGGCACCTCTCCGACCCGTGAGGCGATGAGGGAGCGTCACGCCAGCACGCCCGCGAGCTGAGCCTTCGAGGCGTCCCCCTTCTTGCACAATGGTCCTCAATCGATAAAATATAACGCACAAAGCGGTTACGAGATTCGCTGGGGCGAATTGTTCAGGCAATAGGATGACCGCCGCCGTCCGCAAGCCTGTCTCTTGTTCGGTTCCCTGGATTTGAACGACCCCCAACGTCAAATCGATGGAGTACGTCCATGCCCTCGCTCTTCATTTCCTACCGCCGAACCGACAGCCCGGATACGGTCAAGCTCATCCACGAACGGCTGAAGCGACGGCTGCCGCGCTGGGAGATCTTCTACGATCACGAGAGCATTCCGCTGGGCGAGCAATTCCCCGAGCGGTTGCGGGCGAAGGTGGCCTCGGCGGCCGTCGTGCTGGTCATCATCGGCCCAAGGTGGCTGGAAATCTTGCAGGAGCGCAAGGGCACACCCATCGATCACGTCCGCGCGGAAGTGCGGCTCGCGCTCGAATTAGCTAGGAGCGTCGTACCGGTGCTGGTCGGCCACGCCGCCATGCCGACGGACGCCGAGTTGGCCGACATCGCGGGCTTGCAGCCGCTGCTACAACGCAATGGCCGTCCGGTGCGCCCCGATCCCGATTTCGATGGCGATCTCGAACCGATCATCGCCCATCTCAAGCAGTTCGACTCCGACGAAGCCGTCGGTGCGACCCTGGCCGACAAGTACACGCTGACCGCCGAGGTCGGCCACGGCGGCATGGGGGTCGTCTATCTCGCGCAGCAAAAGCAGCCGGTCAAGCGCACCGTCGCCGTCAAGCTGATCAAGCCCGGCATGGACAGCCGCGACGTCCTGGCACGCTTCGACGCGGAACGGCAAGCGCTGGCCGTCATGGACCACCCCAACATCGCCAAGGTCCACGACGCCGGCCTGACCGCCAGCGGCCGGCCCTTCTTCGTCATGGAGTACGTCAAGGGCGTACACATCACGCAGTATTGCGATGAGAAAAAGCTGACGCCGCAGGAACGGCTCCAGCTGTTCATCCCCGTGTGCAACGCCGTGCAGCACGCCCATCAAAAAGGCATCATTCACCGCGACCTGAAACCGAGCAATGTGCTCGTCGAAGTCGTCGATGGCCGGCCGGTGCCCAAGGTCATCGACTTCGGCCTGGCCAAGGCGCTCGGCCAAAAGCTGACCGACCAGACGCTGTACACTGGCCTGGACACGCGCATCGGCACCCTGGAATACTCCGCCCCGGAGCAGGCCGCCGGCCGATCGTTCGACGTGGATACGCGCTCCGACATCTACTCGCTCGGCGTCATGCTCTACGAACTATTGACGGGTGCCCCGCCGTTCACGCGCGAAGAGCTACTGAAGATCGGCGAGGAGAAAATGCGGCAGGTGATCTGCGAAGAGGCGCCGGCCAAGCCGAGCAAGAGGCTGTCGAGTTCCGGCGAGCTGCCTACCATCGCCGCCCGGCGCCAGCTGGAGCCCAGCAAGCTGACGCGGCTAGTGCGAGGCGATCTCGACTGGATCGTGATGAAATGTCTGGAGAAGGAACGCGATCGGCGCTACAAGAACGCCAACGATATCGGCGAAGAGTTACAGCGCTTCCTGGCGAACGAGCCGGTGCTGGCCGGCCCCCCGTCGGCAGCGTACCAGCTGCGCAAGTTCGTCCGGCGGCACAGGGCGAGTTTGCTAACTACGACGGGCGTGCTGCTGGCCACGGTGCTGGGCGTTGCCATTGCGTTCTGGCAGATCACAAATGCCCTGGAAGGAGAGAAGAATGCGAATATCCTTGCGGGTCAGCGCCTGGAAACTGTGGAGCAGCAGAAAAAAGACATTCAGGCGCAGCTGTCGCTGGCGGCACGGGTCTATTGTGATCGGAGTGAAGTCGAGTTTCAGAGAGGGAACATTCCGGACAGTCTAAATTGGATGGTACGAGCGTACGAAACAGCGAAGCAGGCCAATGATCCGCTGGAACGAAGCTATCGCGATCTTCTCGCAGGGCAAAGTCAGGGTCTGAAACGGATGTTTGACTGCGGTGCATATGTTGAAGCCGTGGCCTTCAGCCCGGATGGCCGCACCGTCCTCACTGGCAGCTTTGACAACACGGCGCGGCTGTGGGATGCGGCCACCGGCCAGCTGCGGGGCGAACCCCTCCGCCATGAGGGCTTTGTGTATGCCGTGGCCTTCAGCCCGGACGGCCGCACTGTCCTCACCTGTAGCTGGGACAAGACGGCGCGGCTGTGGGATGCGGCGACCGGCCAGCCGCGGGGCGAACCCCTACCTAATAAGGACACTGTGAATGCCGTGGCCTTCAGTCCGGATAGCCGCACCGTCCTCACCGGAAGCGACGACAAGACGGCGCGGCTGTGGGATGCGGCCACCGGCCAGCTGCGGGGCGAACCCCTCCGCCATGAGGGCTTTGTGTATGCCGTGGCCTTCAGCCCGGACGGCCGCACCGTCCTCACCGGCAGTTTGGACAAGACGGCGCGGCTGTGGGATACGGCGACTGGCAAGCTGCGGGGCGAACCCCTCCGCCATGAGGGCGAGGTGCGTGCCGTGGCCTTCAGCCCGGACGGCCGCACCGTCCTCACCGGAAGCGACGACAAGTCGGCGCGGCTGTGGGATGCAGTGACCGGCAAGCCCCAAGGCGAACCCCTCCGCCATGAGGGCGAGGTGCGTGCCGTGACCTTCAACCCGGACGGCCGTACCGCCCTCACCGGCAGCTTGGACGGGACGGCGCGGCTGTGGGATGCGGCGACCGGCCAGCCGCAGGGCGAACCCCTCCGCCATGAGAAAGCTGTGTCTGCCGTGGCCTTCAGCCCGGACGGCCGCACTGTCCTCACCGGAAGCGCGGAAAACCCGGCGCGGCTGTGGGATGCGGCCACCGGCAAGCCCCAGGGCGAACTCCTCCGCCATGAGGGCGGGGTGAATGCCGTGGCCTTCAGCCCGGACGGCCGCACCGCTCTCACCGGCAGCTTTGACAAGACGGCGCGGCTGTGGGATGCGGCGACCGGCCAGCCGCAGGGCGAACCCCTTCGCCATGAGGGCGAGGTGCTTGCCGTGGCCTTCAGCCCGGACGGCCGCACCGCCCTCACCGGCAGCACGGACAAGACGGCGCGGCTGTGGGATGCGGCGACCGGCCAGCCGCGGGGCGAACCCCTCCGCCATGAGTTCGCGGTGGGTGCCGTGGCCTTCAGCCCGGACGGCCGCACCGCCCTCACCGGCAGCACGGACAAGACGGCGCGGCTGTGGGATGCGGCGGCCGGCAATCCTCGGGGTGCGCCCCTCCGCCATGAGAGCCGGGTGAATGCCGTGGCCTTCAGCCCGGACGGCCGCACTGTCCTCACCGGCAGCTGGGACAAGACGGCGCGGCTGTGGGATGCGGCGACCGGCCAGCCGCGGGGCGAACCCCTCCGCCATGAGCGCGAGGTGTATGCCGTGGCCTTCAGCCCGGACGGCCGCACCGCCCTCACAGGAAGCGGCCACACCGACTTCACCGGCGGCAATGACGAAACGGCGCGCTTGTGGGAGGTCGTTGAACCGGCTCCCGACGATCTCGATCGCTTGCGCGCTTGGGTTCATGTCCGAACCGGGAAAGCCTTCGATGACCAGGGCGTGCTGCGACAACTGAGCCAGGCCGACTGGCTCCAGGCCTGGAAAGACCTCGAAGCGCACGGCGGCGATTGGGAAGCCAAACCCTCCGGCCGTCGCTGGCATTTCATTGAGGCGGATGAGGCGACCTACGCCAAGCAGTGGTTCGCCGCCGAGTTCCACCTGCGCCGCTTGCTCGCCGACCCGCCGAACCGTGCCGAACCCTTTCCGGCTGCGGAGCGAGTCGTCGAACTGGCCGAGCACTTCCAGAAGGGCAACCCGGACGACGCCGCTCCCCTGGAAATCCTTGGCGCCGCTCTGTTCCGCGCCGGACGCCATGCAGACGCGATCGCTCGGCTGAACGAGGCCGTCGAGAAGCAGAAACAAGGTGGCAACGTCTGGACGCAATTGTTCCTGGCGATGCCTCACCACCAACGCGGCGATACCGACAAGGCCAGGGACTGGCTTCAAAAGGCCGACGCCCAGATGAAGAAACGCCAGGACGACAAGGACGCTCCGATCAACGGGCAGGAACGACTTCGCGACCAGAAACTCCGTCAGGAAGCGTCGGACTTGCTGAACTCGTCGCCGTGATTCGAGCGGTTCAACTGGCAGCAAGACACCGACCTAAGGAAAATAAGAAGGAAAATAAGAGGCCGCAGCTCGGAAAGACAGCATGTCTTTCCGAGCTGCGGCCTGTTTTCCGGTTCCAGTTGCGCGGCGCAACGTCGGGCGCGCGTCTCATCCACGATCACCTCCGTTCCGGGATGGCTCAGCGCCCAGGTCAATACCGACGCTTCACCCGCGTCGAGTTGATACGGCGACAGGATCGGACTGACGGGCCCGGGATCGACGCTCATCAGCCAACTCGTCGCGGTCAATGCCTGCACCGCCGGATCATTTGACCCGGCCTGTTGTACTGCCTGAATCACCACCAGGGGGACGAGCACGGGGTCGCCCGCCAGGCGCAGCAACGACAGCATCCCTGCCTTGGCCAGAACGATCAAAGGGGACGCATCAACGACCGGCTGCGCCACTTCCCAACTCCTGCTTGATGGCTTCGAGGTTGACGCCACCGGGCACGGGCCGGGCCAACTCCTGCTTCAACTCCTCGACACTCACGGGAAACAACTCCACCCGGTCGCGGGCCGCGGCTTCGAGGAACTCCACGTACGACACCCCGGCCAGCCGCGCCGCCTCGTGACTCGATAGCTGCGCCCGGCTGCAAAGGGAAAACGCGGCCGCCAAGCGCAGCTCCTTGCCGACCCGTTCGCCCCCCGGCCCCAGCCTGGCCGCCAGGTCGTCGGGGATTTCGAGCGTCACGTTGACCATGACTCACCTCCTGCCTTCAGCATATCAGGTGCTCACCGAGGCTGCTGCGGCTTCGCCTTGCTCTTGATGGCGGGGAGAAAAAGGAGGACAATCAAGGCGTGAGCAATGGCCGGGTCGGGCAGGAGGCAACTCCCTCCCCGACCCGGCCCTTTGTGTCCTTCCCCTTTTTCCCCTTATTCGCCACCGGGTCGAGTAGTTGTCCGGCGTCAGGCGACCTTGACGACGGCCTTGCCCAGGTTCTGGCCGGGGAAGAGACGGCTTCGTTCATCAGGGATCGCGTTCGCGCCAGGCGTTCGGGCGAGAGCTGCGGGTTGTCTTTGAGGACATTGCGGAGCCATTCGTCGTGGATCGCGTCCGTCCACCGCTGCCGCCCTGCCTGCCCCGACGCCATCGGCCAGCCCTGTGGACCTGATCGACAAGGCGTTTGCCCTCGCTCATGAGTGCGGCGGGATCGAGCAGCTCAAGCGGCTCGTCGATCGGCTGGCGGGGATGCAGGGGAGGTGGGCCGGTGAAGGAGGGGCCGACGGATCGTGACCTTGACCATGCGCGAGCTGCATTTCCGTTTCAGATCAAGCGACCACACCGGCAATCCCAGCCACATTCAAGACCATCTGAAATGCGGTCGAGACTCGGTTGGCAAGAACCCCGGGAGCCAGCAGGGCGGGAGACTCTGCGTGGATCAACGTTAGCAGTTCCGCCAATCGCTTACCCACCCTCTCGTTGCAAACCCGGGCCGTTTCATCGAGAAACCGCTTCAGGTATGTCAAATCCTGATTCGTAGGGGTTAGCAGCCTCTGGCCCTGAACGCTTTCCTTGGCCAGAAGCCTCAGTTTACCGGCGTCGGAATGCGTAATGACCCCCACGTTGTGGACGGCCGCATTCCGCAGTTGAAACGCGATGCTGAGAGGGTCAAACCGCCATCGTTGATCGGTGGGTTCCTGCCCTTTCCTCGGGAACAGCCAGAAGGTTCCGTCTTTGAATGGGTCCGAGAGCAGGTCACGAAACCGCTTGTTGATTTCCTGAATATCCAGCCAGGTGGACGATTCGCACAAGGACTTTCCGAGTGTACCAGCGCGGAAGTGGTAGGCCAGACTGCCGCCCTTGATCTGGAATACGTCGAGCCGGTCATCCGCCACCAGATCGGCGAGGCACTCCACGCATTCCGCGGCCATCTCCTTGAGGAACCGCTCGAACCCTTCCACGAGGTTGACCAGTGCCATCCCGTATAACTGCTGGAGGTGCCGGTCCCCGACGCCCCGGTACAGCCCCGGACTCCCGAGGGCTTTATCAACGTAGTTGAGGGCGTTCCAGATGTTCGTCCCCGTTCGCCCATAGTGGAGGATCGGAGATTTGGCCTCGTCGGGGAGCGGCTCGGTATGCAGGAGGATGTCTTTGATCTTCCGGGCCAGGTCGATCGGCGGCCTCGGCATGGCTACTCCTTTTTCACGTTCGCCACCTCGGACCCCTTTCCCGTCTCCTCCGCCCCCATCTGCCGGGCGGCCTCGCTTTCCTCGGTGAGCAGCCAGTCGTTGGTCGAGCCCTTCCAGCACAGGTACAAGACCCGATCGCCTGACCACGGCGGCGACTGACCCTCGCGGATCGTATGCAGGTTGTCTGCGATCCTCCCTACGATCGCGTTGAGATTTTCCTTGCCGATCACCTGCCCCTTAGCATCCGCGTTGTCCTTATTTGCCTGCACGAGCAGCGGCTGCCCGACCTGCCGCAGCTCGGCTGCCAGCTCGTCGGCCGGGGAGGGGAAATCCAGCCGCCCCGTCAAGAGCGGATCGCCGTCCACGCTCCACCAGCGGTCAGCGCCCTGATCCTCCAGCCACGCTGCCAGATCGGCCGCCGCCACCTCAAAGTGCGGCCCGGATCGAATGCCGGTCAAATAGCGCAGCACGCGCTGGCCGTTCCCGTTGCTCGTCCAGATGGACACTGGGCCGTCGGTGGGGCCGGCATAGGCGGGGTCCACGAGGCCAAGTCTGGTCAGCTCTTGAAGCCCAGCAGCCGTTTGCCGATCCAAATCGTCGTTACGGATGAAGCCCGCCCGCTGGATCGCTGCCAGTACCGCTCGCTGGTCCGCCGTGACCTTTTGGGCCAGAGCGGGGATGTCTGCATGAGGAACAAGAGGGGCTGGCATGACGATCCTCCCGGCGGGCAGCTGCGCGGGGAAATGCCCCGGCGCTACATTACCCGTCATCTTACCCCTCCGTGTGCCCCTCCGCCACGGCAACTCCTGTCGAGCGACCCTGAACGCCACCCGTCCTTGCCGGGCCGGCACCACTCGACTCAGGCGCCGGCGCCCTTGCAGGGAACTGCAGGAAACTCCCTGGAATTCATGGAAAATGTGCGGCCCGGGTTGTATAATATGTGGTGAGATAGCCAGCCCGCCACGTCGGCGCCGCTGTTGGCCGACGCGCAAGGGAATCGGAAAGGGGAGGCAGCTCTTTTCTCCGGCCCGCGATTACCGGCCGGCCGTTACCGCCAGGTCCAGAATCGCGTCGTAGGCGTCCCAGTTCACGTCCTCGGGCCTGATCGCCGACGGATCAACCTTCCACTGATGCCCCTCCGCGAACTGAACAAAGCGACGAGGCAACCGCAGGTGATACGCGGCAACATAGTAGGGAAGCACTCCGGGCCAGACCCAGGCCCCGTCGGTCAGCATCAGGCTGGGTTGCAGGGCCAACCCGGACAAGCGTGGGTCGTGTTCGCACGCGGCGTCGAGCCACCGTCCGGGCTGGAGAACGTCAACCAAGAGTGCCGGGTCGTTATAGATGCCGCACACGACGCCCTGGGCCAGGTAGGACAGGATGGCGGGCTCCTCGGGTGCGGGAGTTGCCTCGACAAGCTCGCGAAGGCTCGGGAACTGTTGCCGCATCTGAGAGCGGGCAGGTGGAAGTTCCCTGACCAGGATCACCGGTTCCAGAGCGGTCATCGAGTCCTCCTCACGACGAAGACGGCATCACGCCCTTCGTCCTTCCGGCCTGACGTGCCGCCTCGGCCAGGCGTCAAGGGTTGTGCGCAATCCAGCGTCCTTGCCCCGGGGCCGTCACGTTCGGTGTCATGCCCCCGGTCGGATCGGGAGCCCAGTCCACAAGGTCAATCCCGATCCCACCCCGCCGAATCCGCAGAAGCCCGTTCGTTCCCATGACGGACCCACCCCATACCGTCGCGAGTTGCTGAGCGGCAATCGGTCCGCTCGCGGGGGCTTCTCCCGCGGAGGAAAATAGGGACGCTTTAGATAAGTCATTTTCTCTCTTGATATTATGGAAAAACCGTACTCGCGGCGCGCTTCCCGCCTCCCGGTCGGCCTGGGGAACGCCCGAGGACGGGGTGCCAGCCTTTGCTCCCTCGCCCCTTGAACCCTTCGGTTTTGGCAGCGCCGTTCCCGCATATCATTCGTCAATCCTGGGCAATTGCCGAGCCGGGGGTGCCTGGCGTCTGCGGGTCCGGCCGCGCAATGCTCAGCGTTAGCTTGCTGTAATCGACCTGGACCGTCAGCCCCAGGGGCCGGAAGGCTCGGGCACCGAGGAGCGGAAGGTGAGGACCCGGCGCGACGGCTGCCGAAGTCTGCGAAGCCGGCGGGGCACGGCCCAGGAGACGCCAGAGCCAGTCCCAACCGGACTCCTCACGCTCCCGGGGCCGATTCGCTGTGCGATAGCAAATGATCCCATCTCGGGTCGGAAGACGAAGTGGCCGCGGCTGGCGCGTCGGATCGGGATGAAAGCCGTGCAGCCACACGCGGGCCTGGTAGCGCGGAAGCGATGCCCGGCGCCCGTCCGCGTAGACCAGGGCGGCGGGCCTACCCAGGATCGGAAGCGCCGCCTCGTCCACGAGCTTCCCGAGGTGCTCCTGTTTGATCGAGAGGCTGCTGGCGTGGCCGGTGTCCACGACGGCGGGAAAGCGGGGAGCGTCCTCGGGGAGTGCCGTCACCTCGGGACTCGTGAGGCTGATCCACACCACCGGCTCCAGAGGGAGAACCTTCAAGGCCGTGCCCAGCACGGTCAACGACTGCGTCCTGTCCGAGAACGGGGCTTCGAGAACGTGGGGGACCACCCACAACCCTCCCTGAGACGGCCGCGGGTCCGGCAGGCCCGCCGCGTCATTATCAAGCCTCCTCACCCGCCTCGGCAAGCTCGAGCGACGAGAACTCGGACTCAGCGATGACGGGAACCTGATCGGCTTCCGGGTCGATACCGATGACCAACATCGACTGGGCAGACAGTCCTTGCTGGCGTCCTAGCGCATAGAGGTCGGCGTCGTCGTCAGCGATCCCGAGTCGTTCAGTGCCGTGGTAGGCGACCCACTTCCCGGCCTGTTCGCCAAGAAGCGCGGGTAATTCACGGGCAAACGCCTCGAAGGCGGCCTTCTGGAGTTCCGCCCGATCAGCCCATTCTTGCCGCGCGTCCTGGCCGCCCCGGGGACCTCCCACCGGCGGCTGTCGCTTCTCTTGCAGGCTCATGATTTCGGGGCTAATTAAGGATAGCCCGGCTCCTCTTGTGGGCGCGAAAGGATTCTGTTGCCGCTCCCGATTTTATCCCGTCACTGAAGATCGGCGCGGTTGGCGTCTCTTCGGCTGACGCACAGGTGCGTCCCTTCTGTCGCACCGCCGCGAGGAAAGCTCCTGGCCCACCGACCCTCGTCTGCCCGATCATACCCGATCGGGTTATTTACCCGAAGTCCAATAACACCCGAGCTTATTTACCCGGATTCCCAAGAAGGTAAACAAAACCAGGGGCGCCTCACGCGAGGATCGGCTTGACCACGCTGCCGGCCACGTCGGTGAGGCGTAAGGGCATCACGCCAGCACGCCCGCGAGCTGCGCCTTCGAGGCGTCCGCCACTTCCTGGTGCAGGGAACGGCCGTGGCTGTCCATCGTCACCACCGCCGGGAAGTCCTTCACCTTCAGCTCCCACACCGCCTCGGGGCTGCCGAACTCCTTCAGGTAGACGTTCTCCACGCTCTCGACGCACTGGGCGTAGATCTGGGCGGCGCCGCCGATGGCGTGCAGGTAGACGCAGCCGAAATCCTGACACGCCTTGAGCGTCTTGGCCCCCATGCCGCCCTTGCCGATCACCGCCCGGACGCCGAAGCGCTCGATCACGTGCGCCTGGTACGGCTCCTCGCGGATCGACGTGGTCGGCCCCGCCGCCACGACGCGGTACTTGCCGCCCTCTTCCAGAACGACCGGCCCGCAGTGGTAGATGACGCCCCCCTTGATTGACTCGAGTTGGCCGCCCTTGTGCAGGTGCTTGTGGACCTCGTCGCGGCCCGTGAACACGGTCCCGCTGAGCAGCACGACGTCGCCGGCCTTCAAGCGCCGCACGTCCGCCTCGCTCAGCGGCGTCGTCAGCCGGACGACCGACTTACCGCCCAGGTCGAGCGCGGGCGCCGCCTCGGCGGCGTAATCGCGGTCGAACTCGCCGGGGGACTGGTACAGCCATTCGACGACCTCGCCTTCGGTGTCGAGGACGACGCCGCGGCGACGGTAGGCCCAGCACATGTAGGCGACGCTGACGAAGAACGACGCCGGCAGCCGGTTGCGGGCCCCGACCTTGCAGCAGCCGACCGTCAGCTTGCCGCCGAAACCCATCGGCCCGATGTCCAGCTTGTTCGCCTCCTGGAGGATGCGCCCCTCCAGGGCGGCGAGTTGCGGGTCGGGATTGGCGTCGTCCACGTCGCGCAGGAGTTGCTCCTTGGCGTACTCGTAGCCGGTGGCGCGGTCGCCGCCGATGCACACCCCCAGGAAGCCGGGGCCGCAGCCCTTGCCCTGCGCGTTCCAGACCGCGTCGAGGATGCACTTGCGCACCCCTTCGAGGTCGCGGTCGGCCCGCTGGCCGCCGATCGTGACGGGCAGCGAATACTGGGCGCTCATGTTCTCACAGCCGCCGCCTTTGAGGATCAGGCGCACGTCCACGGTGTCGCCGCGGTGCTGGTGCCAGTGGAAGACGGGACTGCCGGGGCCGAGGTTGTTGCCGGTGTTGCGGCCGGTGACGCTATCGACCGAGTTCTGGCGCAGGTAGCCCTTCGCCGTGGCCTCCGCGACCGCGTCCTTGCAGACCTCTTCGAGTTCCAGCTGGTCGAAACCGACCGGCGCCTTGACGTAGAAGGTGATGGTGCCGGTGTCCTGGCAGATGGGGGCGCTGAGGCGCCTGGCGAGGACGATGTTCTGGGCGACGAGGCTCAGGGCCAGGTCGGCCCGGGAGCCCGCCTGTTCCAGGGCGCGGTGCGTCTCGATGACGTTGGTCACGTCGGGCGGCAGATAGGCGGAGGTGCGGCGGATCAGTTCGAGAACCTGGCTGTGGAACCTGGCGGCGCTCATGGAGGAACCTCGGCAAGGGGGGGCTCAACGGTCATCGTAGGCCAGGGCCGAGGGGCGGGCAATGACACGCGTTGCATCGTCCTGATCCTTGGAGTGCGCTGGTTGGGTCGCCGCCGGCCGTCACTCGTCACGCTCGCCCCACGTCCTTCCGCCGCAGGAACCACGCCGTCAGCACGAGCAGCACCACCATCTGCACGGCCAGCGCCGCACAAACGATCCACACGCTGTCGTCGTAGTCCATGTGCATCGGCAGCTCCTCCGGCAGTTTCGTCGCACCCCGGTGGATGCCGCGGTAGGCCCAGTAGACCGGCGACAGCGTCATCGCCAGCCCGTGCAGCGGCTCGTGCTTGACCGGCAGGAGCCCGCCACCCAGGATGATCTGCGGGATAAGGACGTAGGGCAGCAGGGCGTTCGCCCGATCCGGCGAGTTCACGCATGCCGAAAGCAGCAGGCCGGCCGCGACGCCGACCATCGACAGCAGCGCCAGCACGCCGAACTCCCCCGCGAACCCCAACCGGTAGCCCGGCCAGGGCATCGGCTGGTCAAAGCAAACGTGCAGCAGGTACAGCCCGCCGTAGACGATGCCGAGCAGCAGCAGCGCCTGCAGCGCCGACACCACGCTCAGCAGCAGAAACTTGCTGCCCAGGTACGGCACGATGCCGAGGTTGACCGCCCGCTCCCGTCCGTAGATCGCCTCCTCCTTGACGATCTCCTTGGCCGCGTTGTTGCAGCCGAACCACATCACGGTAATCGCCAGCAGGTACAGCAGCATGTAGTTGTAGCGCGGATCGACGACCCCCTGCATCGCCAGCATCTTGTCGAGCATCCGAGACTCCTCGATCCGCTGCGCGGCGCGGACGAGGTCCTTGGCATTCGCCGGCGCGCCGTCACCCTTGGTCGGCAGCGTGACCTTCTCGAGCTGCTCCCATTCATTCGGGTCCGGGGCGTCCTTCCTCAGCTGCTGCCCCATCTCGATCATGCCCTTGACGGCCTGCCGCTCGTTCTCGTCGAATTGCGGGCCGGGCAGCGGACTGTCGTACGGCTTGTTGGCGAAGCCGAAGAGGATGAACAGACCCACCAGGGGCGCTTGCAGCCACAGCAGTCCCATGCTGCGCCGGTCGCCGAGGATCAACTCCGCGTAACGCAGCGTCAGCACGCGGAACTGGCGCAGCCCGTCCGCCAGCGGCGCCAGCAACTCACGCACCTTGACGTAGCCCGACGTCAGGCGGCGCAGGTGCTCGGCCAGGGCCTCCCGGCCGCGCGGCGGCGCCAGGGCGTTGCCGAACAGACCGCTCGCCGCAGCCGCCGGGACCGGCGCGGGGACCGGCACCGCGCCGGCGTCGGCGGGGAATTCGTCCCGTGGCTTCTCCACGTACTCCTTGTGCAACGCCGACGAGGCGAACTCCTTCTCCCAGACCTCCGGCTCCTTCTCGGCCAGGCGATCGTAGACCTCGCCGAGTTTGGCGACGCCGAAATAGGCGGGGGCCTCGGATGGTGGGCCCAGGTAGACGAGCCGGCCGCGCGCCAGCACCGCCGCCAGGTGGCAGCGATCGACGTTGTCGATGTTGTGTGTGATGCAAATGATCGACTTGCCTTCGTCGGCCAGGGTGCGGAACAGGCGCATCATCCGCGCCTCGGTGCCGGCGTCGAGGCCGCTGGTCGCCTCGTCGATGTACAGCAGGCACGGCCGAGCCAGCAGCTCCGCCCCGAGGCTGACGCGCTTGATCTGGCCGCCCGAGAGGTTGCCGATCAGCGTGTCTCGGTGCGGCACCAGTTCCATCTCGCGCAGGACGTCCTCGACCCGCGCCCGCAATTCCGCCGGGGCCGTGTCGTCGGGCAGGCGGAGCTGCGCCGTGTAGTGCAACGCCCGCGAAACGGTGAGCTGCGTGTGGACGATGTCCTTCTGCGGGACGTAGCCGAGCGACTGGCGGAAGCTGTCGAAGTGCTTGTAGAAGTCCTCGCCGTTAGCCAGCACCTTCCCCCCGGTGGCCCGGCGCCGGCCGTTGAGGGCGTCCATCAGCGTGCTCTTGCCCGAGCCGCTCGGCCCCAGCAGGCAGACGAACTGGCCCGGCTCGATGACCAGGTCGATGTGATCGAGGAGCTTCCTGGGGCCCCCGGGCGTCGCCACGACGCGCTCCAGGCCGCGGGCCTCCAGGCGCAGGCTGCGGCTGCTGTCCAGCGACGTGAGGATGCCTCGGTTCAGCGAGAAGAGGTACGGCCCGATGCCGATGCGCTCTCCCTCGGCGACGTAGACCGGCTCCGGAACCCGCTGGCCGTTCACGAAGGTGCCGTTGACGCTGTTCAGGTCACGCAGGCGCAGCCCGTCGCGCGTCCGCTCCAGGAGCGCATGAACGCGGCTGATGGTCGGGTGCGGCAGACAGATGTCGCAGTCCGGGGCGCGGCCGATGCTCACCTGCGCCTTCTGGGCGAAAAGGGTGTCCAGCGCGATGGCGCTGCGCTGTTCGCGGCGGAGCGGCAGTGTACCGCTCCAGCGCACCGTGGCGTCGGGAGGCGGGGCGAGCGTTCGGCCGCAAGAGCGACAGAAGCGGTCTTCGGGGGCCGAGGAAGCGCCGCAGGAGGAGCAGGTTTGCATGAGCGTCGGGTCGGACCGGCAACGGTTGCGGTGTGCCTAGAGCCAGTGGATCAGCGCCCAGGCGCCCAGGGCCCCCAGGACCAGCAGCGCCGCCAGCACGGCGAGGAAAACGCCCCGCGGCCACTTCGCCGCTGGCTTCGGCGGGTAGGCGACAGTCGGCTCCTGGACCTGCCGCGAGGCGACGAGCTTGTCCATCGCCCCCGGCGGCAGCAGCAAGATGCCGCTGGCCTTGCCCAGTTCCTGCAGCCGCAGGTAGACCTCGATGGCGCTGGCCGGGCGCTCCGCCGGGTTGGGCTTGAGGCACTGGTCGATCAGGGCTTGCAACTGCGGCGAGGCGTCGGGGCAGTAGTCGGTCAACTTCTTGCCGCTGACGTAGGGGACCTGGCAGGTCAGCGCTTCGTGGATGACGACTGCCGTGCTGTACAAATCGGAGCGGGCATCGACCGGATTGCCGGCGAGCTGCTCCGGCGACATGTAGCGCGGCGTGCCCAGGACGGCGCCGGGGCTGGTAATCGTCGCGACGTGGTTGGGCTCGTCGGAGCGGTAGATGCGGGCGATACCGAAGTCCAGGACGCGGACGTGCAGGCGGACGCCGCTAACGTTGAGCAGGAAGATGTTGTCCGGCTTGATGTCACGGTGGACGATGCCCTTGTCGTGGGCGTGGATCAGGGCCAGGACGAGCTGGGCGCTCAACTGCAGGGCGGCCTTGACCGGCAGCGGCCCTTGCTGCAGCCGCTCGCGCAACGACTGCCCTTGCAGGAACTCCATGACCAGGAACGGGCCCAAGGCAGAGTCGATGCCGAAGTCGTGAACCACGACAATGTGCGGGTCGTGGAGTTGGCTGGCGATGCGCGCCTCGCGCTGGAAGCGGGCGTCGAACTCGGGCTCGACGCGCAGCTCGGGGTTGATGAGTTTGACGGCAACCTCACGCTCGAGGGTGACGTCGGTCGCCTTGTAGACCTTGGCCATGCCGCCGCCGCCGCGAAACTCGGTGAGGCGGTAGCGGCTGCCGACGACCACCGGTAACTGAAGCTCCTGCGACTTGTGCGGCGCGCGCGAGCCGGCCGGGGTGCGTACCCCGACCGCCTGCGCCGTCTCCGTCAGCGGCGTGCCGTCGTGCGGGCAGAAGCGCACCCCGTCGTCGAGTTCGTTGTGACATGTCGGACAGCGCTGGGTCACAGGGCTACCTCCGTCGTTCCGCCTGCTGCCGCTCGCGGCTTAGCGTTCGGGCCATCCTTGGATGGCGCGAACGCCAAGCCGCAAGCGGCGAACCGCTTACTTCTTCACTTGCCAGTAATCGTCGAACAACCCCGCCGTCACGACCACGGCCCCCACTGGGTCCTGGTCCGCCGCGACCGGCTTCAGCAGGGCGTAATCCCCCAACCGCGGATAGAGCAGGGCATTGGTCCCCTGGAAGTCCGCCGCGTGGAAGGTGTGCCCAGAGTTGAGCACGACGTAGCGCCGGGCGTTGAGGGGACTGGGGTAGATCAGCACCGGCACGTGCTCCGCCGCCGACACCGTCTGACCCGCGAGGGTGATGCTCTCCTTCGTCCACTCCAGGGGTAGGGCGTCGAGGACCTGGCCGATCAGCGAGTTGGACGCCGGGTCGCCGAAGAGGATCAGGCTGCGGTTGGCGACGTCGTCGGGCGTCACGTCGGAGTCGTCCTTGACCAGCAACTCGCCGCGCAGGTACTTGTTCCACTCGGCCTGGAAGCGCTTCAGGTTCTCGTCGGCGTACTTCTGCGTCGCCTGGTGCCAGGGCTTGCCGGTGCCGCGCACGCACAGGAAACTGCTAGTGAAGGCGTCGTCGATGGGGCCAGTCATCCCGGGCGCCTTGTACGGCCGCCGCGCCTGGTCGTTGAACAACTTCTCGGGCAGCGCGACCGACCACTTCCCCTCGCGCCGCTGAAGGGACAGCGAGCGCGGGCCGTTGTTCGGCACGTACGGCGCCGCCTCGATCGTCTGCCCGTCGATGCTCACGACGATTTTGCCAATGCCCCCCGGTTTGAGGCGCAGGTTCAGCAGGCGCACGTTGGCCGTCTTGACCTTGAAGCCATCGTCGGTCTGCTCGGCGTCAACGGACCCCTTCTCGTAGTGGCGCTCCAGGGCGAAAAGCGACACCCACTCGCAGGAAGGATACTTCAAGGTGTAGGTCACGAAGCGCACCTTTTTGGGGTACTCGGGGCGGCCCTTCTCCACGTACTTCGCGTATTCGGCCTCGGCCTTTTTCCGCCACTCCTCCGGAAAAGTGTGTTCCAGCCCCGGAGCCACGAGATGAGTCATGGACAACCCGAGGGTCTTGAGGCGTGCCGCGATGTTGTCCGCGGCGGCCTTCTGCTTGTCCTTCTCTCCGGAATAGGCCACGATCGGTACGTCGAAGGCGTTCTCGGCGTAATCCACCGCGTCGTAGATGTGCAGGCAGGCTTCCTGGTACGGGGGCAGCTTCTCGGGCAGGTCGGCGACGTAACCGTGCGTCGTCGTGAAGCCGGCGCCGGGGCCGATCACGCACCAGTTGTCGGGCCGGTGCAACCCGAGGTGCCACGTCCCCGCGCCGCCCATCGAGAAGCCGCGCAGGACGACGCGCGACAGGTCGAGCAAGGTGGCGCGTTCGGCCAGGCGCTCGACCGCGACGAAGTGCTCCAGCGCCTCCAGCACGTCGTTTTCGCCCGCCCAGCGGTAGGCCAAGTTGCCCCGGCCGTAGATGTCGATCTGCACCCAGTCCTGCCCCTTCGCCGCCTCCTTGTCGCCGGAGTGCTCGTGCAGGAACTTGACCTCGGTGATACCGGGGTCGCGCCCGTGCAGAACGACCTCGATGGGCCAGACGCGTGCCTGATCCTTGCCGTATTCGGCGGGGAGGGTGACGGCGTAGGGCTGCAGGGAGCCATCGACGTTGGAGCGGTAGGCGCGGGCGAGGCTGGCGCCGGTGCGATACAGCCAGGGGAACTCGCCCTGGGCCGCCTGGTTGGCGCGCAGCAGACCGTCGGCGAGGACGTCGAGGGTCCAGGCGCCGGCCGTCTTGCCGTAGAACTCGTTGTGCCGCGTGATCCAGCGCCCGGCCTTGGCGTAGATGGCCACGTCGGCGAGGCCGGGATCCTTCACCCTGCGCTTCTCGAGCTGGGCGAGGCGCTGTTCGAGTTTCTCCAGACGGGCGGCGATCTCCTTCTTCGTGGCGGCGTCGGGCTCCGTCACCGGCGGCGGGGCGTAATCCTGGGCCGAGAGCAGCCCGACCGCTGCGGCGACGGCGCCCAGCGCAAGAACCAGACGGGAGGGATTCATTCGCGCGGACCTTTCTGTCGTTCTTTCGATCCTTGTTTTGCTGCTTGCTTGCTTTCGTTCCATCCTTGTTTTACTGGAAGCTACCCTCCCGTCTTCCCCCGTCCCGTGAGGTCGCGCTGGGCCGCCTCAATTGCGGTAGTAGCGCGTCGTCGGGGAGGTCGTCGGCGTGTAATAAGCCGGCGTGTAGTAGGGGCTGTAGTACCCCGGGGTGTAGGTGTAGCTTGGGCGATTGCTGAACGTCGGCGAGTAGTAGTTGCTCGTCTCGGTCGGCGGCGGCGTGAGGACGATCTTGCCGAAGTTGAACGACGTTGGGTAGCCGGGCTCGTAGTAGAGGGCCCGGCCGGTGCCGAAGTTCACCGGGGTGCCGGCCCCGCTGGCATAGACGACGATCGGCGTTGGGCTCGGCGGCTGCACGACAAAGGGCGGCGGCGTAAAGGTCGTCGCCGACGTGCTGTAGTAGTACGACCGATACTGCGCCCGCGCCTGGGGGGCCAGCACCAGTCCGATGACGAGGGCCGTCAGGACGACGGCCGGCTTGATGAAGCGCTTCATGGCAACTCCTCCTTTGTTCCTTGTGCGGCACCGCAGCGACGGCGCCTCTCCGTTCAGGATAACGGAAGGGAGTGTACCTCTGCGAGAAAAAATGCTTAGCCGATTCGCGGAGGCGCGGGGGGTCAGACCAGTTTTTCGGGCAGCAGCATCAGCGCCGGCTGCTGCAAGCGCCGGAGGACGGCATTGCCGAACGCGGCGCCCACCGCCCCGTCGAGCACGCGATGGTCGAACGAGAACGACAGGTAAACCATGTCGGCGGCCCGCACCGCCCCGGCCGCGTCGAACACCGGCCGCTTCACCACCTTGCCGATTCCCAGGATGCCGACCTCGGGCGGGTTGATGACCGGCGTGGAGATGAGTCCGCCGACGTTGCCGATCGACGTGACCGTAAACGTCCCGCCGCGCAGGTCGTCGAGCTTCGCCTTGCCGGCTCGGGCCTCGGCGCTGAGGCGCTCGACGTCGCGGGCGATGGCTCCGACGTCCTTGCGGCCGGCGTCGCGCACCACCGGGACGATCAATCCGGCCGGGGTGGCCACGGCGACGCCGACGTGGTAGCGGTCGTGCAGCACGATCTCAGCGGCCGACTCGTCCAGCGAGGCGTTGACGATGGGCACCTCCTTCAAGGCCAGGGCCACCGCCTTGACGAAGAACGCCAGGTAGGTGAGCTTCACGCCGGCCTCGGCGTAGGCGGCCTTCAACGACTCGCGCAAGCGCACCAGGTCGGTCACGTCGCACTCATCGACGTAGCTGTAGTGCGGGATGGTCGTCTTCGACTGAACCATGCGCTCGGCAATCTTGCGGCGCAGCCCTTGCAGCTTGACGCGTGTGCCGGGCTTGCCGAAATCGGGGCACGGCTCCGCCGCCTGTGGCCTGGCCTCGGCCGCGTCCGGCTTCGCCGCCGGGCGCACGATGCCGGTGAGGTCATCGACGAGGATGCGCCCCTGCGGCCCGCTCCCCTGGACGCGCGTCAGGTCGATGCCGAGCTTCCGCGCCAGCTGCCGCACCGACGGGGCCGCCCGCACAGTTGCGGGCAGCGACGCCGAGGCGCGGACGGGACCGTTGCCGCTCGCGGCCGGGACCAACGGCGGGGCGGGTTGAAGCTGCGCCAGCCGTGGGGCGGGCGCCGCCTCCTCTTGCCCGGCGGGTGTGTACGCCAGCACCACGTCGCCGACCTTGATCTGCCGCCCCGGCTCGGCGCTCAGCGCCGCGATGGTGCCGGCGAACGGCGACGGCACCTCCATCGTCGCCTTGTCGGTCAGCACCTCCATGAGGTTCTGGCCGCGCTTGACGGTATCGCCCGGCTTCACCAACCAGGCGACCAGCTCGGCCTCGTAAACTCCTTCGCCGAGTTCCGGGAGATGAAATTCACTCATATCACGCCTCTTCCGTCGCCACCGCCAGCATCGCCTCGCGGACGTTGGCCAGTTGCGGCACGGTGTTCTGCTCGTAAAACTGGCTCAGCCCAATGCCGGGGACGTGCTTGCCCATCAGGCAGCGCGGCCGCACCGGCAGGTCGTAGAAATGCTCATCGACCACCCGCCGCAGCAGGTGTTCGCCGAAGTTCGTCACCTCGGTGTCCTCGTTGACGATCAGCACGCGGCCCGTCTTCAGCACGCTGCCGCTGATGGTCTTCCAGTCGTAGGGGAAGATGCTGCGCAGGTCGATCACGTCGAAGCTGAGGCCCCGTTGCTCGCGCAGCTGGTCGGCGGCCTGCTTGCACAGGGGCAGCGTCCGCCCATAGCTGAGGACGGTCGCGTCGCTCCCGTCACGGACCCGGGCGGCCAGGCCGAACTTGACGAAGTACGGCTGCAGGTCGGGCCAGCGCGGCTTCCACTGACTGCGGTCGCCCACCGGGGCGTCGATCATCTCCTTGAGTACTTCCGGGTCGTCCGGCTCGCCGGGGATCAGTTCCTCGCCGCGGACGCGCAGCAGCGCCTTGGGCAGCAGGACGAGGACCGGGTTGGGATCGACGATGGCCGAGAGCATCAGCCCGTAGGCGTCGAGCGCGTTGCTGGGCATGACGATCTTCCAGCCGGCCAGGCGGCTGGCCCAGCTCTCGAAGGAATGCGAATGATACAGGCTGCCGCGGATGCCGGACCCGGTCGGCGTCATGACGACGAGGGGCATGTCGAAGTTGCCGTTGCCTGCCCAGCGCTGGTTGCCGGCCACCTTCAGCAGGTCGATGGTGTTGAAGCCGTAGTCGCAGAACTGGATCTCGGCCACCGGCCGGCCGCCGGCGTAAGCGAGGCCCATCGCCGTGCCGATGATGCCGCGTTCGTCCAGCGGCGAGTTCCACGCGGTCCGCAGTCCTTGCGTGGCGGTGAAGACGCCCCCCAGCGGCGGGCCGACGTCCTCCCCGAAGATGTCGGTCACGCCGAGGTGTTCCTCGCCGTAGTGCAGCGCCATCCTTACTGCCTGGACGAGCGTGGCCATCGGAACGAAACGCCGGCCTCGCCGGCCCCCCATTCCCGTGCCCGTGCCCGTGCCCGTGCCCGTGCCCGATGAGAGAATCGGGCACGGGCACGGGCACGGGCACGGGCACGGGTCAGTTCGGAAGTCCCGTGTAATCCCCCGGGTACACCGCATCAACCGGGCTGGGGGCGTAGGTGTGTTTCTCCACGTCTTCGGCGGTCGGCTTCGGCTCGCGCAGCGCCTGCTCGAGCGCCTCCTCCGTCTCGGCCCTGGCCTCGTCGTGGACGCGCTGGATCGTCGCCTGTTCGAGCACGCCGGCTTCGAGCAGCTTGTGCTCGAACAGGTCGATGCAGTCCGGCTCCCCCTTGACGCGCAGGGCCCCGCTCGACGACGAATGGCCGTACAGCCGCGAGACCATCGCCTCCAGCAGGAACGGCCGGCGCTCGCGGCGGCAGTAGGCCATCGCCCGGCGGATGGCGTGCCAACTCGCGACCGGGTCGTTGCCGTCCACGACCTCGCCGGGGATGCCGAACGGCTTGCCCCGGTCGATGATCCGCTTCTCCGCGCGGACCGCACAGGCCGGCGTCGAGATGCCCCAGCTGTTGTTTTGCACGACGATCAGCACCGGCACCTCGTTGCCCGGCCGCGTGGACCAGATCAGGCACGAGGCGAAGTCGCCCTCGGCCGTCCCCGCGTCGCCGCCGGTGACGATCGTGATGCCGTCGCCGCCGTGCCGCTTCTGCATCAGGGCGCAACCCGGGGCGATGGTGTGCCGCAGCTCGATGACCGACGTGATCGGCAGGACGTTCCACTGGCGCGCGGCGTAGTGGCTGGCGAAGTTGCGGCCTCGCGAATGCGTGTCGGTCACGGTCATCGCCATCTGGCGGATGCCCTCCAGGAGCGGCATGCCCATCGCGACGAGCGTGGCACTGTTGCGGTAGTGCAGGATCAGGTAATCGTAGGGGGGGCCCTCGCCCTTCTTCACTTGCAGGCCGAGGCAGGCGTTGAAGGCCTCCTCGCCGGGACCGCCGATCCAGAAGTAGCCCTCGCCCGACTTGCTCATCTTGATCATCCGCTCTTCCAGGGCGCGCGTGCGGACCATGAGGCGGTGGATGTGCAAGCAGCGGCTGACCGGCAGCGCCTCGTCGCCGCTAAATACCTCGGTCGGGACGAGGGTGGCGACGCCGTCCCCTCCCAAGGCCTTCTCCGGGTTCGGCATGCCGTGTCCTCCGCTCACGACCCCGGCAACGGGGACGGATGACCTGGAGCAACGCACGGGGCGCCGGCTTCTCAGGGGAAGCGCCCCATCACCATTGTAGGTTCTCACAAGCGGCCGGTGAGGGCCAGGCGAATAACGGCATGGTTCAAGCCGGGGTAACACTTGGCGCCGTAGGTCAGGCTTTCCAGCCTGACAAGCAGCGAGTCAGGCTGGAAAGCCTGACCTACGGCCGCGTCACCCGAAACTGCCCCGTTCTGAACCATGCCCGAATAACTCGGGCCGCGCGAACGGTTCGCCCCGCCGGCCGGCGCTTCGCGCTGGAGGGATGACGAATTCCCCCCGAGCAGCCATCGGCATCCCTGGGCCGCAGGATTAACAACGCGCAGTTCAGCGATAATCTAGCTGCGGTCATCGAGCAGCCATCGGCATTCCTGGCCGCAGGATGTGCCAGGGGCCGATTCGTTTCACGGGCCGGTGAAACGAATCGCGTTTCCCGATGTCCTTGTCCTTCACCATCTTGCGCCGCCGACAACCCATTCGTTTCACCACTTTGGTAGACACCCTTCGGGGGGGCAATGAAACGATTCGGCAAGGAGGAAATTGGGCCGAAGCGATTTGCGGGGTCAACCTCCAGCTCAACCGGGGAGAGGCCCCGCAGCCTGTCACCCGGTTTGATCTGGCCCCGGGAACGGGGGGGGTGCTCCAGGGTCAACGCAGACTTTGACGGTCGCTCAAACGGGCATTGGGGCAGTAAGCAGCGTAAATCATTACGCCTCTGGACGTTACAGCAAGGCCTGGCGGTTTTCATCATCTATAGCCATCCGAAAAGCTCGCAAGCATGGC
>DATFNV010000131.1:0-4823 GCA_035266225.1 Gemmataceae bacterium
CATGACCCCCTTGCGCCAGCGACTCATCGACGACCTGCGCCTCCGCAACTACTCGCCGCGCACCATCGAAGCCTACGTCGCCGCCGTCGTCAAGCTCACACGACACTTCCGCATCGCGCCCGATCAACTCGCCCCGGAACAGGTCCGCCTATTCCAACTCCAGCTCGTCGCCCAACGTGTCTCCTTCAGCCAACTCAACCAGGTTACCGCCGGCCTGCGCTTCTTCTACGCCGTCACCCTGGGCCGGCCCGACGTCGTCCACAAGATCGCCTACGGCAAACGACCCAAAAAGCTCCCAACCGTCCTCGCCCCGGACGAGGTCAGCCGCCTCTTCGACGCCGCCGCCAACGACCGCGACCGCACCCTACTCCGCACCGACTAGGCCCTGGGCCTGCGCCTCAGCGAGTTGGTCGCCCTGCGCCTGCTTCGCCAGGCGCGCCAGGTCGGCGTCGCTGACCTTGGTCCGCGACAGCGACAGGATTTCCAGTGGCGTCAGGGCCGCGACCTGGGCCAAGCCGCCGTCGGTCAGGTCGCAACCGTCGAGGAGCAGAGCGAGCGCCGGCAGTTTCTTGAGGTGGTCCAGGCCCTTCCCCGTGACCTTCGTGCCCGACAGATTAAGAGAGTAGAGCTTCTTGAGCGACTTCAGGTGCGCGACGCCAGCGTCCGTCACCCCCGTCTTGGTCAGCATGAGCGAGCCGAGGTTCGGCAGCGCGGCCAGGCAGGCCAGGCCGGCGTCGCTGACGGTCGAGCGGTTCAAGGACAGGCTCCTCAGACCGGTTAGGGTCGCGACGTGGGCCAGTCCATCGTTGGTCACCGGACAGCCGTCCAGGTAGAGACGCACGAGCGCTTGCAGCTCCTTGAGTTGGTCCAGGCCCTTCCCCGTGACCTTCGTGTCTGAGAGGTTGAGTTGTTCGAGTTTCATCAGCGGTTTGAGGTGAGCGAGCCCGGCGTCTGTCACCCCCGTTTTGGCCAACGTGAGGTAGTCGAGGTCCGTCAATCCGGCCACTTGGGCCAGCCCGGCGTCGGTGATCTTCGTGCGGGCCAGCCAGAGGCCACTGAGACGAGTGAAGGCCGCCCCTTTTACAGCATGCAGACGGGGGCTTGACATTCATCGTTCGGCAAGGAAACCCCTCACACAAGCCTGAGGCGCCAGCGAAGGAGGCCGTTGCTCCTTCGCTGGCGCCTCAGGCTTGTGTGCGGGCGTCCCCCTTCGCTGGCGCCTCAGGCTTGTGTGCGCTTCGTTCTTGCCGCTGTCAGACACCTGCAGCGCCTGGTTCGCCGCCCTCACTTCTCAGAGGCCGACTCCCTTCTGGATCAGGTCGAACACATCGACGCCGTCCTTCTCAACCCTGACATCTCCATCGCCGGGCCAGATGGAAACAATCGGCTCGCCTTTGTCAGACTTGGTCAGCTTCACGGTAACAGGAGCCGACGTGAAGACGTCTGTCACCGACACCTCTTCTCCCTTGCCCAAGGGAAAGAAAGCACCTTCCGGCTCGATGTTCAGGGTCAGTGGTTTGGGCAGGTCGTTGCGGATAACAAACTGGTTGCGGTGAACCATTTCCGTTCTCCTCAGTCGAGCAGTTTGGCAATCTCTCGCAGCTGTGCCGCCCGCCCCTTCGCGCTCGGGTTGTTTGGGGTAATCCTGTTGATGTGCTCGTAGCCCTCGGCGACATCCACCAGCCGCTCCTTTGTCCACCCTTTTGCGAGCAATTGGTCTTTCGTGAAATCGGCAGCGGTCTTGGTGACCTGCACCGGCTCCCAGCCAAAGAACTCCCCGGCTTCCTTCAGGCTGGCCCCGCCGGCGGCGCGGATGCGGCCCGGCAGAGCGACATCCTTGAGCGTCTGGGGAACATTTGCTGGGGTGCCACTGGAGTTCGGCACGAGAAGCTCCGAGCGTCCTCTTTGTCATCTTTTTCACCGGGCGCGCCCGCGACTACCTCGGCAGGCGGGGCCGGCTCAGCGGCCTTCCCCGCGAGCCGAACGCCGGCCAGGACCAGGGTTTCGTGCGGGTACTGCATGCCCTTCAGGGTACACGACTTGAAGGCGTTGCGAAAGGAGGCCCGCTTGCCGTGTCGCGCTCGCGCGACACGGCAAGCGGGCCGGCGGCGGGTCACTTCTTCTCTTTCAGCTTCTCGCGGAACCAGGCGTCGGCCTTTTGTGCCTCTTCGAGGCTGATGAGGCCGTCGCCGTCGGTATCGATCTTCTTGAAGTCGTCCAGGCTCCCCAGCCATTCGCGACGCGACACGTCGCCGTCGCCGTTGCGGTCCATCTTGCGAAACCACAGCGGGCCGCGCCCGGAAGCGCCGGGGTACATCCCACCGACGTTACTCCTCATGGACACCCCCCGGAAGCGGCCGTTGTCGTCCGCCGGCCCCTGGCGCAGGGTCAACTGGTACTGCCGCGGGATCTGGGCGCGCGTGACCGCCCCCACCTTGTCCTTGTCCCACGGGGCGATGCGGTCCCACGCCGTCCGCAGCTCGCGGATGCTCAGCCGGCCATCGCGGTTGCTGTCGATCAGCTCGAACAGCCCGGCGCCGTGGTCGGCTATCGTCAGCGTCGCGAAGGCGCTGACCCCTCCGGCGATGGTGTCGAAGAAGGTGGTCAGCTCCTTCTCGGTCAGCTTGCCGTCCCCGTCGCGGTCGGCGAAGGCGAACAGGCCGCGCATGAAGCGCGCACTTTCGGCCTCCGCCTTGGTGAGATAATCCTTGTTGTCCTTCAGCGCCATCCGGAAGCGCTGGACGTAGAAGTTGTTGTTGGCGAAGAACTGGCGGCTGTTGTCGCCGCGCAGGTCGATCTCGGCGACGCCGCGCGTCAGCACGATGCCCCCGCCCTGGACCCGCGTGGCCGCGGCCAGCGGCCACGCCTTGTCCGGCGACACCTCCACGGCCGCGTCCGGCGACGCGCCGCGGCCGGCGCCCACCACCGCCTTGAGCAGGCCGCCCGGCTGCCGCCGCGGCGGCAGCTGCCCGAGGCGCACCGTCAGCTCCAGGTCCGACGGCCCGGCGAGCCACTTCTCCAGCTCGCCGGCGTCGAGCTGGCCGTCCTTGTTGGCGTCGAGGCGGGCGAAGGTCGCCTCGTCGAGGCCCGACTCGGCCCGGCTCAGTTTGCCGTTCTTGTCCTTGTCGTAGCGCTCGAGGAGCGCCTTCGTCAACTTCCCGGGCGGTTCGGCAGGGGAGTGTATCTGAAACAACGGGCTGGCTGGGCCACCCATGTCGCGGCCGCCGAAGAAGATCTGCCCGTACGGGTTGGCGTCGGACACCAGCTCGTCCTCGCCGATCATCTCGTCCTCATCGATGTCGAGGTGGTGCAGCGTCTCGTCGGCGCCGGCCAGCTCCTCGCGCGACAGCTTGCCGTCGCCGTTGCGGTCGAGGTGCTTGAACAGGGCCTCGGTCAGCAACCCCGACCGCCCCTCGCCGCCGGTGCCGCGCAGCTGGAAGGCGCCGAAGCCGGTCTTGCGATAGTACGCCTTCAGCTCGTCGAGTGTGACCTTGCCGTCCTTGTTGGCGTCCAGCTCGGCGAAGGGCACGGCGGCCCCCGCGTTCTCGAAGATGCCGAGCGCCCCGCTGTAGTGGGAGAGCAGGATCGCGAGGGTCGGCAAGCGGGCCGCCTCTTCCTTGCTCAGCATGCCGTCGCCGTTGACGTCGGCGTAGTCGAACAGCTTCTTCAGGAAGGGGTCCCCGGCGGCGGAGAAGGGCTTGCCATCGACGATCAGGTGCAGGCGCACCAGGGTCGGCCCGGTCTCGCCGAGGTAGACGAGCGTCTGTGTCTCGTCAGGCGCCCCTTGCACCGCGGGCGGCACCGTCGCCAGCGGCGGCGGCACCTGGGCGGGGACCGAGAGGGCCGTCAGGAGAACCAGGGACAAGGGACACAGCACAAGGGCTAGAAAGCGGTTCATACGGCCACCCCCTTGATCGGCGTGGCGGCCTTGTCCACGATGCGGATGGGCCGGCCGACGTTGGACTGGTTCTGCTTGGTCGGGTCGATGCCCAGGGCGACGCAGACGGTGGCCAGGAAGTCGGTGACGGCCACCTTGCGGTCCTCGACGGTCATGCCGTCCTTGCTGGTCTTGCCGACGACCTGGCCGCCCTTGATGCCGCCGCCGGCCAGCACCGTGCTCCAGGCGGCGGGGAAGTGGTCGCGGCCGCCACCGCTACGGAACGGCTGACCCCGCTGGATCTGCGGCGTGCGGCCGAACTCGCCCATCCACACGATCAGGGTCGTGTCGAGCAGGCCGCGCTCCTTCAGGTCGGCCATCAGCGTGGCCCAGGCCGGGTCGAGGGTCTCGCTGAGGCGCTTCACCTGGTTGAAGTTGTCCTGGTGCGTGTCCCAGCCGTCGAGCGTCACCTCGACGAAGGACACGTTGCGCTCCACCAGGCGGCGGGCCAGGAGGCAGCCCTGGCCGAAGGTGTTACGGCCGTAGCGGTCGCGGAGCTTGGACGGCTCCTCCTCGAGGTTGAACGCCCTGGCGGCCTGCGAGCGCATCAGCCGCAGGGCCCGGCCGTAGGCCGCCTGGTGGGCTTGCGTGCTCAGGCCCGGCCGGCTCGACACGAAGTCGCTTTCCAGCGACTGCAACAGGCCCGCGCGCACCTCGGACTGCTCCTTGGTGACGCCCACCGCCAGGTCGAGGTCCTGCACGGTCAGGGCCGACTCGGGGGCGTTCTGAATGGGCAGGCCGTTGCCGCCGACGACGAGCGGAGCGTACTGCGGGCCGAGGAAGCCGCCGTTGAACGCCTGCGGGCTGAAGAAGCGCTGCGGTGCGATGCTGACGAAGTTCGGCAGGTCGTTGTCGTCGCTGCCCACCTCCTTCGACACCAGCGAGC
>DATFNV010000132.1:0-41742 GCA_035266225.1 Gemmataceae bacterium
GCTTGAGGCCCTTGAGGAGGGCGATCTCGTCGCGGAGGCGCGCGATCTCCTCATCCCGCAGGTGGATGAGGTCGAGCAGGGTGAGGACAAGCGGGGTGCGCTCGGATTCGGGGATGTCAGGCAGCGCCAGGGTCATGCTCGATTCTACGCAGCAGAAAGCCCGGCGCAGCTGCTCTCCCCCAGACTTATTGGGCTGATACGTCGCCCGACCCGGGATTTCCGGCTCCGCCACGCCGGTCGTCGTCGAGGCCCTCAACGCCGCCGACCAGGTGATCACCGGCTACGCCAGCACCGTCACCTTCACCAGCACCGACACGGCGGCGACGGTGAGCGCAACCCGGAACGGGACCGCCACCGCGCTGTCCAACTTCACCTATCCCTTCGTCTCGTCCGACAAGGGGCAACACGTGTTCTGGGTGACGTTCGGCACGACCGGCCAGGAGTCGCTCACCGTGACCGACAACAGCACGACCCCGTCAATCACGGGCAGTGCCGACGTTCAGGTCTTCGCGCCGCTGCCGTTGCCGAAGCACCACGGTTGGGGGATCTGATTGTGCGAGCCGAATCCGGGGAGGAATAGACCACGGATCGGATCCGTGAAAATCCGTCTCATCCGTCCAATCCGTGGTCTATTCCTCGCCCAATCGGCAGCGCAACTTGCGGATGGCCTTGTACTTCTCGTCGCTGACGCGCTCGGGCGGCGTGCGCAGTTCCCTGGCAATTTCGTGGACGCTCCAGCCGTCAAAGCTGAGCTGCATGATGCGCTGCTGACGTTCGCTGAGCAGCTCGGCCGAGGCCAGGGCGACGGCCTCACGCTGGTCGGCCACCGAGCGGCGGTGCAGGTCGCGGCGGTCGGCGACGCCTTCGGCCGGCTCCGGCGCCCAGCGTTTGCTGCGCTGCGTGCGCTTCTTGACCGCGTCGATGGCCCGCAGCAGCTCGCGCCGCTCCTCGCAGTCATCTTTCAGGAGCCGAGTCCACGACTCGGGCTCGACGCGCTGCAACAGGCGGCTGAAGACCTCCTGCGTGCAGTCGGTCCAGACGTCGGGGTGCAGCCGGGCGTTGCGCCAGCAGGTGGTGCAGTAGCGGCTGAGGTCGTTGACAGCGCGGAGGGTGGTTTCGGTCGTTGCGGCACTGGCCGGGGCAGAGCCCAGCGCGGTCAGTGCCGTGCCCAGCACCACGGCCATCACGTAGGGGCGGCGACGCTCGTGCTTCGCCCGCGGTTCACTCGTCTGCATGGACGGCATTCTCCCCACTTCGTACAGGAACCTGGGTTCCCGTCTTTCCGTGACGGGACGCGCGGCGGGCCGATTCTCGCCCGGCACCCACCCCGTGGGGACAAGCTGCCAGCTTGTCGGAGGAAGACGACAAGCTGGCAGCTTGTCACCACGGCGCGCCGGCGGCACGGGAGATGCATCCTGTCATCTCTCGGAACCACTTGCCGAATGCTACGGTGAAACGCCCGCGCTGTAAAGGGAGGATGGGGCGATGGATAGGGTACAATCGCGACCCACCGCCGACCGCGAAGTGAGCGTTAGGACGGGCGGGGTCGAACTGCAAGGGCATCTGACTGTGCCGGATGGGGCGCACGGGGTGGTCCTGTTCGCACACGGCAGCGGCAGCAGCCGGCACAGCCCGCGCAATCAGTACGTCGCGCGCGTCCTGCGCCAGGCCGGCCTGGGCACACTCCTCATCGACCTGCTGACGGCCGACGAGGAAAGTGTCGATCAGTACACGCGCCACCTGCGCTTCGACATCGAACTGCTGGCCCTGCGCCTGATCGGCACGACCGACTGGCTGCGGCAACACCCCCTGACGGACGAGCTGCCGATCGGCTACTTCGGGGCCAGCACCGGCGCCGGGGCGGCACTGCTTGCCGCGGCCGACCGCCCCGACGTGGTGCGGGCCGTCGTGTCGCGCGGCGGTCGCCCCGACCTCGCGGGGCCGGCCCTGCTGCGCGTTCACGCGCCGACGCTCCTCATCGTCGGCGGCGCCGACGCGCCGGTGATCGACCTCAACGAACGGGCGCTGGAACTGCTCGGAGGAGAAAAGGAGCTGCGCATCGTGCCCGGGGCGACGCACCTGTTCGAGGAGCCGGGCGCCCTGGAGGAGGTGGCCCGGTTGGCCGCCGACTGGTTCGCCCGCCACCTGGCGCCGGCCCACGCCGCCACTTGAGGGCGACTCTGGTGATTCGGATACTACTGCTGTCGGTTTCTGCCTTGCTCTTCCTGGGAGGCTGCAAAGGAGGATCGTCCGTGAGCATACAGGTTTCGAGCCCGGCCTTCGCCGAAGGGGATCGCATCCCCGTCAAACACACGGCCGACGGCGACGACGTGTCGCCGGAGCTGCGCTGGAGCGGGGCGCCGCCGAACACCAAATCGTTCGCCCTGGTCTGCGAGGACCCCGACGCCCCGCGCGGCAACTGGACGCACTGGGTCCTCTTTAACATCCCGGCCGACAAGACCAATCTCGCGGAAGGGGTGTCGAAGGAGAAGGAATTGCCCGACGGCGCCCGCCAGGGGAAGAACGACTTCGGCAAGATCGGCTACGGCGGGCCGTCGCCGCCCAAGGGCAAGCCGCACCGCTACTTCTTCAAACTGTACGCCCTCGACACGAAGCTCGACCTGCCCGCCGGCGCCACCCGGCAGCAGGTACTCGACGCCATCAAGGGACACGTCCTGGCCGAGGGGCAATTGATGGGGCTGTACGGGAGGTCGTGAACAAGGGACCGCTTGCGGCTTCGCAAGGCCTGCGAAGCCGCAAGCGGCCCAAACACGCCCCCCGGCCATCGCAACCCATTCACTTTTTCGCGCGATTAATCTTGATGGAAAAGTACGGTTTTCCTAGAATGCCGAATAGACGGCCTCACGCCGGCTGCGGTTGTCGCAACACTTTGACCTGTCGTAACTAACGACAGAGTTGAATATACTTGACAAGAAAGTAAAGATTTATATCATGGATTAGAGAGACGCTTGGCGGTGGTGCGAGGGAAGTATGAAGATCACGTCCCAGGAAGAATACGGGCTGCGTTGCCTGCTGCGGTTGGCCCGCGCGGACGACGGCCGCTCGCTGACGATTCCCGAGATCGCCGCCGATGAAGGACTGTCGGTCCCCTACGTCGCCAAGCTGCTGGCCGTGCTGCGCCAGGCGGGGCTGATCGACAGCGTTCGCGGCCGCGCCGGCGGGTACCGGCTCGCCGCTTCTCCCGGGGAGATCAGCCTCGGTTCGGTGATGACGGCCTTGGGCGAGCCGCTCTTCGACGAGCCCCATTTCTGCAGCAAACACCCGGGCACCGAGACGACCGACGGCCGTTGTGTCCACATCGGCGGCTGCACCCTCCGCGCCCTCTGGCACACGCTGGAAGAGTGGATGCGCAAGTCCCTGGACCGCATCACCCTGGCCGACCTGCTGCAGAGCGAGGGACGCCTGACCGAATTGCTGCGGGCGCGGCTGGCCGAGGCCGTGCTGCGGCCCGACAGCCCCCTGTTGCCTGTGATTTCTGTTTCGACCGCCCCCAATCCCGAAGTGGTTTAGCCGATGACTACTGCCACGAGCACGATTCAGGAACTGGCCAATCGCGAGTACAGCGCCGGCTTCTACACCGAGGTCGAAGCCGACACGGTGCCGCGCGGCCTGAACGAAGACGTCATCCGGCTGATCTCGGCCAAGAAGAACGAGCCCGAGTTCATGCTGCAATGGCGCCTCAAGGCGTTCCGCCACTGGCTGACCATGAAGGAGCCGCGCTGGCCGAACGTCCATTACCCGCCGGTCGATTTCCAGGACGTCATCTACTACTCCGCCCCCAAGGCGAAGAAGAAGCTGACCAGCCTGGACGAGGTCGATCCGGAGATGCTCAGCTACTTTGCGAAGCTCGGCATCTCGCTGGACGAGCAGAAGCGCATGACCGGCGTGGCCGTCGATGCCGTCTTCGACAGCGTGTCGGTGGCCACGACCTTCAAGGAGAAGCTGGCCGAGCTGGGCATCATCTTCTGCTCCTTCTCCGAGGCAGTACAGAACCATCCCGAGCTGGTCAGGAAGTACCTCGGCTCGGTGGTGCCGTACAACGACAACTTCTACGCGGCCCTCAACTCGGCGGTCTTCAGCGACGGCTCGTTCGCGTACATCCCAAAGGGGGTGCGCTGCCCGATGGAACTGTCCACCTACTTCCGCATCAACGCCAAGGACACGGGCCAGTTCGAGCGGACGCTGATCGTCGCGGAAGAAGGCGCCTACGTTTCGTATCTCGAAGGGTGTACGGCACCGATGCGCGACGAGAATCAACTGCACGCGGCGGTCGTGGAATTGGTGGCGGCCGGCGAGGGCAGCCAGATCAAGTACTCGACGGTGCAGAACTGGTACCCCGGCGACAAGGAAGGCCGCGGCGGCATCTACAACTTCGTGACCAAGCGCGGCAAGTGTGCCGGCCGGGCGTCGAAGATTTCGTGGACGCAGGTGGAGACCGGCTCGGCGATCACCTGGAAGTATCCCAGCTGCATCCTGCTGGGCGACGACTCGGTGGGCGAGTTCTACTCGGTCGCCCTGACCAACCACAAGCAGCAGGCCGACACCGGCACGAAGATGATCCACATCGGCCGCGACACGAAGAGCACGATCGTCTCGAAGGGCATCTCGGCCGGCAACGGGCAGAACACCTACCGGGGGTTGGTGAAGATCATGAAGGGGGCGCAGAACGCCCGCAACTACTCGCAGTGCGACTCGCTCTTGCTGGGCGACCGCTGCGGGGCCCACACCTTCCCCTACATTGAGGTGCGCAACCCGACAGGGCGCGTGGAGCACGAGGCGAGCACGTCGAAGATCGGCGAGGACCAGATCTTCTACTGCAAGCAGCGTGGCCTCTCGACGGAGGACGCGATCAACATGATCGTCAATGGATTCTGCAAGCAGGTGTTTTTGAACCTGCCGATGGAGTTCGCCGTCGAGGCGCAGAAGCTGCTTGGCGTGAGCTTGGAGGGAAGCGTCGGCTAAGACAAGGGGGAGTGCTGCGTATGCCGCCCAACGAGAAATGCCCCTCCTGTGGAGCGGTCGTGCCAGACTGGCATCGGGAATGGCACACTTTCCCTGACCAGGTGCTGATTTTCCAAGGCGCGGCAGGCATGGAATGTCCTCTTTGTGGTGCGGTTGTGATGCACGATAACTGGCATTTGCCACTTACATTGGCCCCACCAAGCAACGGGGTGGGGAAGGTCAACAGGGATGTGATTCAGGCAGCCAGGTGGTGCGCCCTGGGTGTCGGCAAACTGTTGGCGGATTATTTGAAGACTCGAGAGGGAGGCCCATACGCCCGCCTCTGGAGTGTAACTGAGGTCCAGCAAGCCGATCAGTTTGTGATGAACAACCCTTGAGGGTCCCTGGCATGCCCCTGACTTCAAAGGAACGGGAGTTTCTGGACGCCTACGTTTATGAGGTCACGCACGGGCCGCCGTTCGGTGGGCCGGCGACTACGGATCTGAGGGGCAAGGGAATCTACTATACGGACCTGTCGTGGCTCTTGACTGCCTACCAGCGGGAACTCTCGGCGCAGGGCATACCTGCAGACGGCATACACAACCCCAGCCCGCCGCCGAGTCCCTGGCAAACGCTGGAAGAGGCAAAGGACCGAAATCAGGCCTTGAAGGAGGAACTGGACTCTCATGCCGTGGAATTGCAGGCTACCCCACCGAGGACTTAAGTAGACACAACCCATGCTGACCATTTTCAACCTGCACGCCCGCGTCGGGGACAAAGAGATCCTCCGCGGCATCAACCTGAAGATCAACCCCGGCGAGGTCCACGCCATCATGGGGCCCAACGGCTCCGGCAAGAGCACCCTCGCCGGGGTCCTCGCCGGCCGCGACGCCTACGAGGTGACCGAGGGCAACGTCCTGTTCAACGGCAAAGACCTGCTGGACATGGACGCCGAGGAGCGGGCGCGCGAGGGGCTGTTCCTCGCCTTCCAGTACCCCGTCGAGATTCCCGGCGTCAGCAACCGCATCTTCCTCCAGGCGGCCGTGAACAGCATCCGCAAGCACAAGGGCGAGCCGGAGCTGGACGCCGCCGAGTTCCTCGCCCTTCTGCGCCGGAAGTCGAAGATCCTGCAGATGAGCGACGACCTGCTGAAGCGCCCCGTCAACGAGGGCTTCAGCGGCGGCGAGAAGAAACGCAACGAGATCTTCCAGATGGCCGTCCTCGACCCGAAGCTGGCCATCCTGGACGAGACCGACTCCGGCCTCGACATCGACGCCCTGCGCATCGTCAGCGACGGCGTCAACGCGTTGCGGAACAAGGAGCGCGGCATCCTGGTCATCACCCATTACCAGCGGCTGCTCAACCACATCGTCCCCGACTTCGTGCATGTCCTGGTCAGCGGGCGCATCGTCAAGTCGGGCGGCAAGGAACTGGCGCTGGAGCTGGAGGCGAAGGGGTACCAGGAATTCGGCTGGAGCGACGCGGAAATCGCCAAGAAGCCGCAACCGGCGCAGGCGTAACAAGCCGCTTGATTCATCGTTTCGCGAACCGATAAATCGCAAGCGCTGAACAGGGACACCCATGACGGCACTGATCGACGACAAAGACACCTACCTGTCGGCCTTCGCCCGCTTCGAGTCGGCCCGCGCCAAGGACCGCCCGGCCCTGGTGAAGCTGCGCCACAACGCCATCGAGCGCTTCGCGGGCCTCGGCTTCCCCACCCTCGAAGACGAGGACTGGCGCTTCACTCCGCTGGCTTCGCTGACGCGAGTTCCCTTTCAGATGGCGCCATCCGGGGACGGCCCGGAGTTGATGTACCCCGACGGCGTCATCGTCTGCGACCTCGTCCAGGCCATCGCCGAACATCCTGAGTTGGTCGAGCCGCACCTCGCTCGTTATGCCGACTTCGAGGAGCATGCGTTCACCGCCCTCAACACCGCCTTCCTGCAGGATGGCACCTTCGTCTACATCCCGCCGGACCGGGTGTTCCAGGAGCCGATCGGACTGAACTTTTTCGCGAGCGCCATCGACAGCCCGTTGGTCTGGCATCGTCGCGTCTTGATCGTCGCCGGCCGCAACAGCCAGGCCACCTTCTGCGAGACCTACAACGGCCCAGCTGGCGTCGCCTACTTCACCAACGCCGTCACCGAAATCGTCCTTGACGAGGGGGCGATCCTTGACCATTACAAGGTCCAGCGCGAGGGCAACGGCGCCTTCCACGTCGCCACGATCCAGGTGCGGATGGGCCGCAGCAGCAACTTCTCGTCGCACAACATCGCCTTCGGCGGCAAGCTGGCGCGCAACGACGTCAACGCCTACCTCGACGGCGAGGGGAGCGAATGCACCCTCAACGGCCTGTACGTCGGCGGCGGCGAGCAGCTCATCGACAACCACACGCGCATCGACCACGCCAGCCCGCACTGCGCCAGCCACGAGCTGTACAAGGGCATCCTCGACGGCAAATCGCGCGGCGTCTTCAGCGGCACGATCTACGTCCACCAGGACGCCCAGAAGACCGACGCCAAGCAGACCAATCAGACCCTGCTCCTCTCCGACGACGCCGTCATCGACACCAAGCCGCAGCTGGAAATCTTCGCCGACGACGTCAAATGCACGCACGGCGCCACGGTCGGCCAACTCGACGCCGAGGCGGTCTTCTACCTGCGCACGCGCGGCATCGGCGCGGAGGAGGCCCGCGCCCTGCTCACCTTCGCCTTCGCCAACGACGTCGTCGGCCGCATCAAGATCGACCGACTGCGGAGTGAGCTGGAACAGCTCCTCTTCGCCAGCCGCAAGGTGCCGGACGGCACGGCCCAGGAGGCCCCATGAGCATCCTCCCCCCTTACGAGCCCAGGCCGCAGGCCCACTCCAAGGCGCTGCCGCCGCTGTTCGACCTGCGCAAGGTCCGCGACGACTTCCCGATCCTGCAGCGCACCGCCCACGGCAAGCCGCTGGTCTACTTCGACAACGCCGCGACCACGCAGAAGCCGGCGGCCGTCATCGACGCCCTCCGCCGCTACTACGAGTTGTACAACGCCAATATCCACCGGGCCGTCCACCTGCTCAGCCAGCTGGCCACGCGCGAATACGAGGAGGCCCGCGTCAAGGTGCAGCGCTTCCTCAACGCCCCGTCGGCCCGCGAGGTCCTCTTCACGCGCGGCACCACCGAGGGCATCAACCTCGTCGCCCAGACCTACGGCCGGGCCAACCTGCGCCCCGGCGACGAGCTGATCGTCTCGCACATGGAGCACCACTCCAACATCGTCCCCTGGCAGATGCTCTGCGAGGAGAAGGGGGCCCGGCTGCGCGTGGTGCCGATCGACGACCGCGGCGAATTCGTTTTCGAGGAGTACGAAAAGCTCCTCGGCCCGCGCACGAAGCTGGTGTCGGTGGTCCACGTCTCGAACTCGCTGGGCACCGTCAACCCGGTGAAGCGCATCATCGAGGCGGCGCACCGGCGCGGCGTCCCGGTGATGATCGACGGGGCTCAGGCGGTGGCCCACCTGCGCGTAGACTTGCAGGAGCTGGATTGTGACTTCTACGCCCTGAGCGGCCACAAGCTGTACGGGCCGACCGGCATCGGCGTCCTCTTCGGCAAGGAGCGGCACCTGCGCGCCATGCCGCCGTACCAGGGCGGCGGCGACATGATCGCCTCGGTGACCTTCGAGAAGACGACCTACGCCGACCTGCCGAACAAATTCGAGGCCGGCACCCCCGACATCGCCGGCGCCATCGGCCTGGCCGCCGCGATTGATTACGTCGAGTCGCTCGGCCTGGAGAACATCGCCGCGCACGAGGACAAGCTGCTGCGCTATGCCACCGAGAAGGTGCGGCAAATCCCCGGCGTGCGCATCCTGGGCACGGCGGCGCACAAGGTCGGCGTCCTGTCGTTCATCGTCGAGGACCCGCCGCTGTCGGCGCTGGACGTGGGCATCAAGCTCGACCTGGAAGGCGTCGCGGTGCGAACAGGGCACCACTGCTGCCAACCGGTGATGGACCGCTTCCGCATCCCCGGCACCGCCCGCGCCTCGTTCGCCATGTACAACACGACGGAAGAGATCGACCATTTCGCCGCCACCCTTCGCCGGATTGTTGCCGAGGCGACCGCGAAGGCGCGGCCGACGACCGCCGCGCCGCCGGTGGAAGCGTCCTACGCGAAGGCGGCGGCGACGAGCCCGCAGGAGGCGGCCGACAAGCTGGCCGACGTCTTCGAGTTCCTCGACGACTGGTCGGAGCGCTACGCCCACATCCTCGAACTGGGCAAGAAGATCCCGCCGATGCCGCCGGCCCTGAAGACCGAAGGCAACCGCGTCCACGGCTGCCAGAGCACGGTCCACATCTCGGCCCGCAAGAAGCCCGGCAGCGACGACGTGCTGGAGTTCGTGGCCGACAGCGACGCCGACCTGGTGCGCGGCCTGATCGGCGTGCTGGAACGAGTCTATTCGGGACAGCGAGCGGAGGACATTTTGGCCTTCGACGTGGAAGGCTTCTTCGCCCGGCTGGGTCTAGATCAACATCTGACGATGGGCCGGCGCAACGGCCTGGCGGCGATGGTGCAGCGCGTCCGGGCGCTGGCGGCGACGCTGGCTCCCCCGCAACCTGCCGCCGCCAAATGAGCCACAGGAGACATGCCGATGGAGACGAACGCCGCACCCCCGACCGAGGCCGCGACCCCCGCACCGGTGCCGCTGGAAGAGCGGATCGTGGACGTGATCAAGACGTGCTACGACCCGGAAATCCCCGTCAACATCCATGAATTGGGGCTGATCTACGGCATCGACGTCAGCGAGACCAACGCGGTGACCATCCGCATGACGCTGACCTCGCCGGCGTGCCCCGCGGCCGGGTCGCTGCCGCCGGAGGTGGAGCGCAAGGTGCGCGGGTTGGCGGACGTGACCGACGTGAAGGTGCAGGTGGTGTGGGACCCGCCGTGGACGCCGGACCTGATGAGCGAGGCGGCGCGGCTGCAGCTCGGCTTGGAGTGACTCATTCAGTATGGCGAGCGGGGGGCGTTAGCCCCCCGGTGACTCACCGGGGGGGCTAACGCCCCCCGCTCGCCAGGTGCTCACGCGCGGGGGGGTTAGCCATGAGTTCCCTGCCTGACGGGCGGGTCGCCGTCTACACCGGCACCTTCGACCCGATCACCTTCGGCCACCTCGACATCATCCGACGGGGCAGCCAGATTTTCGAGCGGCTGGTGGTCGGCGTCGGCATCAACCCGGAGAAGGCCACCCTCTTCTCCCCCAAGGAGCGCGTCGATCAGGTGCGCCGCGTGGTGGCGCCGTTCCGCAACGTCGAGGTGCGCTACTACTCCAACCTGACCGTTCACTTCGTGCGCCAGGTGGGGGCGCGGGTGATGCTGCGCGGCCTGCGCACCACCAGCGACATGGAATACGAATTCAGCATGTCGCTGGCGAACCTCGCCCTCGATTCGGAGATCGAGACGGTTTTCCTGATGGCCAAGGACGAGTTTTCGCACGTCAGCAGCAGCCTCATTCGCCAGATCGCGACGCTCGGAGGCGCCGTTGACAAGTTCGTGCCGCCAGAGGTCAAGGACGAACTGCTGCGGCGGGTGCGCGACCATCCGCCGCCGCCGCCGGACATCGAGCGCGAGCCCCGTTCCCCCGAGCGCTAATCTTGCCGCTTGCGGCTTAGCGTTCGCTTCACCCTTGTGAAGCGAACGCTAAGCCGCAAGCGGCCCAAGGGAGTTCCCCCATGCCCGAGCCGCAAGCCTTCGACAACCTGATGCGCACCTACGCGAAGGCCCTCCACGACAAGGACGCGCCGCCGGCTTCGCGCAAGGACTGGGAGGAACCCCGCAAGAGACTGCGCGAGGCGATGTTTGCCGCGATGGGTTCGCTGCCCGACAAGGCGTGTCCCCTGGAGCCGAAGGAAGTCGGCGTCCTGAAGCGCGACGGCTACCGGATCGAAAAACTCTTGTTCCAGAGCCGCCCCGACGTGTGGGTGACGGCCAACGCCTACGTTCCCGAGGGAGGAAAGGCCAAGTTGCCCGCCATGCTCGTCGTCCACGGGCACTGGGCCGGGGCGCGGCGCGATCCAGTCGTACAGGCGCGCTGCCTGGGGTTGGTGAAGCTCGGTTTCTTCGTCCTGGCGGTGGACGCCTTCGGCAGCGGCGAGCGCTACACCAAGCCCGCCCCTGGCACCTATCACGGGGCCCTCTACGGCAGCACCCTGTGGCCGGCCGGGCTGACACTGCTCGGCTGCCAGGTCTACGACAACCGCCGCGCCGTGGATTACCTGCTCACGCGCCCCGAGGTGGACGGCGACCGCCTCGGCATCACTGGGGCATCCGGCGGCGGCAACCAGACCATGTACGCCGGCGCCCTCGACGAGCGCTTCCGCGCCGTCGTGCCGGTCTGTTCCGTCGGCACCTACCAGGCGTACCTGCACGCCGCCTGCTGCGTCTGCGAGGTGTTGCCGGGGGCCCTGCGCTTCGCCGAAGAGGGCGACGTGCTGTCCCTGGTGGCGCCGCGCGCCTTGCTGGTCATCAACGCGACCAGGGACGGCTTTCAGTTTAGCGTCGGCGAGGCGGAGAAGAGCATCGCCCGCGCCCGCCCGGTCTTCAAACTGCTGGGCGCGGAGGCGAAACTGAAGCATGCGACGTTCGAGTCGCCGCACGCCTACAATCAGGCGATGCGCGAGACGATGTACGGCTGGATGGCGCTGTGGCTCCGGGGCGAGGGCGAGGGCAAGCCGGTCCCCGAGCCGAAACACGACGTCGAGAAGCCGGAAGACCTCGCCGTCTTCCCGGACGACAAGCGGCCCAGGGGTTTCCTCTACCCGCCGGGTCTGGCCGCGCGCGAGGCCAACACAATGCTCGCGAAGTTCGCCGGCCTGAAGGCCGACCACGCGGAGGATTGGGAGTCCACTGCGGTCTTCATGCGGACGCAGCTGCGCAAGCAGGTCCTGGGCGACTTCCCCGCGCCTCCGAAGGCGGCGGCAAAGACGGGAGAGATCGAGAAGGCCGGCGACTTCGCGACGCTGCCGTTGACCGTGTCCCCCGAACCGGACCTGCCTGTGCCGGTGCTGCACCGCTACAAGCCGGGCGTGAAGGGGAAGCAACCCGCGTGCGTCCTGCTGCACCTCGAGGGCAAGTCCGCGGCGCTGAAGCATCCGCTGGCGGCGGCCCTGCTCGACGCCGGCTGGGCGGTATCGGCGCCCGACCTGCGGGCGACCGGCGACACGAAGCCGGCCGGCGATGCCGTTGTGGGCGCGCCGGACCACACCAGCGCCGAGCACGCCCTGTGGATGGGCCGGCCGCTGTTGGGGCAGTGGGTCTTCGACGTGCAGTGCCTGCTCGACTGGCTGCTACTGCAACCGGGACTCGACCGGCGGCGCTTCGCCGTGGTCGGGATCGGCCAGGCGGGGCTGGTGGCCCTTTGCGCCGCGGGGTTGCTCGACGACCGCGTGAACGCGGCCGTGACGGTCGATGCGCCGACGAGCTACGTCAGCGGGGAAGCGTACCCGACCGGCACGCACATGGGGCTGCTGGCGCCGGGCCTCTTGCGCGTCGGCGACGTGCCGCACCTGGCCGCCCTGGCCGCCCCGCGCCGCCTGATCGTCGCCGCCGGGGTGTCGCCGGCGGGCAAGGCGCTGGGGGAAAAGGCGCTAAAGGAGGCTTACGCCTTCACGGCGTCGGTCTACAAACTGCACAAAGCGGACGCGAAATTGACCGTCGCCGAGACCCTGAAGCCCGAAGAGCTGGCCTCCGGGCTGTCGGCTTGATGATCGAGGGACGCTGCGAGAGTCGCGCCGGCTTGCTGACGTTCGGCCGGCGGCCCCGTACCCTCGTAGGAAGAGGAAAGCCGCCGATGCTCCGCGTCCCCGATGGTCCCTGCACCCGCCGCGACTGGCTGCGCCTGGGCAGCCTCGGCGCCCTCGGCCTGTCGCTGCCCGAGCTGCTCCGCGCCGGCGAGGGGGCGGTCGTCCGGTCGTGCGTGCTCTTCCTGCTGCACGGCGGCCCCAGTCAGCTCGACACCTGGGACATGAAGCCGGCCGCCCCGCCGGAGGTGCGCGGCGAGTTCAAGCCGGCCGCCAGCAGCGTCCCCGGCCTCCGGATGTGCGAACACCTGCCGCGCCTGGCCCGCGTCGCGCACCTGATCACTGTCGTCCGCTCGATGACGCACACGGCCATCAATCACAACACGGCGACCTACACCGTGACCACCGGCCAGGCGCCGCCGCGCGACCTTATCGCCTTCACCCCGTCGGAGAATGACTTTCCGCACCTCGGCGCCCAGGTCACCTACAAGAGTCCCGTGCGCCGCAACCTGCCGACCGCCGTCTCGCTGCCCGACCCGGTCACCGACGGCCCCTACACCACCCCCGGGCAGAACGGCGGCTTCCTCGGGGCCGGGGCGGCTCCGTTCCGCGTCCTCGGCGACCCCAACGACGACGACTTCCGCGTGGACGGCCTGGCCGGCGAGCCGGAGCGTCTCGACGGCCGCCAGCCGCTGCTGAAGGCCCTGGACAATCGTCTGGGGCGGTTGGCTTCGGACCCGGGGGTGGAGCGGTTCGAGCAGCACCAGCGGCGCGCCCTGGCCCTGCTCACCTCCGGCGAGACGCGGCGGGCGTTCGACCTGGGCCGCGAGCCGGAGCGCGTGCGCGAGCGCTACGGCCGCCACAAGTACGGGCAGAGTCTGCTGCTGGCCCGTCGCTTGGTCGAGGCGGGCGTGCGCCTGGTGACCGTCTACTGGGGCGGCAAGGTGAACAATCCGGACCCGCACTGGGACACGCATTTCAACAATAACCGCCGCCTGAAGGAGGAATTGCTGCCGCCGTTCGACCAGTGCTTCCCGGCCTTCCTCGAAGACCTGCGGGCGCGCGGGTTGCTGGAATCGACCCTGGTCATCGCCACGGGGGAGTTCGGCCGCACGCCGCGGTTCGGGCAGTTCACCGGCAACGGCGTCAACGAGACGGGGCGCGATCACTGGGCACGCTGCTACTCGCTGCTCCTGGCGGGTGGCCCTGCGGCCGGCGGTCGCGTGCTGGGCCGGTCGGACCGCTTCGCCGCCTTCCCCGCCGACGACCCGTACACGCCGCAGGACCTGTGCGCGACGGTGCTGCACGCCCTGGGCGTCAACCCCGCCGGCGAGGTGCGCGACGCCTTCGGCCGCACGGTGCCGCTCAGTACGGGTCGGGTGTGTAAGTCGCTGTTCGGAACCTGAGCGCGTTGCGGCGGCGAGCTACTTGGCTCAGAGGAACATCACCAACCCGGCCATCGCGCGCAGGCGGCGGTAGACGGCCAGCACCTGATGGGCGGTCGCCACCTGCGGCTCCACGGTGACGGCGACGTGCCGGCCGCCGGCCGCCTGGCGCACCCGGAACGGCGGGTCCACCTCGCAGGCCAACTCGTCCCGCACCGCCGCCACCACGCGCTCGGCGAAGGCCCTCTCCGTTCGGCCGATCACCTTGAAGACGTACACTCCCGGAAATGCGTGCGTCTTCTCCAACAGTTCGATCCGCGGCAGGTCGTCCACGGCCGTCCTCCTCTCTCCTTGCGGTCCGATACCCCCCTGTCGTTCTACAGCATTGCGGAATGTTGTTGCACTTGCGCCTGTGGAAAAGTGACGTGACCAGCGGTAGAATCGGTGAGTCAGGGCCCTCCTTCGATCGACTTTTCCTGCCGACAGGTGTGTTCATGGTCCCGCCGCGCCGCGCCTCCCTGCTGCTCATCGCCGCCCTGGTCCCCGTGGTCTTCGCCCGTGGGGCCGATCTCGCGCCGTCGGAGGAGAAGGCCGAGGCGGCACTCAAGCCGCTGCTGGCCCGGGTCGAGTCCGGCGCCGACGCCGCTCGGCTGCGGCAAGACCTGCTCGCTTTCCGGCAAAATCACGCGGGGACCCGGGCCGCGGTACGGGCGGCCGAGTGCCTGCGCAAACTCCCCTCGCCCCTGGACAATCTCGACCCGAACAAGATCCCCGAACTCGACCGATTCGCCTGGCAGCCGAAGGAGTTGGTCGCCGTCCTGGGCGAGCACCGGGGACGGCACGCCGGCGGCGCCTCGGCCGTCGTCGTCACGCCGGATGGGAAGACGGTCGTCGGCGGCGGCGTGGGCGGGATTCGCGTCTTCGACGCCGCCACCCTGCGCCAGCGCGCCATCTTCGGCTACGGCGCCGGCGGCCTGGCCCTGACGCGCGACGGCAAGACGCTGGCCGCCGCCTGTTACGACGGCAGCGTCCACCTCTACGACATGACCGCCGACCCGCCGAAGGCCGGGGCCGTCCTGCCCGCTGCCTCCGCCGCCCTGTACGCCGTCGCCTTCACCCCCAACGGCAAGATGCTCGCGGCCGGCGGGGCCGACAATGTCGTCCACGTCTGGGACGTGCCGCCGCCCGCCGACGGCAAGGCGAAGATCAAGCTCGGGGTTCACACCAAGCCGATCAGTGCCGTACACTTCGCCCCCGACAACAAGACGCTCCTGACCGGCAGCTACGACGAGACGGTGCGGGTGTGGGACGTCAGCGGTGACGTGGCGCGCGAACGGCCCATGCTCCCCGGGCACCCCAAGGGGGCCGGCTGCCTGGCCTTGGCCGGCGAGGGCCGGCTGCTGGCTGTCGGCTGCGGCGACGGCACCATCCGCCTGTGGACGCTGGGCACCGAGAAGGCCGCCGAGCGCGGCGCCCTCAAGGGGCACGGCAGCTGGGTCTACAGCCTCGCCTTCAGCAACACCGGCCACACGCTCGCCTCGGCCGGCAGCGATAACGCGGCCCGTCTCTGGGACGTGGTCACGGGCAAGGAGCGCGCGACCCTGGAGGGACACATCGGGCCCATCACCGGGTTGGCGTACGCGCCGAACAACCAGTGGCTGGCGACGGGCAGCAGCGACGGCACGGTGCGCGTCTGGGACCTCGCCGGCAAACCGAAGCAGCGCTTCGAGGTGCGCGGCCACCTGAGCCTGCCCTACGGCGTCGCCTTTGCCCCCGACGGCACGGCACTCGCGTCCGGCGGCAGCGACCGGACCATCCGCGTTTGGGCCCTGACCGGGACGGAGCCGAAGGAGCGCTCGCTGTTCAAGGGAGACAACATCGCGATCTACACGGTGGCCTACGCGCCGGACGGCAAGACGCTGGCCGCGGCCGGCGGCGGCGCCTCGGTGCGCCTTTACGACCCCACCTCCGGCCGCGAACGGGGCACGGTCAAGGACTTGCCGCACGGCATCATCGGCCACCTCGAGTTTGGCCCGGCCGGCCGGCAGCTCCTGGTGGCCGGCGGCAAGATCGTGGTCCTGTGGGACCTGGACCGGACCCGTGAGGTGCGCCGCTTCGAGGGGCAGATGAGTCCGGTCACCGGCGCCGCCTTCGCCCCGGACGGCCGCCACTTCCTCACCGGCGGCGGCGAGTACGAGACCAAGGACGGCCGGCTGGTCGTCAAGGATGGCAAGTACGTCTACGTCGATTGCACCACGCGCTTGTGGGACGTGGAGCAGGTCAACCCGCTCAGTGAGTGGAAGTCGCACGCCCTGCCGGTCAACGCCGTCGCATTCAGCGCCGACGGCAGGCAGGCTCTGGCGTGCGCCAACGAACTGGCGCTGAAACGCTGGACGGTGGGGCCGCCGGCGGTGGAGGCGGCGGCGGCGCCGACGTGGCCGGCCGGCGTGGTGCGGCGGCTGGTACCGAGCCCGGACGGCCGGCTGCTGGCGACCTACGGCCCCGACCGCACGGTCGTCGTCTGGGAGCTGGCGACGGGGAAGCGACTGCACGGCTGGGACCTGGCGGAGAACCCCGGCGGCCTGGCCTTCGCCCCCGACAGCCGACACCTGGCCGTGTCCCTCGCCACCGGACCCGTCTATGTCCTGCGCCTGGCGGGCGCGAAGGAATGACGCCCCGGCCGGGGGCGGGAGCTGCCGTCACATGACAATCACACGGCGCAGCATCCTGGACGTGCTGCTCAACGGCTGTGGCGCGGCCTGGCTGTCACTGCTCTGGCTCGCGGGGGTACTCGACCAGCACGTGGCGAATTACGACCGCGTCGAGGACGGACTGTACATGGGCGGCGACGTGGCACGGCCGCCGTGGTGTACGAAGGCCGTCCTCAACCTGTGCGAGAAGGAGGACGCCTACCGCTCGGACGTCCCCGTCTACGTCTGGGAGGCGATCCCCGACGGCGCGCCGGCGCCAACCATCGAGTGGCTACGGACGATGCGGGGACGACCGTAACCTGATGGGATCGCAGAACTTTCGTCCGGTTGCGACGACTAATCAGCCGAAGCAGACTGCTCCGCAACGGACGGCTTCGACACCGATGCGTGGTCATGATCGTTCGACGCTTCGCTCGGGCACGGACTGATCCCACTCGGAAGTGCTCACATCCTTCCTCGGGCCGCCCACACCCGTTTACTTGTCGCCGGGCGTTTTTGGGTTTGCCAGCAGCGCTTCCGCCTCACGCAGGAAGTCCTGCGCTTCGGCGTCTTGCGCCCAGCGAGGCTCCTTCATCCGCTCCCGCAGGCGCTGCAGCTCCGCCTGTGCTTCCTTGGCGTGGCCGAGACGCTGCTGTGTCATGGCGAGAAAGGCGAGATCCGCGGGGATTGAGCCTTTGAACTGGGTCTTATTGATCGGATCCGAGCGCAGGAGCGTCGCCAGTGCCTTCTCGTAATTGCCGACGCGGTAGTAGGCCACGCCCAGCGTATTCAGCGAAAGGCCATTCTTGGGTTCGAGTTGACAGGCTTCCTCGCTGTAGCGCACGGCCTTGCGATAGCCGGACATCTCGCCGCCAGGCACCTTCACCAGTTTCCAGGCGAGAATGTTGAGTGCCAAGGGATATTCGGGATACGTCTGGGCGACAGTGATAGCTTCCTGCCTGTGGGACGGACTCATGCCGGGCAGTGTTCGTAATCGTTCCAGGACGTCGTCGCGCAGGCCCTTCTGGCGGAAGAGATCGGCCACCAGTTGCCTGGCTGCCCGGCGGTCCTGAACTTCGGGAGAGACGCTCGCCTCCCATAGAGTGATGAAGCCCCAGCAACCCCCCGAAGCCAGGCGCTGGCCGTCCGGGCTGAACGCCACGCAAGTGACCCTATATGGCAGACGACGGAGTTGATGATCGACCTGATTGGCATGGTCCTTGAGGGAGAATAGTTCTTTGCCGGTCACACTGTCCCAGATTTTCACCGTCATGTCCTCGCTCCCCGAAGCCAGGCGTTGCCCGTCCGAGCTGAACGCCACGCTCGTGACCCCACCCGCATGGCCCTTGAGGGAGAACAGCTCCTTGCCGGTCACGCTATCCCAGATCTTCACCGTCTTGTCCTCGCTCCCCGAAGCCAGGCGCTGGCCGTCCGAGCTGAACGCCACGCTCGTGACCCCACCCGCATGGCCCTTGAGGGAGAACAGCTCCTTGCCGGTCACGCTGTCCCAGATCTTCACGATCCTTTCCGTACTCCCCAAAGCCAGGCGCCTGCCGTCCGGGCTGAAGGCTACGTTGTTGACTTGAGGGGGATGGTTTAGAGCGAACAGCTCCTTGGCGGTCGTGCAGTCCCAGATCTTCACAGTCTCGTCCCAGCTTCCCGAAGCCAAGTACTGGCCGTCCGAGCTGAACGCCACGCTGTAGACCCCACCCGCATGGCCCTTGAGGGAGAACAGCTCCTCGCCGGTCACGCTGTCCCAGATCTTCACCGTCTTGTCCATGCTCCCCGAAGCCAGGCTCTGGCCATTCGGGCTGAACGCCACGCTATGCACCCAACCGGAATGGCCCTTGAGGGAGAACAGCTCCCTGCCGGTGGTGGCGTTCCAGATCCTCACCGTCCCGTCCGAGCTTCCCGAGGCCAGGCACTGACCGTCCGGGCGGAACGCTACGCTCACCACGCCCCCACCGTGATGGCCCTTGAGGGAGGCCAGTTCCTTCCCTGTCGCGATGTCCCAGATCTTCACCGTGCAATCAAGGTTCCCTGAAGCCAGCCGCTGGCCGTCCGGGCTGAACGCCACGCTGTAGACGAAACCGGAATGGCCCTTGAGGGAGAACAACTCCTTGCCAGTGGCGCAGTCCCAGATCTTCACCGTCCCGTCAGCGCTCCCCGACGCCAGCCGCCGGCCATCTGGGCTGAACGCCACGCTAAAGACTTCACCGTCATGGCCCTTGAGGGAGATCAATTCCTTACCGGTCGCGCTGTCCCAGATCTTCACCGTCTGGTCATTGCTTGCCGAAGCCAGGCGCTGCCCGTCCGGACTGAACGCCACGCTGTAGACGAAACCGGAATGGCCCTTGACGGAGAACAACTCCTTGCCGGTCACGCCGTCCCAGATCTTCACCGTATGGTCCCAGTGTCCAGAAGCCAGGCGCAGGCCGGCCGGGCTGAACGCCACGCTCGTGACGATATTGGCATGGCCCTCCAGGGTGAGTGCTTCGGAATGGCACAACCGGGAGAGGTAGTACCATTCAAATCCACGCAGGTCTCTGCCGCCCGCCTCCCTGGGCACTTCTTCGAGCAGCTCGCGAGCGCGGACGACATCGTTTTCTTCCCAGGCACGCTGGGCCAGTTGCATCCCGAGTGCGTATGCAGCGAGACGAGCCTCATCCCGCTGTTTGTCTGCCTCGACCTTGGCTTTCCCGGCCTCTTCCTTCGCTTCATCCGAGGCAATTCGTTGCCCGTTCGCCTCGCGTTCAGCCGAGGTGGCCCACACGGCCAGCAACGTGCTCGTCACCACACCGGCAACCAGGAGAACCACGAACGCCGCCGCCGTCGCGAGTGCCTTCTTGTGCTTGCGCGCAAATTTGCGCAGCCGATAACTTGAACTCGGCGGACACGCCTCCACGGGCTCATCAGCCAGGTAACGCTCCAGATCCCGGGCGACCTCGTTGGCCGTCTCGTAACGCCGCGACCGATCCTTTTCCAGGCACTTCATCACGATCCAGTCGATCTCGCCGCGCACCAGCTTCGATAGTCGTGCCGGCTCGGTCTTGCGTGCGGCCGCGATCTTCGGCAGGTTGTTGGAGCTGCTGAGTCTTACGCTCGGCCGCGGCGCTTCCTCCTCCCGGATCAGCCGCACCATCTCGTCCAGGGCCGCTTCACGCAGCCGCGTGCGCTCCAGCGGCGTCGTCCCGGTCAGCAGCTCGTAGAGCAGCACTCCCAGCGAGTAGATGTCGCTGCGCGTGTCCACGCCGAAGGCGTTCATCTCCGCCTGCTCGGGACTCATGTACTCAAAGGTGCCGACCAGGGCGCCGAACTGGGTGAACAGCGTCTTTTCCGTCAGTCGCTGTTCGATCGCCTTGGCCACGCCGAAATCGATCACCTTGGGCACCGGCTTGTCGTCGTACATCGTCACCAGCACGTTGGACGGCTTGACGTCGCGGTGGATGATGCCCTTCTGGTGGGCATGCTGGATCGCCTGGCAGACCGGCACGAACAGCGCCAGCCGCTCGCGCGGCGTCAGTTGGTTGTCGTCGCAGAACCGCGTGATCGGCACGCCGTGGACCAGCTCCATGACGAAGTAGGGCCGGCCACTTTCTGTCGTGGCGGCGTCGAGGACCCGAGCGATGTTCTGGTGGTCCATCATCGCCAGGGCCTGGCGCTCGGCCTCAAAGCGGGCGATGACCTGGCTGCTGTCCATGCCGGGCTTGATGATCTTGAGCGCGACCATGCGGCGGACCGGCTCCTGCTGCTCGGCCATGTAGACGACGCCCATGCCGCCTTCGCCGATCTGCTGGAGCAGCTTGTACGGGCCGATGACCGTGCCGGGGCCTTCGGTAAGGGGACGATAGGCCGCGGTGGGGATAAGGGCCGACGGTGGGGCGTCAAGAACGCCGCCACCAGCGTCGTGTGCAGCCAACAGCGCCTCGATCCGCGCCCGCAGCGCGCGGTCGCCGCCGCAGGCACCCTCCAGGTAAGCCGCACGTTCGGCCCGGGTCGGTTTTTCCAGAGCAGCGGCAAAAAGGGCCTCTTCCCGATTGGCGGTCGGCATGGCAGCACTCCTGAAACAGGTTTCTTCCTGCTCTTCCATGCGCATTCCACCGCAGAATCGTTCCACGAAAATCGAAAAAAGTTGCCCGACCGGATGCCGGGCGTAGTTTCAGGAGGCTCAAGGGACTGAGAGATCCTCCCCGCCCCGGATCTCTTCGTGCAGCCAGGCCCGGGCGTAGCTCCACCAGCGGTTGGCCGTGGTGACCGAGATGGCGAGAGCTTCGGCCGCCTGTTCGATGGTCATGCCGGCGAAGTAGCGGAGTTTCACGAGCTGTGCCTTGTCGGGGTCGCGGGCCTCAAGTCGATCCAGCGCCTCGTCCAGCGCCAGGAGCGGCATGCTCCTCTCGACCTCGACAGGTTGCTCTGGGTTCAGATCGAGCCGCTGGCGGTCGCCGCCTCGTTTGAGGCTGCGCTTGCGGCGGGCGTTCTCGACCAGGATCCGACGCATGGCCTCAGCCGCGGCGGCAAAGAAGTGACGGCGATTGTCGAATTGCTGATCGCCAACCAGGCGCAAGTACGCCTCATGGACGAGCGCCGTGGCGTCGAGCGTCTGCCCTGGCTTCTCGTGGGCCATCTGCGCCGCGGCGAGCCGGCGCAACTCGTCGTAGACCAGCGGTAGCAGCTGCGCCGCGGCCCGGGGGTCGCCTTGCCCGATAGCGTCCAGAATGTGGGTCACCTCATTCATCGACAGTGCCGTTCGACTGGCGAATCCCAGCGGCAATTACGCGCCGAGTTCCTTCAGGGAAGTCCGGCATCTTTCCTCTCCGTTCACGTCTCACTCGTATGAGGTTCCAGGTCGCTTTCGTTTTCACGGAGTCAGCCAATGAGTATACCGCCTGCCTGGCCCCAATGCCTCGACTTCTTCGGCACATCGCTCGTCATCGAGCCATCGCCGGGCCAGCTCTCAAGCGACGCCGGGCTACTCCCCATCCGCCAGTTCGACCAGCGCATCGGGCTCACCGGGCCTTCGCCGACGCCCTCGACGACCCCCGCGACCCGGAACTGACCGAGCACACCTTCCTGGAGATGGTCCGTTCCCGCGTGTACGGCATCCTCGCCGGGTACGAGGACCAGAACGACCACGATACCCTCCGCGCCGACCCCGTCTTCAAGCTCGTCGCCGACCGCTCCCCCGAGGACGATGACCTGGCCAGTCAACCGACGCTGTCCCGCTTCGAGAATGCGATCTCCATCAAGTCCCTCAAGCGGCTGCGGGACGTGTTCCTCGACCAGTTCATCGCCTCCTTTGACACCCCACCTCGCCATTTGACGTTCGACCTGGACGCCGTCGATGACCCGGCCCACGGCCAGCAGCAGTTGACCTTCTGGCACGGCTACTACGACCAGAACCAGTACCTGCCCCTGGTCATCACCTGTGCGGACAACGACCAGTTCGTGATGCTCTCCCTGCGGCACGGCAGTGCCCACGCCGCGCTGGGGGCCGATGACGATGTGGCCTACCTGGTAACCCGCCTGCGCCAGGTTTGGCCCGACGTGGTCCTGCATTTTCGAGGCGACTGCGCCTTCGGCGTACCGGACCTGTACGACGTGTGCGAACGGTTCCGCGTCTATTACACGTTTGGCCTCACCGCCAACGCGGTCGTTCAGCGGGAGACCGAGGGCCTGCTGGCCGAGGCGGTGGCAGGCTACGAGCGAGAGAGACAAGCGGCCCGCCAGCAGGAGCCACCGCGGCCAGCCGTGCCGTCACGGTTGTTCGGGGGCTTCTGGTATCAGGCCGGGACGTGGCCCGGCCCCCGGTACGTGGTCGCCAAGTCGGCCACCCTACACGGGTTTCCAGTCGCGCAGCGCCCGCTTGAGGAGCTTGCCGGTCGGCCCGCGCGGCAGGTCGCGGGCGATGGTGAAGCGGCGCGGCACCTTGAACTCGGCCAACCGCTCCCGGCAGAAGTCGCGCAGCGCTTCCGGCGCCGGCGGCGAGTCGCCCGGCAGGACGAAGGCGACCACCGCTTCGCCGCGGTCGCCGTCCGGCTCGCCGATGACCGCCGCCTCCAGGACGCCGGGGTACTGGCCGAGTACCTCCTCCACCTCGCGCGGCATGATCTTCTCGCCGCCGCGGATGATCAACTCCTTGATGCGCCCGGTAATGCTCAGGTAGCCGTCCGCGTCCAGCCGGCCCATGTCGCCGGTGCGGAACCAACCGTCCGCGGTGAAGGCGTGCGCGTTCTCCTGGGGCCGATTGTAGTAGCCCTTCATCACACCCGGCCCGCGTACCTGGATCTCGTTGTCCTCCCCCGCGAGGCGCACCTGCACCCCCGGCAGCGGCCGGCCTACCGTCCCTGGGCGGTTAGCGTCCGGCAGGTTCAGGGCCAGGGTCGGCGAGGTTTCCGTCAGCCCGTACCCTTCCAGCAGGTCGCGACCGAAGCGCTGCCGGTAGCCGTCCCGGTAGGCCGGCGGCAGCGCCTCGCCGCCGCTGACGGGCAGGCGCACGCCGCGCAGCCCCTCGTCGTGGCCGCGGCTGCGGGCCAGCAGGCCGAACATCGACGGCACCGCGATGAACACGCTCACGGCACGCTCCTTGATGACGGCGGCGCTGCGATCCGGGTGGAAGCGCGGTTGGTAGCTGACCTCGGCCCCCAACAGCAGCGGCAGGACCAGCGACCCGGTCAGCCCGAACGCGTGAAACATGGGCAGCACGCCCAGGAACACCTCGTCGCTGCTCAACCCCGCCCGGTCGATCAGGGCGCGGGAGTTGCTCAACAAGTTGGTGTGAGTCAACGGCACCCCCTTCGGCTTGCCCGAGGTGCCCGAGGTGTACAGCATCACCGCCGTGCCGTCGGGGTCCGCCTCGACCGGGGCGGAGGGGGCCGGGCCGGTGAACCCCAACAGGTCGGCCATCGGGACCGCCTGGACGGCCAGCCCGGCGACGAGCGTCGCGGTGGCCTCCGCGACGACGATCGTGTCGATGCCGGCGTCCTGGACGAGGAAGTCCAGCTCGGCCGGCTTGAGCATGGGGTTGAGGGGCACCGCCGTCTTACCGGCCCACAGCGCCCCGACGAGGGCGGCGGGATAGGCGGCGCAGTTGGGCAGCAGGATGCCGACCCTCGGCCCCGCCGTCGCGCCCGCCAATCGGCCGGCCGCCGCCCGGCAGGCCGCCAGGAGTTGGCCCCCGGTGAAGTCGTTGTCGGCGTCACGCGAAACGACCTTGTCGGGGTGCCGCCGCAGCGATTCCCCCACCGCCTGTGCCAGAGTCATGGCGCCGCCTTTCGAGAACGGGTTGTCACAGGGCCCCCGCGTATCAGGCCCGATGGTAAGACAAGATGTCACGGGACGCAATCGGCTGGTGGGAAATCCGTCTCCCTCGGGCGTGGCAAGACATCCGGGGGATACGGAGTACCGAGTACGCAGTACCGAGTACGCAGCAGCCACGGCTGGGTGCCGGGTTGTTGCTGCGCCGTACTCGGTACTGCGTACTCGGTACTCCGTACTAGCCCCCCGGAAAACTTGCCGCGCCCTCTCCCTCGGCCAGCTCGCGAACCTCGCTGCGCCGTCGGTGTCCGTCTGTTAGCTCACGATTCGTTCCTCCCTTCGCGAGGTACTGCCATGAGGTGACCAGCCTTTCGGGATGTGGACTCAGGCCGCGCCCCTCGTGCGCCCCGACGGTCGGGGCCGACGTGGGCCGGGGTGTTCATCGCATCCGGAGGCTTCTCATGGCAATCCGCACCATCCGTTGTGGCTCCAGCAGCGCCGTCTACAACGCCCCGCCGGCTCCGGTCGGCCGGGTCGTCCGCCCAACCATCTGCCCGGGCCTCCGCGCCGACACGGAGCCGACCCGTCTGCGCACCCGCTTGCACCTCGGCGCCGCCCGACCGACGGCCCACTGCTTCCGCGTCATCGCGGCGCTGGCCGGCGGCGACAGCGCCCTCGTCTATCTCGGCGCCACGCGCGGCGAAGTCGTCGCCCAGGCGCGGAAGAGCGCGGCGGTGTCGGCGCGGGTCGTCGGCCTCCTGCTGCAGCGGTGGGTGGGCGGCCTCGGTTCCGGCCGATGGCAGACCTTGCCCCTCCGCAAGGGCGAACTGGAAGTACCCCGGCGCCGGTCGCTTCGGCGCCGGACGCGGGGTTTTGGCACGGCGATTGCTCCTTGAGGAGTGTCCCCTTCGGGGGACACACGCCGGGCCGAATCCCGCGGCCCACGATCATGTCAGGACACACGTCAGGCGACCCATCATTTGCGCCGGCGGGGCGACAAGCGCCGCCGGCGCCTTTTGTTGCCGCTTGCGGCTTGGCGTTCGCTCCGTCAGGGTTGCGCGGACGTTACTGGGTCCAGCGTGGCCAATATTCCCCTGGCCCAGCGGTGCGGCCGCAGGGGCTGGCCTCTGGGGCCCCGCCGCCGCGATTCGTTGCATTCGTTGCATTCGTTGCATTCGTTGCGCGGCGCGGGATTCGTTGCGCGCCCCCGGCCGTGCGCAACGAATGCAACGAATCCCCAGCGGTCGGCGGTGCCCCCGGCGCTCGGAGGCGCTTTACCCAGGCTGGGCCCAGTAAGCCGCCGGTGGCTTCCACTCGAATTCCGCCACCAGGGCGAGGTGGTCGGACGGTTGCTCCCGCGAAGGCAACGGCGTGTCGTCCGCGAGCGCCGGCGGGTCGCGCGGTAGCGAGCGCAGGGCCGCGCTGTGGAAGAGGTAGTCGATCAGCTGCGCCCGGCCGTGAGCAACGCACGACCGGGCGTGCGGCTGGCCGGCGTGGGCAAACACGAAGCCGGCCTGTCGCATCGCGCTCACGGCCTCCGCGTCGGGCGTGCGGTTGAAGTCGCCGCAGATCACCCAGCCGTCGCAACGGGGCGTGTAGCGCACGCACGCCTCCAGCAGCTCCTCCACCTGCCGGTAGCCGACCTGCTCGTCGCGGGGCGTCTCCGGCCGATCCCAGCGGACGTGCGTGTTGGCCACGCCCAGCAGACGGCCTTCGTACCCCAGGTACAACAGCAGGGCGACGTGGCCCGAGTCGCCCTGCCGGCCCGGACCCCGGTCGCGATAGGCGAGACGTTCCCTTTGGACCTCGGTGAACGCTCCCTTCCGGAAGAAGGTCGCACAGCCGTCCGGCCTGCCGGCGCCCTTTTTCTCGTAGTGCCCCTGGTAGCCCAGGGCGCCGAGCCGCTCGTCGAGGGCCGTCAAAATGTCTCTCTCGACCTCCTGCAGGCAGAGGAGGTCGGCGCCGAGTCCCTCGACATGCCGCACCAGGGCCGGCACCCGCCAGGCGGGGTCGAACAGCTCCCGCGGGACGCCGGCGTACCACGCCGGATTGATGTAGGCGGTCGCCAGGACGTTGTAGGTGGCGGCCGTGAAGGGCATGGCGAGTGCCTCCGATGACTTGGGGACGATGGTGCCACCGACCAGTCTTCAGCCGCGGACGGCGTCGGTCCAGTAGCGAAAGGTGTCGTCGCCGATCGGGAACCTCCGGCGCTTGTGGAAGTCCTCCAGGCGGCGGTAGAGCGCCTGCGCCTCGGCCTCCAACCCGAGCAGGTGCAGGCTCCGCAGGATGCGGCTGATGCGCAGCCAGTTGTGGTTCGGGTGGTCCCAGACGTCCGGGGCGCGCCGGGCAAAGTTCGGCGCCTCCACGACCTCGCCGTCGGCCGTCTCCGCCAGGCCGAGGAAGGGCAGGATGCGCTCGAACGACCGGCGCAGGTTGGCGCGGAGAGTCGGATCTTGCCGGAAGGCGGCGACGTCTTCCGCGGTCAGGAGCGGGGCGTCGGGGTTGAAGCGGCTCGGCTCGGGCAGGGGGAAGAGCCACTGGATGAAGTCGTGGACGGCTTCCAGCCTGCCGTCGCGCCAGGCAAGGACGTCGTCGAGGCGGCGGCCTTCGGCGTCGGTTCCCTCGCCGCGGTAGAACTCGAGGAGTTGCGACATGTGCTCACGTTCCTTCCGTGGCCCCTCCCGAGGCCATGACACGCCGCACGTCGTCCGGGGTGGCAGCCGACTTGATCCCCTTCCCGATCGCGCGGAGTTTCTCCAGGTCGTGGATATCGCGGATCTCTGTCATGACCTTGAGACCTTCTGCGCCAAACTTCATGTCGAGGCCCCACTCGATCCCCTCCAGCAGCCCTCTCCTGATGCCGACCCACTCCGGTGTTGAAATAAACGGCATTCGTCGCTCCTCTTGAATCTGTACGGGCTATCGTAGTCGGCGGCCATGAGCGGGCTCCTCGGCATCTTCGCAGTCTACCAGTTTCTTCCGTACGCGCGAGTGAGAATCGCCTTGCGGCTCGCCCCAGCGTGTGCTAGGCCATAGCCTGTCTCCACGACCTCGACCCCCAGTCAGGCCCGGCCCCGGAGCGACCGACATGAGCGACACCCACGAGCACCTCGAGCACGCCGAGCACGCCCAGCACGCGGCCCTCGACCCGTTTACCGCCCGCGTGGCCATGACGATGGCTATCATTGCCGCCCTGCTCGCCGCCGTCACCCTGCTCAGCCATCGTGCCCATACCGAAACACTGCAGCTCCAGGGCGAGGCCAACCGGCTGTTCACCGACGCCGACATCAACCACACCAACGCCGCCAACCAGTGGGCCTATTACCAGGCAAAAAACATCAGGCGGCACAACTACCTGGCCGACAACGAGTTTGCTTCCTTCCTGACCGTCCGCCCGGAGAAGGAGAAAGAACTGAAGGAAGCCCAGGCGCGCTGGAACAAGCAACTTGACGAGTACAAGGTGGAACTGCCCAGGCACAAGGACGACGCTGAGCAGTTCATGGCAATCGCACGCGAGAAAGAGCAGGCCGCCCAGAGGAAGCTCGACGAGAGCCATACCGCCCACGAGAAGGGCACGCGCTACGACGCGGGCGAGCTGGCGGTCGAGGTCGGTCTGGTCGTCTGTTCCATCGCCGTGTTGACGAAGCGGCGCGGCTTCTGGTTCGGGGGCATGGCCGCCGCCGCCCTCGGCGTCGTGCTCGCCGCGTCGGCGCTCCTTGTGACGCCGCACACCGAAGGACACGGCCACGACGGCACGACCACCGAGCACCAGGCCAGCGACAAGGGCTCCGGACATTGAGCGCCGGGAAGGCGCCCTTTTTCCCGATTACCTTTCGCCCCGAAGCGACGATACACGGAAAGCATCCACACCAGCCCCAGGGGCCGTCACCATGCCGCGCCGAACACTCCTCGCTTGCTCCCTCGCCCTTCTCCTCGGTGGGCCGGTCCACGCCGACGCGCCGAAGCCGCTGAAAATCCTCTTCCTCGGCGACAACGGCCACCACCAGCCCGCCCAACGCTTCCGCCAACTCGCGCCGGTCCTGGCGGCGCGCGGCATCGACCTGACTTACACCGACAAGGTCGAAGCCCTCAACCCGAAGACGCTCGGCGGCTACGATGGCCTGCTGATCTACGCCAACACCGACAAAATCACGCCGGATCAGGAGAAGGCGCTGCTCGACTACGTCGCCGGCGGCAAGGGCTTCATCCCCCTGCACTGTGCCTCCTACTGCTTCCTCAATTCGCCGAAGTACGTCGAGGTGGTCGGCGCCCAGTTCCAGAAGCACAACACCGGCACCTTCCGCACGATCGTCGCCGAGCCGGACCACCCGGTCATGAAGGGCTTCAAGGGCTTCGAGAGCTGGGACGAGACCTACGTCCACACGAAGCACAACGAGAAGGACCGCACCGTCCTCGAGTACCGGCAGGAGGGCGAGCGCAAGGAGCCGTGGACGTGGGTGCGGACGCACGGCAAGGGGCGCGTCTTCTACACCGCCTGGGGCCACGACGAGCGCACCTGGGGCAACGCCGGCTTCCAGAACCTGGTCGAGCGCGGCATCCGCTGGGCCTGCGGCGGCGACCCGTCGGTGGTGGCCGCCTACGCCGACCAGCGGGAGATGACAAAGGTCGCTAAAGATGTCAAACCGTTCGAGTACAAGGAGGCGAACGTCCCGTTCTACCCGCCGAGCCCGCGTGGGGGCGTGACCGGCGAGAACCTCAAGAAGATGCAGCTGCCGCTCGACCCGGCGGAGTCGATGAAGCACGCGGTCCACCCTGTGGACTTTGACCTGAAGCTGTTCGCCTCCGAGGAGCAGCTCGGCGGCGGCAAGCCGATCTGCATGAACTGGGACGAGCGCGGCCGGCTGTGGGTCGCCGTCACCCTCGACTACCCCAACGAGATGCAGCCGCAGGGCCAGGGCCGCGACCGCATCCTCATCCTCGAAGACACCGACGGCGACGGCCGGGCCGACAAGGTCACCGTCTTCGCGGATAAATTGAGTATTCCGACAAGCTTGACCTTCGCCAACGGCGGCGTCATCGTCCACCAGGCGCCGCACACGCTGTTCCTCAAGGACACCGACGGCGACGACAAGGCCGACGTGCGCCAGGTGCTGTTCAGCGGCTGGGGCACCGGCGACACGCACGCCGGGCCGAGCAATCTCCGTTACGGACTCGACAACTGGTATTACGGCATCGTCGGCTACAGCGGCTTCTCGGGGACGGTCGCCGGCGAGCGGCACCGCTTCGGCCAGGGGTTCTACCGCTTCAAGGTCGAAAAGGACGGCGAGGACGGCATCAAGGTGACAAAACTGGAGTTCCTGCGCGGGACCAACAACAATTCGTGGGGCGTCGGCTTCAGCGAGGAAGGTCTGCTCTTCGGCTCGACGGCGAACGGCTGCCCGAGCGTCTACCTGCCGATCCCGAACCGCTATTACGAGTCGGTGCGCGGTTGGTCGTCGAGCGTGTTGCAGAGCATCGCCGCCAGCAACAAGTTCCAGCCGATCACCGACAAGGTGCGCCAGGTCGATTGGCACGGCGGCTTCACCGCGGCCGCGGGGCACGCCCTGTACACCGCCCGCGCCTACCCGCCGGAGTACTGGAACCGTACCGCCTTCGTTAGCGACCCGACCGGCCACCTGACGGCGACGTTCCTCCTCCAAAAGAAGGGCAGCGACTTCGAGGCGCGCTACGGCTGGAACCTGCTGGCCAGCGACGACGAGTGGTGCTCGCCGATCATGGCGGAGGTCGGCCCGGACGGCAACACGTGGGTGATCGACTGGTACGCCTACATCGTGCAGCACAACCCGACGCCGGCCGGCTTCAAGACCGGCAAGGGCGGAGCCTACGAGACGGAGCTGCGCGACAAGAAGCACGGCCGCATCTATCGGTTGGTGGCGAAGAGGGCGAAGAAGTCCGAGCCGGTGTCGTTGAAGGGCGCGACGGCGGAGAAGCTAGTGGAGACGTTGAAGAGCGACAACATGTTCTGGCGGCTGCACGCTCAACGGCTGCTCGTCGAACGCGGCAAGACCGACGTCGTGCCGGCGCTGGTCAAACTGGCCGCCGACACGTCGGTCGATGGCATCGGGCTGAACCCGGGCGCGATTCACGCCCTGTGGACCCTGCACGGCTTCGGGGCGCTGACCGGCTCTAACGGGGAGGCCACGGCTGCTGCCGTCGCGTCGTTGAAGCACCCATCGGCGGGCGTGCGCCGCAACGCCGTCGCCGTCCTGCCGCGCGGCGCGACTGCCCTGAAAGCCGTCCTCGACAGCGGCACCCTCGCCGACGCGGACCCCCAGGTACGGCTGGCGGCGTTCCTCAGCGTGTCGGAGATGCCGCCCAGCGCCGAGGCGGGGGCGTCCGTTGCCGAACTGCTGAACCGGCCGGAGAACATCGAGGACCGCTGGCTTCCCCACGCAGTCACCTGCGCCGCCGCCGCCCACGACGTCCACTTCCTCAGGGCGGTCGCCGCGGCGAAGGCCGTCCCGGCGCCGAGGGCGCTCACTGCCATCGGGATTGTGGCGGAGCATTACGGGCGCGGGGGGCCGGCCCAGACGGCCGGGTCGGTGGCCGCGGCACTGGCCGACGCGCCAGCTCCGGTCGCCGAAGCCGTCGTCGCGGGGATGGCAGCCGGCTGGCCCCGGGGCAAGTCCGCCGACCTGAACGACGACACAGAAAAGGCGATGGCGCAGCTCCTCCCCCGGCTCTCCCCAGGGGCGAAGAGCAGCCTCATCAAGCTGGCGACGACGTGGGGCAGCAAGGGCTTCGAGAAGTACGCCGAGGAAACGGTGAAATCGCTCCTCACCCTTATCGCCGACGAGAAGGCCAGCGACACGGCCCGCGCCGACGCCGCCCGGCAACTGGTCGAGTTTCGGCCCAACGACGAGAAGGTCGTCGAGAAGGTGCTGGCCGCCGTCACGCCGCGCACCTCGCCGCAACTGACGGCGGGATTGCTCGACGCCCTCGGCAACAGTCAGGCGCCAAGCCTCGGCCCAGTGGTAGTCAAGCGGCTCGGCGGTTGGTCCCCGTCGGCGCGCACCGCGGGGCTGCGCTTGCTCCTTGGCCGCCCCGAATCGACCCGTGCCCTGCTCGACGGCCTCGACAAGGGCGAGGTGCGGCTCGGCGAACTGACCCTCGATCAGAAGCAGGCCCTGGCCACTCACCCCGACAAGTCGATCGCCGAGCGGGCCAAGAAGGTCCTCGAGCGCGGCGGCGGGCTGCCCAGCCCCGACCGGCAGAAGGTGATCGACCAGCTCCAGCCGCTGACAAAGAAGACCGGCGACGCCGTGGCCGGCAAGGTGGTCTTCACCAAGCACTGCGCCACCTGCCACGTGCACTCCGGCGAGGGGAACAAGGTCGGCCCCGACCTGAGCGGCGTGGCCGTCCACCCCAAGGAGCACTTAATTATCGACATCCTCGACCCCAGTCGCAGCGTCGAGGGGAACTACCGCGTCTACACCGTCGAGATGAAAGACGGCCGGGTACACAGCGGACTGCTGGCGTCGGAGACGAAGACCTCCGTCGAGATCATCGACGCCCAGGCGAAGAAGATCGTCGTCCTCCGAGAGACCATCGATGAGATGCGCGCCTCGACGAAGTCGCTGATGCCGGAGGGCTTCGAGAAGCAGATGTCGGAGACGGAGCTGACGAACCTGCTGGAGTTCCTGACGCAGCGCGGCAAGTTCCTGCCGCTGCCCCTGGAGAAGGCCGCCACGGTGGTCAGCACGCGCGGCATGTTCTACAGCGAGGACAACGGCCAGGAGCGCCTGATCTTCGGCGACTGGAAGCCGAAGACCTTCGACGGCGTGCCGTTCGTGCTGGTCGATCCGCAGGGTGAGAAGGTGCGAAACGTCATCCTGCTGCAAAGCCGCAACGGCACGATCCCGCCGAAGATGCCGAAAGCGGTGACGCTGCCGTGCAACTCGGCCGCCAAGGCGATCCACTTCCTGAGCGGCGTCAGCGGCTGGGGTTTCCCCTACAGCGAGAAGGGCTCGGTGTCGCTGGTCGTCCGCCTGCACTACCAGGACGGCAAGACGGAGGACCACGAGTTGAAGAACGGCGAGCACTTCGCGGACTACATCCGGCGCGTGGACGTGCCGGGGTCGAAGTTCGCCTTCGCGCTGCGGGGGCAGCAGATGCGCTATCTGGCGGTCTTCCCGAAGCGCGAGGAGAAGATCAAGGAGATCGAATTGGTGAAAGGGCCCGACGCGACGGCGCCGGTGGTCATGGCGGTGACGGTCGAGACGCGCTGAGGGGTGGCATCCTCCGGTGCGCTGTGGTACTCTGCACAGTCCGCCCGACTCGCTTTCGCAACCATCGCTCCGAGGTGACAGGGGATGAGCGCACGCGTGCTGCTGATCCTGGGGCTCGGCTGCCTGCCGGCGCTGGGGACCCCGATGCTACACGCCGAGGACACCGCCATGACCGGCTTTCTCAACCGCGTCCACAAGGGCGCCGACGGCAAGGCGGCAAAGTACGTCGTCTTCGTACCCAAGGACTACGACGCCGAGGGCGACAAGACTTATCCGGTAATCGTCTTCCTGCACGGCAAGGGCGAGTGCGTCGGCGGCAAGCCGCCCGTCGAGGTCGGCATTGGCCCCGCCATCAAGAAGCAGCAGGACACCTTCCCTTTCATCACCGCCTTCCCCCGGGCCCGGCGGGAGTGGGACGCCGGCACCCTCGACGCCGACCGCGCCCTGGCGATCCTCGACGAGGTGCAGAAGGAGTTCCGCACCGACCCGAAGCGCGTCTACCTGACGGGCCTGTCGCTGGGCGGCGGCGGCACCTGGAGCCTGGCCGCGAAGTATCCCGAGCGCTGGGCCGCGATCGCCCCGATTTGCGGCTTCATCAACCCGCGGCCGACTACGGAGGACTGCCGGGCGATCGCGGAGAAGATCAAGGGCATCCCCTGCTGGTGCTTCCACGGCGAGGCCGATCGCGCGGTCCTGGTGGAGCAGTCGCGCGGGATGATGAAGGCGCTCTGGGCCGCCGGCGGGCACCCCAACTACACCGAGTACCCGGGGGTCGAGCACAACTCCTGGGACCAGGCCTACGCCACGCCCGAATTGTACGAGTGGCTGCTCAAACACCAGTTGAAGTAACCCGGCCGCTTGCGGCTTCGCATGCCGTGCGAAGCCGCAAGCGGCCAGGACGGCATACCCCTTCGTCGTTCCCGAACCGGAGTTCTCTCATGCCTGAACCCAATGGCGTTGATCGTCGTGACTTCCTCAAGGCGGGCGCCGCCGCGGTGGCCCTGAGCGCCGCCGGCTACTCGCGCGTCTACGGGGCCAACGAGCGCATCGGCGTCGGCTTCGTCGGCGTCGGCGGCCGCTGCCAGGCCCACCTCGACATCATCAAGAAACGCGCCGAGGACAAGGGCGACGTGGCCGCCGTCGCCGTCTGCGACGTCTGGGACGGCCTCGAGGCGACCTACACCGTCCTGCGCGACGGCAAGCAGGTCGAGCGCCCCTACCTGCAGGGGCTTTACCCGTCGGCGAAGAAGGTCGGCCTCGACCCGCACGACAAGAAGCACGTCGTCAAGGAGTACGAGCGCCTGCTGGAGCTGCCGGAGGTGGACGTGGTGTGCATCGCCACGCCCGACCACTGGCACGCCAAGATCACCATCGACGCCCTCAGGGCCGGCAAGCACGTCTACTGCGAAAAGCCGATGACCAAGACGATCGCCGAGGCGCAGAAGGTCGTCGAGGCGGCGCAGAAGAGCGGCAAGGTGATGTCGGTCGGCGTGCAGTCGATGGCCGAGCCGCGCTGGCAGGCGGCCCACGACCTCATCAAGAAGGGCGAGATCGGCCACGTCGCCCAGGCGCAGACCAGCTACTACCGTAACTCCCACGTCGGCCAGTGGCGCTATTACCGCCTGTGGAAGGAGATGAATCCCTCGACCATCGACTGGGAGCGCTTCCTGGGGCACGCCTTCAAGATCGACGGCATCGGCGAGCCGCTCGGCCCTACGGCGAAGGAGAGGCCGTTCGACCGCGAGGTCTTCGCGCAGTGGCGCTGCTACTGGCCGTTCGGCGGCGGCATGTTCACCGACCTGTTCGTCCACCAGACGACGCACATGATCGCGGCGATGGGCGTGCGCTACCCGGCGCGCGTGATCGGCGGCGGCGGCCTGTACCTGGAGTACGACGACCGCGACGTGCCGGACGTGGCCGCCATCGTCGCCGACTACGACGAGGGCTGCCAGCTGCTGGTCATGGCTACGATGATCAACGACTACCCCATCGACGAGGTGATCCGCGGCCACACGGGCACGATCCGCTTCTCGAAGCGGAAGACCGGCGAGAAGGACAAGGACGGCAAGGAGATCGTCGATATGGGCTACGAGCTGCTGCCGCAGGTCATCGGCAGCGGCCCGGGCCGGCCCAACAGCGGCACCTCCGGCGAGGCGGAATTGCACGCGGCGATCCGCGACCACGACACGACGCCGGAGCTGTGGGAAAACTTCCTCAAGTGCGTCCGCGCGAACAACCGCCACACGCTGTGTACGCCGGAGCTGGGCGCCGCGGCCTTCACGACGGTCGCCATGGGCGTCAAGAGCTACCGCGAGGGCAAGGCGCTGTTCTGGAACAAGGACCGGCGCGAGCCGGAGCAGGCCGACGCGACCTGGGCGCAGCGCTGGGAGAAGCGCAGCCACGACCGCGGCAACCCGGTGCAGGTCAAGGGCTGGGAGGCCGAGAAGACCAAGGGCAGCTTGCTGGAGCCGGAAGAGTACCAGAAGCTGGCCGGCCCGTGGACCGACGGCAAGGATCCGGCCGTCAAGGGCTGAAAGCGACCCAGCCGCTTGCGGCTTCGCAATCTGCGAAGCCGCAAGCGGCCGCGCGATGGAGAATTACTCGTGCCCACGCCCGGCTCGGTCACACACTGGGTTCAGGAGCTGCGATCGGGCGACCCGGCCGCCGCCCAGAAATTGTGAGAGCGCTACTTCCGCCGGCTGGTCGCCCTGGCGCGTGGGAGGCTGCGCGCGTTGCCGCGCCGCGCCGCCGACGAGGAGGACGTGGCGCTGTCGGCCTTCGACAGCTTTTGCCGCGGCGCCACCGAGGGCCGCTTCCCGGAGTTGGCCGACCGCGACAACCTGTGGCAGCTTCTGGTCACCATTACCGCCCGCAAGGCCGTGCAGCTGCGGCGGCACGAGCGCCGGCAGAAGCGGGGCGGCGGCCACGTCCGCGGCGACTCGGCCTTCTGCCTCGGCACCGACGTCCCCGCCGACCAGGCCGACATCAAACAGGTCATCGGCAACGCGCCGACGCCCGAGTTCGCGGCGCAAACGGCGGAGGAGTACCAGCTCCTGCTCGGCCGACTCAAAGAGCCGTCCTTGCGCTCGATCGCCCTGTGGAAGATGGAAGGGTACAGCAATCACGAGATCGCCGCCCGGCTCGGCTGCGTGCCGCGTACGGTCGAGCGCAAGCTCGCCGTCATCCGCACCCTCTGGGAATCCGTTTAGCGGCGGGTCGCAGACCCGCGCGGGTCTGCGACCCGCCGCTAAACTCACTCCTTCTGCCCCTTGACCCCGATCCGCTCCCAGAAGTCCGGCACGTCGCGCAACTTCTCCAACGCTTTGTCCCACTCGACGTTCCCGACCTCGATGTCCGCATAGCCGGTGTCTCGGCACAGCTTGACGGCAGGCCGAAGATAGTCGATTGCGGCGTCCTGATGCTGCTGCTTCTGGTCTTTATCGATCTCAGACAGCACGGCGTAGGTGCAGGCCACGTTGTGCAGGATCACGAAGTTGTCGCCCTCGTGGAACAGGGCCAGGCTCGCCTCGCGCTGGGCCTCGGCCGAGGCTTTCTGGATGGCCCGGACGAAGCCGAGCCCGGCATGGGCGTCCGCGTGGGCGGGGTTCCGGCGGGCGGCCTCGCTGAACTCATCCCGCGCCTGGTCAAACTTCGGGACTGTCAGGCCGGTGGCGACGTCGATGTTGGCGCCGGGATCGTAGACGGCGGCCTGACCGGCAGCCTGCACGGGGATGACCTGGCTGCCGTCGGGCCCCAGCCAGGTGACGGTGTAGTTGGCGGGGTTTTCGGCGGTGTCGGGGTCGAGTCGGTCGCCCTGGAAGGTGAGGACCAGGCTGGCGATGGGGCCGCCGGGGCGGCGGTCGCTCCGGGCAGCAGCGGCTCGGCCTGAACGGAGACGAGCTGGGGCAGGGCGTCGATGTCCAGGGTGTAGGCGCCGGTGCCGCCGGCGACGCCGGCGACGTGCAGGGTCAGGAGGGCGCCCTGGGGAGCCTCGATTCGGTCACCTCCATCGAGAGGCCGGCCCCGCCGAGAGCCTGAAAAAGGCCGGAGAAGTCGAGGATCTCGTTGCCGGCGGCGCGGGCCGCCTCGGTGGGGACGGTGAGTGAATAGTAGGCGCCCTCCTGACCGGGCACAATGGTCTGGGTCGGCTCGACCTTTTTTTCCCCGGCCGCCTCGACCCAGTTCTGGATGGGGGCGAAGGGGACGAAGACGCGGTGGTCGCGCCACAGGTGCCAGCTGGCGCCTTGGTAGGGCAGGCCGTTCTCGGCCACCAAGCGGACAGCGAGTTACTGGACGCGGCGGGTGTAATGGCACTTGGGCCAGGCCAGGTCGGACAGATCGACGGCGAAGTAGCAGTCGCAGTGCGGGCAGTGATGCTTGGAGTAGGTGACGACGAGGTCGAGCGGGCGTCCGGAGCGCGGCTCGCCCAGGTCGTGCAGGGTGCGCGAGTCGATGGTGTAGCGGCCGACACGGAGGCCACAGTGGGGGCAGCGGCGGGCTGGGTAGTTGCGGCTTCGGCGTTCGATGCGCGGTTTGGGCAGGTCGGCAACGGACGTGATGCCTTCGGGGATGTCGGGGACGTACTCGCCTGGTCCGAGCATGGCTCTCCCCTCCGCACGCAAGTGCTCCCCTATATTCATTTTACGCCTGGCGGACCTGATGTGGCACACCCGTCATGCTAAAGTCTCTTTTTTTCCACATTTTTTGAAACTTGCATCGCATGGGTTGCCAACGGCGGCCGGCGCGGAGATGGTCTTCCCCCGACGGGCGACTTTTGGTTCAATCCCGCCCCTTCAACGGAACTGTGGAACGGAGGAGCAGACCATGCGCCGACGCATGACCTGGGCAGGGGGCTTCGTCCTGATGATCCTGGGGGCGCGGGCCCTGGGGCAGTCGGGGCCGAAGCCGGACGAGTTGTTCGCGACGGCCCGCCCGCACCTCGAAGCGATCCTTGGCGGGCGCTTGCAGCGGTTGCCGGCGTTTCGCACGACGACGACTGCGGAGCTGGCCGCCCTTCCCGATGGGTTGATCGATCTTCAGGTTCCGTGGCAGTACCCGGAACTCGACGCCTCGGCGCAGGGCCGGGCCCGCACCGCGGCGACGGCGGCGCTGCGCGGGGCGACGGTGGCCGGCCTGACCGACGGCGGCGACACGGTCCTCTTCGCCCCGGACAATGCCGGACGCATCGCCCGCTGGGATCCGTCGCCGGCGCGGGCCGATTCGGAAGCGTTGCTGCGCCTGGCACTGGTCCACGAGACGACGCGCTGGATCCTCGATCAGCAGTACGGCCTGACCAAGCGGCGGGGCGCGTGCCGCGACAGCGAAGAACTGGTCGCCCTGCAGGCGCTCATCGAGGGGCGCTGCCAGTGGGTGACGCGACAGGTGGCACGGCGGCTGGGCGAGGAGGCGACCTTCGCCCTGCTCGCCGAGGCGTACCGCCGGGCGCCGGACACGGAGGGCGAGGGGACGGTGCGCGTCCTCTGCCGCGACGTGCTGGACCGCCGCCGCTGGTGCTGTGTCAAGGGGCTGGCGTTTTTCGACCACCTGGACAGTGCGGGAATGAAGGATGCCGAGGGAATCTCTTTCGCGCGGCCGCCGCGGCAGACGGCGTGGATCGAGCGGCCGGAGTTGTACCTCCGCTCGGAGCGCCTGAGCCTGGCCGACCTGGCCGAGGTGCTTAAGCCGCTGGAAGGGGCGCTGCCGTCCGCGGAGTGGCAGGCGGTGCAGCAGCCGTGGACGCCCGCGATGCTGACGCAGGTGGCGGGGGCACTCGGCGAGAGCCGCCGCGCCGAGAGCGTGGTGCGGGGGTGGGACGCCGGACGGACCCTGGTGTGGTCGGCCCGCGCCAACACGGCGCACCAGATGGCCCTCGGCGTGCTGCGCTTCCAGGACGCGGCGTCGGCACGGGCGTACTACGGCCTGGCGGCCGACCTTCAGCGCAAGCAGGACGAGCTGCTGAATGCGGCCTGCGCCGGCCGGCGCTGCGTGCAGGAGTCGCGCACCGAAGCGCTGCAACTGAAGGGGGCCGACGAGGCGATGCGCTCCGAGAAGAAGGTGCGGATGGGGGACAGGGAGGAGCCGATGACCATCACGCAGGTCTGGGCCCGGACCGGTGAGCGCGTCGTCGAGTTCAACTGGTACGGCGTGCCCGCGGACGCCGACTGGGCGCAGCGCCTCCTCGACGCCGTGCTGAAGGAGAAATAAAACCGCCGAGGTTACCGGGAGCGCCCGCTTGCGGGCGCTCCCGAGGCGCGCCGCGATGACACCCCCGGTTGAGAAACCGCTTGCCAGGGAGCCACCCGTCGCTCATACTCGAACCTGTGCGGCCGGGCTGATCGGTCGCGATGTCGAGAGGAGTGTCGCGGGGGGAACCCGATGCCTCGCCGGTCATTGACCATTTGCCGATTGCTGCTGGCCCTTGCTTGCTGGGCCGTGTCCGCTCCCGCCGAAGCGGCACTGCAGGTGAGCCCCGCCGCGGTCGCTCTCGATAACCCCGAGGCCGTCCAACAAATCCTGGTCCGCTCCGCCGAATCAGCCGCCGACCTGACCCGCGTGGCCACCTACGAGGTTGTCGATCCGAAAATCGCCGCGGTGGACGCGACCGGGTTGGTCCTTCCCAGGGGCGAGGGCCGCACCGCCATCGTGGTCCGTCACGGCCAGGAGCAAGTCCGGGTTCCTGTGGAGGTCGTGGGGCTGACGGCCCCCCCGCCGGTGTCCTTTGAATCGCAGATCCTCCCGATCCTGACCAGGCGGGGCTGCAACGCGGGCAGTTGCCACGGCAAGGCGGAGGGGAAGAACGGCTTCAAGCTGAGCGTCTTCGGCTTCGACCCCGCGGCGGATCACCAGGCCCTGGTGATGGAGGGCCGCGGCCGCCGGGTCTTCCCCAGCTCTCCCGATAACAGCCTGCTGCTCCTGAAGGCATCCGGCCAAGTCTCGCACGGGGGCGGGCGGAGGATGGCCACGGACAGCCTGCATTACCAGCGCCTCCGCCGCTGGGTGGTCGAGGGCGGCCGCTTCGGCGCCGGCCCCGCCGCCGTCACCGCAATCGAAGTGGAGCCGCGACAGCAGGTTCTGGGCTTCGGCGGCACCCAGCAGCTCCGCGTCACCGCCATCGACGCTGACGGCAAGCGGCGCTGCGTCACCCTGGAGGCGCAATACGACTCCAACGCCGGGGCGATCGCGACGGTCGATGGCCGCGGCTGGGTGCGGGCCAGCGACGCCGCCGGCGACGCGGCCCTCCTGGTTCGCTACCTGGGGCACGTGACCGTCTGCCGGGTGACCATCCCCCGGCCCGGGGTGACCTTCACGCGCCCGCCGGAGGCGAACTTCATCGACCGCCTCGCCTGGGACAACCTGGCCCGGCTGGGCATTCCCCCCAGCGACCTGGCCGACGACGCCACCTTCCTGCGGCGGGCCTTCCTCGACACGATCGGCACTTTGCCGACCGCGGCGGAGGCCCGTTCGTTCCTCGCGGACAGCCGCGCCGACAAGCGCGCCCGCCTTATCGACCAGTTGCTGCAGCGGCCGGAGTACGCCGACTACTGGGCCATGCGCTGGTCCGACTTGCTGCGGGTCGATCGCGACACGATCAGCGCACCCGGGGCGGTGGCCATGACCCGCTGGCTGCGGCGGCAGTTCGCCGAGAATCGGCCCTACGACGAGTGGGTCCGCGACGTCCTCACGGCACGCGGCGGCACCGCCGAGGAGGGCCCGGCCGCCGTCTACAAGGCGCTGACGACGCCGGAGGAGATGAGCCGGTCGTTCAGCCAGTTGTTCCTCGGCGTGCGCATCCAGTGCGCCCAGTGCCACCACCACCCTTCCGAACGGTGGGGCCAGGACGATTACTACGCGCTGGCCGGCTTCTTCACCGGGGTCGGCCGCAAGGCGCTGCCCGGGGGGACCGAGGCCGTCTTCGCCCAGAAGGGCACCGAGTTGAACCACCCGCGCACCGGCAAGCCGGTCCCGGCCCGGGCCCTGGGCGCCCCGCCCCCGGACTTCGCTGCCATCACGGATCGGCGGACGGTGCTGGCGCGCTGGATGACGGCAGCCGACAACCCCTTCTTCGCCCGGGCCATCGCCAACCGGCTGTGGGCGCATTACTTCGGCCGCGGCCTGGTCGAGCCGCTCGACGACCTGCGCGCCACCAACCCGGCGACCAACGAGCCGCTCCTCGACGAGCTGGCCAAACACCTGCGCGACTCCAAATACGACCTGAAAGCGTTCACGCGGACCCTGCTCAATTCGCGGCTCTACCAGCTCGGCTCGCGCACCAAGCCATCGAACGCCGGCGACGAGCAGAACTTCTCGCACGCTCTGCCGAAGGCCCTCCCCGCTGAAGTGCTGCTGGACGCGATTTGCCAGGCGACCGGCGTGGCGGAGAAGTTCAACGGCTGGCCGGAAGGCTACCGGGCGATCCAGGTGTGGGACAACCGCATGCCGTCGTACTTCTTCCAGATTTTCGGCCGGCCGGTTCGGGCCACGGTCTGCGAGTGCGAACGGAGCAACGAGCCGAGCATCGCCCAGGCATTGCACCTGATGAACTCTGAGGAAATCATGGGCAAAGTGCGGTCGCGCGAGGGGACCGCCCGCCGCCTGGCCCGCTCGGACAAGACGCCGCGCGAAATCATCGAGGAACTTTATCTCGGAACGCTGTCGCGCTTCCCGACCGACAAGGAGCGGGCGCTCATGCTTCAGGTGTTTGCCGAGGCGGGAGAGGATCGGCGGGCGGCGGTGGAAGACGTGCTGTGGGCCTTACTGAATACGCGGGGATTCGTGTACAATCATTGAAATGCGATTACCCGACCCGAGGCGCGGAGCAAGTCCCCCGCAGGAGAACGAGATGACGACAGCAGCAACAGGACCACCGAGGACAGGTTCGACCGGCGATGTCCGAGAGCGCTTCGAGCGCCTCGCGTGTGAGTGGAAACGCCAGTCGCGCTATCTTTCCAACACCGCCCAGATGGCGATGCTCAAGCCGTACCAGCGAATCATCGGTATGGGACTGGCGGCGGTGCCGCTGATCCTGGAGGAGTTGAATCGCGAGCCGAGCCAGTGGTTCTGGGCCCTGGAGGCGATCACCGAGGAGAACCCCGTGCCGCAGGAAGCCAATGGCAATGTCCGCCTGATGGCTCAGGCCTGGATCGAGTGGGGGAAGCAGCGGGGCCTGGTCGCGACATGAGAGCAGACGAGAACTTCCCCCACTTGACGCCTACCAATCATCGCGTGACCAGCGCCGAAAGCACCGATTACAACTGCGTCGCCTGGTCGGTGGGCGATACCACACATTGGTGGCAACCCGGCGTGTACGTAGCCGTTCAGCCGCCATCTTGTCAGCTGCTCCATATCGTCTACAATCGTTCGCATGACAGCACGACCAACCACCCCCTGTCCAAGCTGTGGCAAACTCCGCCAAGAGATGCT
>DATFNV010000133.1:0-24875 GCA_035266225.1 Gemmataceae bacterium
GTCACCAACACCGCCCCGGCCACTCTGACGCTGGCGAGCGTCACCGAGGACCAGGCCACTGTGCTGACCAACGTCAACAACGGCCTGCTGGCCTTCAACCTCGCCGCGGCCGCCGGCAACATCGTCACCATCGATACCCCCATCCCGGGGAGCACCTTCACCGACGCCGGCACCATCACCGGCACCGGTGCGCTGATCAAGAGCGGGCCCGGCAAGCTCATCCTGACCGGCAACGACGCCAACTTCTTCGGGGTGACGACGGTGCAGCAAGGCATCCTGGAGGTCAACACCAATTTGTCCAACAGCCCGATCTTCGTCACCGGCACCGGCCTGCTGGAGGGGCACGGCAGCGTCGGCCCGGTCAGCTCGGTCGCCCCGATCGTCCCCTCGGACGTCGCCCCGCCGCCGCCCCCCGCCCTGAGCATCAACAACATCGCCCTGCCCGTCGCCGCGGCCGCCCCGACCACCTTCAACTTCACCGTCACCCTCTCCGCCCCGAGCGACTCGACCGTCACGGTGGACTACAGCACCAACCAGGCCGGCAGCGCCCCGCAGGGCGACTTCATCGCGGCCAGCGGCACCCTGACCTTCCCGGCCGGCATCACCACGGAAATCCTCCCCGTCATCGTGAACCCCAACGCGAACCTGGCCGCCAACGAGACGTTCTTCGTGGACCTCGCCAACCCGACCGGCGGGGCGGTGCTAGCGCCGGGCGCCGCAGAAGGCGAAGGACTCATCGCCCCGGCCGGCACCGGCCCGCTGGTCTCAATCAGCAACGACAGCGTCCTCGCCAGCGCCACCAAGGCGACCACCGCCGTCTTCACCGTTTCCCTCTCCAGCTCGCCGACGACGACCGTGGTGGTCGTAGGCCGCACCGGCGACGGCAGCGACATCAACAAGGCGGTAGCGGGCAGCAACTACACGAGCACCGCCGCCAGGTTGACCTTCCCCGCGGGGACCACGGTGCTGACCAAGACCTTCTCGGTGCCGGTGAAGGCCAACCAGGGTTTCTTCGCCGACCCCGTCGATTTCCAGGTGCAGCTGAGCGCGGCCCCCGGCGTGCCCATCGGCATCGGCACCGCCGAGGGCGTCCTCACCTACGACAACCCGGCTCCCCTGGACGGCGTCCAGCCAGGCGGCACCCCCGGCATCCTCACCGCGGGGTGGCTGCAGCTGAACCCCACCACTTCGTACAACGTCGAAATCGACGGCCCCACCGTCGGCACGCAGTACAGCCAGACGGTCGTTACTTCCCAGTTCGCGGGCCTCGTCGATCCCAACGGCGGCCCGCTCAACATCCTCCTCTCCCCCACCTACAGCCCAGCGGTCGGCACGCAGTTCACCATCGTATCCAACCAGACCGGTCAGGCGGTGCCGAGCACCCGACTTTTCGCGCAGCTGCCCGAGGGGGCGGTCTTCACCGTCAACAACACCGTCTTCCAGATCACCTACAAGGGAGGAACGGACGGCCGCGACATTGTCCTGACCGTGGTGCCGCAGGCCACCCTCGCCGGGCCGGCCAGCGCCGCCCGCGGCGCGACCGTCACCTACACCCTGGGGGCCCTCGGCGCCGGCATCCTGGCCACGACCCAGGTCTGCTGGACCATCAACTGGAACGACGGCAGTCCGACCCAGACCGTGATGGGCATCCCGGGCACGCCGGTGACACACGTCTTCTCCACTAACGGCACCTTCAACGTCCAGTTGACGGCGGCTGTTACCCTGACCCCCCTGCCGAAGGCCACCAGCGCGGCGACCAACTTGACGGTGACGGTCGCCGGCGTGGACCTGGAGGCCGACCCGGGCGACCCCTCGGGGCAGACCTCGGCCCTGCTCGTCGGCGGCCTGAGCGCGACCGACACCATCACCCTCACTCCGGTGGACCGCCTGGGTCACCAGATCAACGTCCTCATCAACGGAGTCTCGCAGGGCATCTACGCCCCAACGGGGCACATCATCGTCTACGGCGAGACGGGTGTGCATACGGTCCAGGAGGTGACGGCCGTGGTCGGCGGCGCAACGACTTACGTGAGCGTCCCGGCGCTGCTCTTCGCGGGGACCGGCAACGCCCGCCTGGACGCGCGCGGCAGCAACGTGGGCAACGCGTTGGTCGGCGGCGGCGGCACGAATGTGCTGCTGGGGGGCCTCGGCAACGACATCCTCATCGGCGGCCGGGGCGCGGCCACGGAACAGGCCGGCACGGGACAGGACATCCTCATCGCCGGCTATACCGACTACGACACCCAACTGACGGCGCTGCTGGCGCTGATGGCGGAGTGGGGCCAATCGGCGTCGGTCGTGCCGTTCACGACGCGGATGGGCCACCTGAACGGCAGCATCTCGGGCGGGCTGAACGGGTTGTTCCTGCTCACGGCGGCGACCACCGTCCACCACGCCGCGGCGGTGGACTGGCTCTACAGCAACACGGGCGCCGACTGGTTCTTCGACGCCACCACCGGGAAATACATCGACCGGGTCTACAACAAGAAGACGGGGGACGCGGTCACCAGCATTCCCGTCGTGACCTGATCCGTTTAGCGGCGGCTCGCAGAGCCGCGCGGCTCTGCGAGCCGCCGCTAAACAAATACTACCTACCGAAATCGCCGGAGGTAGCCCACCAGGCCGAGCAGGCCGGCGCCGAGCAGGGCCAAGCCGCCGGGCTCGGGGACCGTGACCCCCGAGGGGGTGATGGTGATGTTCAGGGTGTAGGTGCTGGATGTGGTCGGCGGCATGGCAGCCAGGTCATATGCCGTGTCATTGAGGATGATTTGCGTCGGGTCGAGGACGTAGCCGCCAAGCCCGCCGTCGGGTCGGGTTATTAAGGTCGCATTGTTGAGTCCACCACGCGGCGGCGGTGGACTGAGCGCGTCGGGAAAATTGTTGTTATTACTATTTGGTGGGGGGGCATCCAGGGCGACGGCGAGGACGTAAGTGGCCGCCGCAGGGATGGTGGACAGATCCGACCCCAGGAAGGAGTCGAGGGAACTCAAGTCGGGGGGGGAAAACTGAGGAGGGGGCAAACTGTCGTTCCAGAACAATAGGTTGCCATTGGCGTCGAACAGCGCCAGGTTGACGCCCCCCCCGGCCGTGAGAGCGTTGTTGGGAGAGGTGATATCGGCATAGAACTGCCCCGCAGGGGCGGAAAAGGAGTAGTAGTCCACCTCGTTGCCGGCGATCATCCCGTTGATCGTCACCGTCGGGTTGGCGCTAAGGTTGAGAGGGTCCGAGTTGGCGGTGAAGGCACTGTCGAGGATGGGGAAGGCGGTGCCGAAGGTGTTGCCGGGGCTTGTCACCCCGCTAATGGTCGCGCCCGGGGCCGCCCCAGCCAACGCCAGGGCAACGAGGCCTGCCAGGAGGATCGATTTGCCGTGTCGCATTGGCGTCTCTGCTCCGGATTCTTCTCAGGGGTGCGGCGAAGGGCCTTGTTCAAGCCAGGGTGCCGGGCGGCGTGCGTGAAAGTGGCGGCATCGGAAGCAGCGGAGTTCCCGACCAGCCCCGCGGAGGGTAGCCATCTCTTCCCGCACCTCGCACGCCGTCGCTCCGATTTGAGGGCAAGGGGTGACTCCAGTAATGCACTTCTTGCGCCACTCGGTAGAAATCGACTGCCCGGGGAAGACGAGATCCTCCGCGGGACGTCGCGCCACCAGCGGCGAGACAGAAGCCCGGTCGCAAACCGCTTTCCATGAAGGAATTATGACAAGGACGAGGCTGGGACGGGTGGGGAGAAATGGCGGCGCGAAGGAAGCAGGCCAACGGTGTTCCGACGGCGCCGTGCTAACCGACGTTAACACCTGAAGCCAATGATGTTAAGTACCGGATACAGGAAGGCTCGTGGACAGGTTCAAACCGGGTAACAGTCGGCGGAGCCCCTCCCCGGTTGAGCTGGAGTTTCACACCGCGTCACTTCGGCCTAATTTCCTCCCTGCCGAATCGTTTCATTGCCCCCCCCGAAGTGTGTCTAGCAAAAGCGTGAAACGAATGAGTTGTCGGCGGCGCAAGACGAGGGAGGACAAGGACTTCGGAAAACGCGATTCGTTTCACCGGCCCGTGAAACGAATTGGCCCTGGGCACACCCGGCGACGCCGACGTGCGACGGTAGGGTTACCCAGGTGCCTGCGCTCTTGAACCAGGCCGGGCTGGTCCGGCTAATGTTCCGTGCAGACTTGCCTCTCGCTGCGACCGTCCCGTTGGCGAAGGATGACCGGCGCGGCCCGTCGATTTGTTCTTCCTTTCCCGGATTGCCTGCGTTATTCTGTTAGTGGTAAGCGCGTTCGTGAACGCCGTCAAAGTCAACGGGCTCATCCGGGCGTCCGTCAAAGGTGTCCCCATTGTCTGAGGATCCGCCCTGCCGTCTCTCGGGTCCCGAGGTTGCAGGGCAGCGCCAGGCGCGGAGGCATCGGCGCCAACGGCTGACGAGCGTCCTCGGAATCCCCTCGCCGCAGTGCATCCTTGCGCGACTCACCTGGGGCTCGACATGGCACGATTTCCGTCGTTCCGCTTCCTTCCGCCAATGCTGCGCCGACCGTCCGGGCTGGTGGCCGTGGAAGAACTCGAGCCGCGCGTGCTGCTCAACGTCGGCAACCTCGATCCGCAGTTCAACGGCGGCGGCACGGTGCTGACCCACCTTGGCCTCGCCGCCCAGGGCAACGCCGTCGTGAGCCTCGGCGACGGCAACGGAACCGCCGACGACTCCCTCATCGTGGCCGGCACAGTCAGCAACGGCGGCCACCAGTCGTTCGCCCTGATGCGCTACAACGGCGACGGCAGCCTCGACACCTTGTTCGGCAGCAACGGCGTCGCCACAGCCGACTTCGGGCCGGCGAATGCCGTGGCCAACACCCTGGTAGGCGTCCCCGGACCCGGCGGGACGATTGATGCGGTCCTGGCCGCGGGGTTCGCCGTCCAGAATGGTCAGGAGGTCCTGGCACTGGCGGAGTTCAATCTCGACGGCACCCTCGACGACAACTTCGGCCCCAACGAGAACGGCCTGGTCACCTGCCAAATCCCCGGGACCACCAGCGATGACGCCCTCGCCGTGGCCATCCAGCCGGTGGACGGGGCCATCGTCGTGGCCGGGACAGCGCAGAGGTCCGGGGGAAATCAGTCGGAGGGCGGCTTCCCGCTCGGCTCCGGCGGCAAGCAGGACATGCTTGTGGTGCGCTTCACCTCCTTCGGCACCCTCGACCAGTCCTTCGGTACGAACGGCAGCACCCTCATCGACTATGGCACCGGGGACGACAGCGCCACGGCGGTCGCCGTCGCGAGCAGTGGCAACATCGTGGTCGCGGGGAGCGCCACGGTGCCCGACGGGCCGGCGACGAAGCTGGACTTTGCGGTGGCCGAACTCGACAGCACGGGAAGACTGGCCTCCGACTTCAACGGCGGGACGGTCACAACCAGTTTCGGCCGCGGCGACGATTCGATCAACGGCCTCGCCCTGCAGCCTGGCGGCGCGGTCGTCGTGGCGGGGCAGGTGAGTGACGGCACCTTCGATTACGTCGCCCTGGCCCGCTACCAACCGGATGGGCTCCTCGACCCGACGTTCGGGGTAAATGCGGTCTCGGTGGGGCCAGCCGGCACCATCACCACGTCGCTCGGCCCCAGCAGCGACGCCGCCAACGCGATGGTCATCGACCCCATCGGCCGGATCACCGTCGCCGGCTTCTCCCTCCAGCAGATCTCCGCCAGCGGCCAACCCGATCGCAACTTCGGCCTGGCCCGCTACAACGCCGACGGCTCGGTGGACCAGACCTTCGGCATCAACGGACAGGTGACCACCGACCTGGGGGCGGACGACCAAGCCGCCAACGCCCTGGTCGCCACGAGCAACGGCAAACTGGTGGCGGCCGGCTTCGCCGTCGAGAACGGCACGACCGAGCTGGCCCTGGCCCGCTACAACGCGGACATCCGGCCCATCGCCGCCGACGACGTGAAGACCGCGCCGGCCCAGTCGGGCGTCCTCAACGGCATCACGATCGACGTGCTGGCCAACGACTTCGACCCACAGCCCGGAGACCCGATCTTCGTCAACGGCATCACCACCGCCGGCGGCGATTCCGTGCCCGTCGATGGCCAGCCCCACTCGACGCCGGACGGGACCTTTCAGTCCGACGGGACGGCCATCACCTGGATCCCCCCCGCCGGTTTCAGCGGCACCTACCGCTTCACCTACACCGACGGCAACGGCTGGCTGACCTCGCCGCCGGCCAACGTCACCGTCGTCGTCCTCGGCCCCGGCACGGTGCCCGCGGGGACCCTCGATCCGACCTTCGGCGCCACCGGCCTGCTCATTTTCGGCGGCGGGGCCGGCAATAACATCGCCAACGCCGTCGCCCTCCGGCCGGACGGCAACGTTGTCGTCGCCGGCAGCTCCTTCGTCTTTCGGAGCAGCGCCAGCAAGGACAACGATTTCTCGCTGCTGCTGACGAATCCCAACGGGATCCCCGTGCAATCGTTCGGCACGCACGGCTTCGTCACCACCGACTTCGGCAAGGGCGACGACGCGATCAACGCGGTGGCCGTCCAGCACAACGGCGAAATCGTGGCGGTCGGCTCAGCCTTCGACGGCAGCCACCGCGAGTTGGCCCTGGCGCGCTACGACTCTCACGGCAACCTCGACCCCACCTTCGGCGCGGGCACCGGCAGTTTCGGCCCGGCCGGCACCGTCACCACCGACTTCGGCAGCGACGCCGTCGCCTATGGCGTGATCCTCCTGCCGGACGGCGACATCGTCGTGGTCGGCGCGGCCCTCAACCCGATCACCGGCAGCGACGACTTCGCCCTCGCGGAATACGACGGCACGGGCCAACTCATTGCTTCCTTCGGCGCGGGCACCGGCAGCTTCGGCCCCGCCGGCACTGTCACCACCGACTTCGGCCAAGGGGACGCCGTTGCCCGTGCCGTGGTTGAGGCGAAGGGCAACATCGTCGTGGCCGGCTCCGCCTCCGACGGCAAGAACCTCGACTTCGCCCTGGCGCGCTACGACGCCAACGGCGCCCTCGACCCCACCTTCGGCGCCGGGACCGGCACCGTCACCACCGATTTCGGCCAAGGGGACGCGGTGGCGACCGCCCTCGTCCTCCAGGGGAACGGCGACGTGGTCGTGGCCGGCAGTGCGTCCAATGGCACCAACCTCGACTTCGCCCTCGCCCGCTACAGCCCCAGGGGCCTGCTCGACCCCACCTTCGGCAGCGGCGGCCTGGTGACCACGAGCCTCGGCCCCGGCAACGACCAGGCCAACGCCCTCGCCATCCTGCCGGACGGGAAGCTCGTGGCCGCGGGCTACTCGCAGCAGGACAACGGCAGCACCGCCGGGCTGAACACCGACTTCGCCGTGGTCCGATACACGAGCGCCGGGCAGCCGGACTCGTCCTTCGGCCAGGACGGCGAGGTCTTCGCGCCCGACGCCGCGGAGGAGCAAATCAACGCCTTGCTCCTTCAGGCCGGCGGGAAGGTCCTGGTGGCGGGCACCATCAACGTCACCGGCGACTCAGAGTTTGCCCTGCGCCGCTACAACAGCGACGGCAGCCCGGACCTGACCTTCGCCGCCAATCTCTCCGTCGGCGCCGTGCAGGACACCTTCGGTCCCAGCGGCGACGAGGCCAACGCGGTGGCCATTCAGCCAGCGGACGGCAACATTGTGGTGGCCGGCAGCACGGCGGGCGGGACCGAATTCGCCCTGCTGCGCCTCGACGGCGCCCGCGGCGGCGTTGACAGCACCTTTGGCACGGGCGGCCGCGTCACCACCCCCTTCGGCACGTCCACCGCCGCGGCGGCCAACGCCCTCGCCGTGCTGCCCAACGGCGAGGTCCTCGTCGCCGGCAACGCCCTCAACCCCACTACCGGCAACGAGGACTTCGCCCTGGCGGAATATATCGCCAACGGCACCCTCGACCCCGCCTTCGGCGCGGGCACCGGCAGCTTCGGCCCCGCCGGCACCGTCACCACCGACTTCGGCAGCGGCGACGGACAGTTCACCTTCACCACAGTCAACGCGATCGCACTTCTCCTGAATTCCGACGGGTCGGTGGACAGGATCTTCGTGGCCGGCGAAGCCTACAACGCTTCGACCCTCGAAGAGGACTTCGCCCTGGCGTGCTACAACGCCGACGGCAGCCTCGACACGACCTTCGGCGCCGCGACCCAATCGCAGAACTTCGGCCCCGCCGGGACGGTCACGACGGACTTCGGCCTGGGCGACGCGGTCGGCAACGCGATCGCCCTGGAGCTGAACTCGGACGGCACGCTGAGCCGGATCGTGGTGGCCGGCTACGCCGTCAATATGAACTCTGAGAACGTCTTTGCCCTGGCCCAGTACAACCCCGACGGCAGCCTCGACACGACCTTCGGCTCCGCGACCCAATTGCAGAACTTCGGCCCCGCCGGGACGGTCACGACCGACTTCGGCGACGGCGGTGACGCGGTGGCCACGGCGATGGCCCTGCAGCTCAACGCGGACGGGACGGCGCAGAAGATCGTCGTGGGCGGCAGCACGGCCAACGCCGACGCCTCGCAGCAGGACTTCGCACTGGCGCGCTACAACCTGGACGGCACGCTGGACACCACGTTCGGCAGCGACCTCATCGGCCGTACCAGCCTGACTAGCCCGGACGGCACCGTGACCACCGCCTTTTCCCCCGCCCTGGCCGGGATCACCGCCCTGGCCATCCAAGCGGGTGCCACACCGGCGCAGAGTAAGATCGTGGCCACGGGGACCAGCAGCGACAACGGCCTCGTCCAGTTTACCGTGGCCCGCTACGGCATCGACGGCACACTGGATCCCACCTTCGGCACGGGCGGCACCACGGTCCTCGATTTCGGCAACTCGAGCACCGAGTCGGCCAACGCCCTCGCCGTCCAGGCCGACGGCAACATCGTCGTGGCGGGGACGCGGACGAACTTCACCACGCAAAAGAGCGTCGTCCTGGTGGTCCGGCTCCTCGGCAGTCCCATCAACGACGTGCCGCCGGTGGCCCTCGATCAGACGGCCGCCACCAGCACGGACACGCCGGTCATCGTCCCGGTGCTCAGCGGCACCCACGGGCAGGACGGCGGGGCCTTCGACCCGGATAACGGTCCCTCCCCGCTCCGGGTGATCCGCGTCACCCAGGGCGCCGACGGCCGGGTGCGGATCAACGCCGACGGCACTCTGACCTACACCCCCGACGCCGACTTCACCGGCACCGACCACTTCACCTACACCGTCTTCGACGGCCTGCTCAGCGCGACGGGCACCGTGACGGTCAACGTGTTCGCCCCACCGATCCTGGGTCCGACGATCGACGACGGCAGCGGGCTGGTCACCGGCGAGCAGTGGGTGGCGGTCAGCTCGCCCACCGCCGAGGGCGTTTACCAGGGCACGCTGGGCACGCCCCCCTTCACCGCGGCGGGGCCGTTCGCCCTGCTCACCAACGGCGACGTCAGCGTGGCCACCGACAACACCAGCGCCGGCGTCGATAACCACACCCGGCTGCGCGGCGCCTTCGACGTCTCCATCTTGGAGCTGACCATCGACGTCCCCGCGGGCGACAACTACCTGAACTTCGACTTCTCCTTCGACAGCAATGAGTACCCGCTCTTCCGTGACCGGGGCTTCAACGGCACCTTCCTCGCCGAATTGGACGAGGACACCTGGTCGGTCGATCCCGCCACCAACGCCATCAGCGCCCCGAATAACTTCGCCTACGCGGTGACCGACCCGACCCATCAGCCGGTCAGCACCGCGGGCCCGTTCTTCGACGACTCCCGGGTGGTGACGCTGACGGGGACGCTCTACAACGGCGGCACGCCGCTCTTGCAGGCCGGCACCCCCATCACCCCCGGCGTGCATCACCTGTATCTGTCGATTTTCAAGGTGGGGGACGGGCAAATCGACTCGGGGGTCTTCATCAATCACCTGACCGCCCTGCACCTGCCGGGAAGCGAGCGACTGGCGGGCGTTCACCAGCCGCCGCTGGCGCAAAACTCCGTGGCGCCGCTGACGCCCGGTCGATCGACCGTCGTGCCGGTGCTGAGCAACGCCATCGACTTCGACGGCGGCGGCCTGACCATCGTCGGCACCACTCAGCCTCCGCATCCGCACGGCACGATCGTCGTGCGCGGTGGCACGATCGTCTACACGCCCAACCGCGGTTTCGATGGCGTGGACACCTTCACCTACACGGTCAGCGACCGGCAGGGGGGCACGAGCACGGCCACGGTGACGATGTCGGGATCGATCGAGGGGGCGAGCAGCGCGGGGGCGGTCCCGACCCAGTCGGGCGTGGCGGGCCTCTCCGACGTGACCGCTAAGCTGACGTCGAACGTCGCCGGCAGCCCGCCGAACAACCTGACCGTGCTCGACTACTTCGACAACCCCTTGCCGGTCCTGGTCCCGGGAGCGGACCAAAACGCCTCCGCCTTCTTCGACGTGCAGGTTCCCGGCACTAACGCCGCCGACGAGGTCGTGGCCACCTTCGGCCCCCCGCCGGGGGGCAAGCAACTCCTGTTCTTCGACGGCTTGGCCTGGGTGCCGGTGCGCGGCAGCGGCGGCGCGGCGCCGCTGCTGTTAGCCGACGGGAGCTTCTCTGTGCTCCTCGACTCCACCAGCCACCCGCGCGTCAACGGCCTGGGCGGGACCGTCTTCACCGTCGCGGTCAGCGCCCCGGCGACCGCGACTCAGACCACCGTCACGCCGCCGGCGGCCTCGAAGCCGCTGGCGACCAACAACGCCGCCTCCTTCATCGGAGACGCGCCGGCTGGTGCGGCGCCGTCGGTCACCTTCCAGAGCACCAGTTCGTTGACGCTGACCCTGGTGCCGTCGCAGATCGGCCAGGTGAGCGCCAGCCAGTCGGCCCTGACCCTGAGTCCTTACGCGGCGGGGGCCGCGGGGGAGAGCGACCCCAACAGCGACGACGCCGCCACCTGGGTTTCGTTCGTGCTGGGCATGGTCGGCGACGGCCCCAAGGCGCTGGTCCTGTACGGCGGTGTCGCCACCATGAAGCTGCTGCGCCAGCAGTCGGCGGGGGCCAAACCGGGCACGACAACGCCGCCGAAGGAAACCCCGCCGCCCAAACCGGCCCCGGCCAAACCTCCCACCGAGGAGCAGGGGGCCCTTTTCGAGAACGATGCCGCGCGGCGCGCCGACGTCGATGCCGTCTTCAGCGGCCCGCCGCTCGTCCTCGATCCCGCGGACGGCGACGGGGCCGAGCCGGTGGCCCCGCTGGAGGAGGTCCTGCCCGACACGGGGGGCGCGGCCGCGGACCTGTCGCCCTGGTACGCGCTGGCGGCGGTGCTGGTCGATCTCGGCCTGGGACTAGGGGCAGAAGAGTCGAGCCGCGAGCGTTGATTCATCGTGCGGCTGCACGGTGCCTCATTTGCCGGACAGGTCCACGACGGGATCGAAGGGGTCGGGCGGGCTCGCCAGGCAGGCCAGGGAGCGATTCGCGAGCTTTAGAGTCGGCTGGTCGTACTGACCACTCTGTTTGGCCCGCTCCAGCAGGGGGAGGACGAGCTGACAGGTTTCGAGCCACTGCCGGTTCTCGAACAGGGCCAGGGCCTTTTCGTAGGTGTCGCGGAAGGCCAACCACTCGGGGGAAGCCGTTTGGCCATGCAGCTCGTACAGATCGACGGGCGACTGGATGCCGAAGACGCGCACCTGGCAGAGACGTCGAGTGGCGAAGGCGTCTCCGACCTGGGCGCGCGTCGAGCCGGTGATGAGTGCCGGGACGTTGAGATACTTGGTCGCCCCCTCGACGCGGCTGGCCACGTTGACCGTGTTGCCGAGCGGGCCGTACATGAACTTGCGGCTGCTGCCGGTGTTGCCGACCTGGGCGACCCCGGTGTTGAGGCCGAGGCCGAAGCGCAAGGGCGAGCCGAGGACCGGCTGCCAGTCGGCGTTCAGGGCCGGCAGTTCGGCCAGGATCGCCAGGGCGGCGCGGCAGGCCAGCACCGCGTGGTTCACTTGCGAAGCCGGCGCGTTCCACATGGCCAGCAGCCCGTCGCCGAGGTACGACACGATGACGCCGGCGTGCTCGGCGACGCGCTCGGACAGCCGTTCCATGATGTCGCGGACCAGGCGGCAGGTGTCCTGGGGGCCGAGCTTTTCCGAGATGGTCGAGAAGCCGCGCAGGTCGCTGACGAGGATGGTCACGTCCTGGCCACGGCCCTCGAGCATACGCGGGTCGCGCGTCAGCTCGCGCACCAGGTCGGCGGAGAAGAACTGCTCGAACTGGGTGCGCGTGCGCGTGGCCGCCGAGCGGGCCAGGTTGGCGCCGACGGCGGCGGCCAGCAGCTGCACCAACTGGGCCTCCAGCGAGTGGACCTTGCCGGCCTTGACCCGGCCGCCCCGCCGCATGCCGTACAGGGCGCCGACCACCTCGTCCTCCAGGGCGAAGATCGGCGAGACGACGACGGCATCGACGCTCTTGAGGCTCTCCTGCGACTTCATCAGGGCCAGGTCCTGGTAGAAGGTCTGCTTTTCCGCCAGCACCTGGCGCAGCACCGTCTGGCTGTACTCGCGGCCGACGCTGCCGCGGCCCTCGTCTTCCCGGGCGGCGCGGGCCACGACCTGCCAGCCCCGTTCGCCGTGCAGCAGGACCAGGCCGACGTCCAGGCCGATCATCTCGACCATCGACTGCGCGGCCTGCGAGTAGAATTCCGTGGGGCCGGCGTCGGAGCGCTGCAGGGCCAGCACCGACTCCATCCAGCGCGCCAGCGTGGCCGGGGAAAGGATGTCGCCCGTCTCGCCCAGGCCGGGGAGGAGGCGCGGCTGGTCCTGGCAGCGGACGGGTTGGATCGACAGGTAGCCGTCGGCGGCGAAGAGTTCCTTCGCCATGCCGGCGACCGCCGCTTCCGACTTCAGGGCCGGCAGCGGCCAGGTGACGTCGGTGATGCGCGGCCGGGGCGGCACGGCCGGCGTGTCGGTCTCGCGGGGGGGTGGGGGTGGCGCGGGCGCGGGCTTGTGCGCGATGGCGATCACGGTTTCGCCCACTGTGACCGAGACGGGGAGCGCCACCTCTCGGCTCTGGTTGGCCGGGATGTCGCTGCCGTCGGCCAGGATGACGGGGTTTCTGGCGCTGAGGTTCTTCAGTCGGATGTGCCCAAGGGGCAGCTCTTCGATGCGGAGCTGGTCGCGGGAAACGAAGCCGTCGTCGATCACGAAACGGGGGATCTCGCCCTGGACGCCCCGCCCGAACTCGAAGGGGCCGGCCGGGTGGTCGAACTGCTGGCGTTGTCGCTCGTTGGTGACGGAAATAGATAGCATGGATGTCGCCTCCGGCGGGGGGGCCAGGTCGTGCCTAGTGGCTAGTGGCTAGTGGCTAGTAAATAGTGGCTGGTGGCTAGTGGCTAGTGGCTAGCCACTGCGACGAAGGAGTAATCCGTGCCGCAAATGCTTTGCTGCCCGAAGGGCCATCACTGGGAGCCGCTGGCCGAGGCTCAGTCGGCCGCCTGCCCGGTTTGCGGCGCCGGTAGCCTGCCGGCCGCGCCGACGAGGGTTTCCAGTACCGATGCCACCCTGGCGCCGCCCCCGCGCGCCGCCGCGCCCAGTGTCGCGCCGGCCGACCCTTCGCAGGAGACGCTGGCGCCGCCCGCCGTGAGGCCGACCCCCGCCCTCGCGCCGGCCGACGCGGTGGACCAAACCCTGGCGCTGCCCCCCACGAAGAAGGGAGGCCCGACGCCGACGGCTGCCGGGACCGGCCCCGAACCGACGCTACCGCTGTCCCTCCCGCCCCAGCGGGGAGACTCTCAGGGCGCCACCGTCGCGGAGGCATCGCCCGACGACCGTGCCGACGCGCCCGAGGAGACCTTGCCGCCCTCCCTGCGGCCCGCGCGGGCGGACTCGGCAAGCCAGGTTCCGGCGGACCCCTCCGGTTCCACCCTCCCGCTGACCGACCGGCTCTCCAAGGCCCCATCCCAGGCGATCTCGGCCACGGACGTCACGCTCGACCCCACGGCCCGCTCGTTCGGCCGCGCCCCAGCTTCCTCTGCCCCGGAGGCGACCGAGGCGCTTTCCTCCGGCGGCGCCACCCGACCGGAGGAGCCGGGAAGGGGCACCGAGGCAGACCGTGCCGAGGGTGAGACCGGACGACACCGGCCGAGGGGGACCACCCAGCGCGCCCCGGGGGGGCTCGACACGGAAGAAGACGCCCCACGGAAGCCACGCACGCAGCCGGCGTACGCCGGCCCGGGCAGCGGCCCGGCGATCCCCGGCTACACGATCCTCGGCGAGCTGGGCCGGGGCGGCATGGGTGTGGTCTTCAAGGCCCGCCAGGTCGGCCTGAACCGCCTGGTCGCCCTGAAGATGATCCTGTCGGGGAGTTACGCCGGCGAGGCCGACCTGGCCCGCTTCCGCCTCGAGGCCGAGGCGGTGGCCAAGCTGCAGCACCCGTACATCGTGCAGATTTACGAGATCAACAAATGGGAGGGCAGGCCGTTCTTCGCCCTGGAGTTCGTGGACGGCGGCCCGTTGGACAAGAAGCTCGCCGGCAACCCCCTGCCCTTCCGGCAGGCGGCCGAACTGCTGCACAAGCTGGCCCAGGCGATGGATTACGCCCACCAGCGGCAGATCGTTCACCGCGACCTCAAGCCGCCGAACATCATGCTGACGGCCGACGGCACCCCCAAGGTGACCGACTTCGGCCTGGCCAAGAAGCTCGACGAGGAGGACGGCCAGACGCGGACCGGGGCCATCATGGGCACCCCCAGCTACATGCCGCCCGAGCAGGCGGAGGGCCGCACCAAGGAGCTCGGCCCGGCCGTCGATATCTACGCGCTGGGCGCCATCCTCTACGAGCTGCTGGTGGGCCGGCCGCCGTTCAAGGGGGCGACCGTCTGGGACACGCTGGAGCAAGTGCGCACCCAGGAGCCGGTCTACCCCAGCCGGCTGCTCGCCAAGGTGCCGCGCGACCTCGAAACGATCTGCCTGAAGTGCCTGAACAAGGAAGCCCCGAAGCGCTACGCCACCGCCGGCGCCCTGGCGGACGATTTGCGGCGCTACCTGGATGGGGAACCGATCCTGGCCCGGCCGACGCCCACCTGGGAACGGGCCTGGAAGTGGGCCCGCCGCCGGCCGGTCGCCGCCGCCCTGGCCGTCGTGAGTACACTGTTCGTCGTCAGCCTGGTGGCGGGCGGTCTGGCGTTCGGCGAATCCCAGCGGCGGCAGGCCCAGGAGGAGGCCCGGTTGCGCCGCATCGCCGAGGACGAACACCGGCAGGCCGAGGAGAACTTCCGCCGCGCCGAGGAGAACTTCCAGCGGGCCCGCCTGGCGGTCGATACCATGCTGACCGGGGTCGGCCAGGAGCGACTGGCCCACGAGCCGCGCATGGAGAAGCTGCGCCGCGAACTGCTGACGAAAGCCATGCTCTTTTACGAGCGCTTTTTGGAGGAAAAAGGCGACGACCCGGGGGTGCGCTGGGAGACTGCGCGCGCCCGCTTTCGCGTCGGCGACATCCGGAAGATGCTCGGCGAGCAGGAGGCGGCGGAGCAGGACTACGCCGGCGCCCGCACGGCGCTCACCGACCTGCTGGTCCAGTCCCCGGGCGAGGTGCGCTACCGGCGCGACCTGGCGACCTGCGAGAACCACCGGGGTAGCCTGCTCAGGGACGCCCGCCGCACCCCGGAGGCCGAGCAAGCCTTCCGCGCCGCCCTGGCCCTGCGGCAGGGGTTGGTCGAGGAGAAAGGCGAGGCGGAGGACCGACTGGAGCTGGCGGCCGTCGCCAACAACCTCGGCATCCTGCTATTCGGCGCAGGGCGCTACGTCGAGGCGGAGCCGATCCTGCGGCAAACGCTGCGGCTCCGCATCGAGTTGAACGAGGGGTCGGCGGAGCCGGTCTACCGCCTGGAGCTGGCGCGCGGTCACAACAACCTGGGGCTGCTCCTGGGGGCCACGGGGCGCCAGGGCGACGCGGAGCAAGCCTTCGGACACGCTCAGACCGTGCTGGCACAGCTGACGGCCGATCATCCGGACGTGCCGGATTATCGGCAGGAGCTGGCCATCACCTACAACCACCTGGGCAATTTCTGGCGCGACACGCAACCGAAAAAGGCGGAGAAAGCCTACGGGGAGTCGCAGCGGCTGCGCGAACAGCTGGTCGCCGACTTCCCGACGGTGCCGCTTTACCGGCAGGAGTTGGCCGCCAGCTACCACGACCTCGGCCTCGTGCGTCAGGCAGCCGGCCGCGGCGCCGACGCGGAGAAAGCGTACGAGAAGTCTCTCGATGTCCTGGAGAAGCTGGCCGCCGACTATCCCCGGGTGCCGGACTACCGGGCCGAGGTCGCCGCAAGTTACAACAACCGCGGCATCCTGCTGCAGACCGGCAACCGCCTGCCCGACGCCGAGAAGGCTTACCGCCGCGGCCTGGAGATCGTGGAGAAGCTGGTCGCCGATCACGCCAACGTGCCCGCTTACCAGCAGGAACTGGCCAGTACGCTCCAGAACCTCGCGGCCCTGTTGCAGGCCACCAGCCGGCCCGATGAGGGCCTCAAGCACGTCCTCCGCTCGCTGGAACTGCGCCGCGAACTGGCCGAGCGCTACCCGAAGGCGCCCGTCTATCGCAAGGATCTGGCCAGCGGCCTTAGCAACCTGGGTGTGTTCTGGCAGAGGAACGCCAAGGCGTCCGAGGCGGAGAAAGCTTATCTTGAGGCCGTGGAACTGTCGGGAAAGCTGGCCGATGAGTACCCGCCAGTCCCCGATTACCGCCACCTGCTGGCTAACGCCTCCAATAACCTTGGCGACCTGCTCCGGGCCACCAACCGCCCGGAGGAGGCGGAGAAGGCATGGCGAAAGGGCCTGGGCTTGCTGACAGCGCTGAAGAACGAGCAGCCCGGCGTGCCGGTGTACCGGCAGGATCTGGCGCGCGGCTACGACGCACTGGCGATCTTCCTGGCGGGGGCCGGCCGGCGCCAGGACGCCGAAGACGCCTGGGACGAGGCGCTGACGGTGCAAGAGAAGCTGGTCGCCGACTTTCCGGCGTCGCCCGTCTACCGCGTGGAATTGGCCAAGTATCACGGCAACCTGGGCGTCCTGCACGCTCAGGCCGACCGTGTGCCCAGGGCGGCGCAGAGCTATCGAAGGGCCATAGACATCTTGGAGGATCTGGAGAAGACGTATCCTGACGTGCTGGCGTACTCGGCGGAGCTGACCGTCCCTTACTCGAACCTGATCGTCCTGCTGACGGCCGCCAAGGAACCCGCCGCGGAGGTGGAACAGTGCTGGCGCCGCCTGCTGGTGCTGCGCGAGAAGTTGGCCGGCGCTTTCCCCAAGGTCGCCGAGTTCCAGAGCAACCTCGCCGTCACCGAGCACGGCCTGGCCCGCTTCCTGCTGGAGGGGAAGCAGTTGAAGGAGGCGCGCCCGTACCTGGAGAAAGCCGTGCGCCACCAGCGTGCCGCGCTGGAAATCACCCCCCAGCACCCCGGCTTTCGGCAGCAACTGGGCAGCCATTACCTGGCACTGGCCCAGACCCTGGTCAAGCTGAATGACCATGCCGCGTCGGCCGCCGCCGTGGCCGAGTGGGTCCAGGCGATGCCGGCCGGCTGGCAGGGCTACCACGTCCCCGCCGCCGCCGTCCTGGCCCGCTGCGTCGGCGTCGCCGGGAAGGATGCGAAGCTGGCCGCCGAGAAGCGCGACGAGTTGGTGAAGACCTACGCCGAGCGTGCGCTCGACTTGCTGCGCCAGGCGATCACCTTGGGTTACAAGGACGTGGAGCAGTTGAAAAGTGCGGAGGACTTCGCGCCCCTCCGGTCGCGAGACGACTTCAAAAAACTCCTGGCCGGCCTGGAGGAGAAGAAATAACTGGGCGGGCCGGTCGCTTGCGGCTTAGAAACTGTTTGACTAATGGCGAGCGGCGCGGCGTCAGCCCGCCGGTTTCGGCTTCACCGGTGGGCTGACGCCGCGCCGCTCGCCATTGGTGAAATGATTTCTTAGCGGATTCCAGGCTTCCGCTAAGCCGCAAGCGGCTTCCTAATGACCAGTGCTCAATACTTCACGCCGAAGGTGAATTGGGCGCCGAAGAGGCTGAGATTGCCGTCCTGGCGCGAGGCGTTACCGGCGTCGAAATAGGTCTTATCGACGACCGCCGCCCGGAAGAACGGCTCCGCCCGGCCCACACAGCGCCTGTACTCGAACCCCAGTTCGATCTCGGTCACGGGCAGCACGCGCTCGGGGTGACTGTCGGCGGACGAGGCGACGGCCGCGCTTCCGCCCACCACGCCGGCCGGGTCATTCACCATCACGACCAGGTTGTTCGACTGGTGAGCCGTGCCGACGAGCAGCGAGGCGCGGGCGTTCGCGAACAGGCTCAGGCCACTGTTGCGCACCTGCCAGCGACCCTCGGCGGCCAGCGTCGGCCCGCCACCCTGGAAGCGCTGGGCGAAGTCGAGGTGCTGCAGCTCACTGGCACTGCCGACGCCGGGGAACACGGCACTGTTCCTCAGGTTGGCCGAGTATTCCTGGGACACCTCAAGGTAGCGGCCGCCACCCGACACCAGCAGCGAGAAGCAGCCGAAGTGCCAATCCTGCATCGCTTCCAGGTCGAGGCTGTGGACTTTCAAGCTGCTACTGAAGTCGAGCACGTCCTTGCCGGCGCCCGCCGAGAGGAGCGCGCCGGGCGACGCGAAGACCGCGCCCGGCAGCCCGGTCACGCCGGGGGCCGGATCGATGAAGCTGCTGGTCGCCAGGCCCGGGGTCAGCCCCGTGTGCTGCGGGGTCGAGGACTCGTCAAAGTGAAACCAGCCGGCGCGGACACCGAGGCCGCTGGGAGACACGATACCCAGGAAAACGGCCGGCGCCGCGTCGAAGTCCCAGTTGAAATCGGTCTCGGTGCGCGACGGGTGGGTGGTGCCGATGCCGCTGGTCGTGCTATAGGCGGTGTTGCTCTCGAAGTACGGCTTCAGGAGGTACAGGCTGGCGCCGCCGAAGAACTCCCAGTGAGTGGCGTCACAGTCCTTCCCGGCCAGGGCGCAGTCCATCGCCCCGTGATCCCCTGAGCAACCCGAGGTGGGTGCGAGGACCACGGCCGCCGGCGAGGGGGCGGGCGGCGTCGGGGTCACGGAGACGGGGGCCGCCGCGGCCGGCGGCTTGGCAGGGTCGGCCGGCGCGGCCGGGGCCTTGACGTCGTCGGTTGCGGTTGCGGTCGCGGCTGGCGCCGGGGTCGCGGGGGCGGGCGGCGTCGCGGGTAACGGTTTGGCGGGGGCGGCCGGCGCGGCGGCCGGCACCGGGGTCGTGGGGATGGGGGGAAGGGTGGGGTCGGCCGAGGCGGCGGCTCCTCCGAACCACCCGAGGACAATCACACCGACTCCCAACCTGACGAATCTTCTCATCGTGCGGTCTCCTTCCGATGGATCCAGTCGCTGCTGTGTTTGCGAGCAGCCGCAAGCAGCTGGGATGAATCCCGACACCCGCGGCAACACACAGGTCTCGGGCGGCCTGCTCTTGTTGATATTTCGGACAATGCTCCGGGCTTTAACGACAGGGAATGACTCAAGACCTGCCGGGGCGGCACGGCGCAGGGCAGTAAACGCTATCCTTGCAGGGTCTGCTGATGCGCCGGCTTGTGCCAGGCACGGCCGCGTCTTTCTCCCTGGGGTTGCCTTGACAACTCCCCGATCGCCCGGAGGGAGGCGACAGCCGTCCGCCCGCGCCGGGTGTAGTGGTTCTTCCGGCCGCTCCTCACCCGCGCGACCGGTTGTGACGGCGGCGGCGCCTTCCGCGGGCACGGAATCGCTTACTTATTCGCGCCAGGTTCCGCCGCGGGGGGCATAGTTGATGGCGCGAGGCTCGGCGGTGTGTTCCCTTGGCGGCGGGAGCCGCGAACTGCTATAACGGGGGGACAGGCTTCCCACAGTTCCACATGTTCACCCTTAACGAGCTGTTGCTCCGAGGACCGCATCGTGATCAAGTTCACCCGCTCCCGGCGCCGGCAGGCGTTGTCGAAGGTCCGTCCTGTCCGGGTCCGGCTGGACGTGGAGTTGCTCGAAGGCCGGAACCTCCTGAGCACGGGGTCCAGCGCCCTGCCCCCCAACCTCATTGTCCTCAACGCCAACCAGGTACACCCCGACATTGCGTCCGCGACCCCGGTCGGCTTCACGCCGGCCCAGATCAAGAAGGCGTACGGGATCGACCAGATCAAGGTCCGCGGCGTCTTGCAGGACGGGACCGGCCAGACCATCGCCATCGTGGACGCGGGGGATAACCCCAACTTCGTCAGCCGCGACCCCAACCTGCCCCTGGCCCAGGACACCGCCTTCCTCGCCAGCGACCTGCACGGCTTCGACAAGCAGTTCGGCCTGCCCGAGCCGGCCGGCTTCTTCACCAAGGTCAACCAGGACGGCAACGCCGCCCCGCTCCCCCTGATGGACCCGAATTTCCAGGCCGAGATCGCCCTCGACGTGGAGTGGGTGCATGCCCTCGCCCCCGGGGCCAAGATCATCCTTGTCGAGGCCACTGTCGTGCCGAATGACGGCGGTTTTGACGAGCCAGACAGCGACCTGCTGGACGCGGCCGCCGTCTGGGCCGGCCAGCATTCCGGGGCCACGGTCGTCAGCATGAGCTTCAGCGACAACGAAATCTCGAGCAACGTCAGTACCGATTTCCAGAGCCCGCCGGGCTACGGGGTAACATTCCTGGGCTCGACCGGCGACGCCGGCTCGACCGGCCAGAACAGCGTGGGCAGCGACAACGGCAACACGGGCGGCTGGCCGGCCTTTTCCCCCGACGTCGTGGCCGTCGGCGGGACGAGCCTGTTCCTCGATGCCCACGGCAACTACCTGTCGGAGTCCGGCTGGAGCGGCAGCGGCGGGGGCATCAGCCTCTTCCAGGTGAAGCCGCCCTACCAGGACAACGTCAACAACACCAACAACTTCCGCGAGGCCCCGGACGTCTCCTTCGACGCCGATACCGCCACCGGCATCGCCTACTACGACACGTACACCAACTTCCCGGACGCCCCCTGGAACGAGATCGGCGGCACCAGCTTCTCCTGTCCCGCCTGGGCGGCCCTGGTGGCCATCGCCGACGAGATCCGGGCCGAGCACGGCCTGGGCTCACTCGACGGCCCGAGCCAGACGCTGCCGACCCTCTACCAGCTGGCCGACGACCCCACGACGTACGCCAACGACTTCCACGACATCACGACCGGCAGCAACGGCAGCGGCAACAACACGAACTACTCGGCGGGCGTCGGCTACGATCTGGTCACAGGCCTCGGCACCCCCATCGCCAACCGACTTGTGCCCGACTTGGCCGGCGCTGCTGACGTCAGCACCGTGAGTGCCACCACCCCGAACGGCAGCTACGCGGCCGGCCGGGTCATCGCGATCACCGTCAACTTCACTGGCGTGGTGGACGTCACCGGCTCGCCGCTGCTGACGCTCAACTCGGGCGGCACCGCCGTCTACGCCGGCGGCAGCGGCACCCACACCCTGACTTTCCTCTACACCGTGGCCCCCGGCGAGAACAGCGCACACCTCGACTACACCTCGGCGAGCGCCCTGTCGCTCAACGGCGGCACCATCACCTACAACGGAGGCGACCCCCTCGACCTGACCCTGCCGGGGCCCGGAACGGCCGGCTCGCTCGCCGCCGACACGACCATCGCCATCGACACACGAGCGCCGTTCGTGGTCGCTGCCCGCGTCCTGTTCGGCTCGCAGAGCTACAACCTGATCGGCTCGACGCGCTTCGACCTGCCCTGGCGGATCACCGGGGTCCAGGTCGTCTTCAGCGAGGCGGTCGTGGGAGCCAGCGCCGCCAGCATCACCGGGCTGCCGATCACCGGCTTCAGCGGTGGAGGGACCAACACGCTGACCTGGCAGCTCTCCCCCATCACCCTGGGCATCTTCACCGCCACGCTGCACACGGGCACCCTGACGGACCTGGCCGGCAACCACCTGGCCGGGGCGGCGCTCTTGACCGAGCAGTTCCGGGTGCTGTACGGGGACGTGCTGGGGCACGGCGTGGTGGACGCGGCCGACCTGGCGGCCCTCTCCCAGGCGCTGCGCCAGCCGTACAACATCTTCGCCGACATCAACGGCGACGGCCTGGTGGACAGCCGCGACCTGATAGCCGCCCACGGCTGGCTCGGCCAGAGATTGCCGTCGCGGCCCCACTGAAACACGCGATGGGTGATCGGATCCGTTTCGCGGCCGCCCTCGGGGCGGCGGCAGTTCTCCTCCCCTCGCCCCGGTACTCCGGGGAGAGGGGTCGGGGGTGAGGGGCGCTTCATTGCATTCGTTGCGCACGGCCGGGGGCGCGCAACGAATCCCGCGCCGCGCAACGAATGCAATGAATCCTGTTCGCTCAGAACCCCTCACCCCCGACCCCTCTCCCCGGAGTACCGGGGCGAGGGGAGACTATTACCTGGCGGCCGCTAAACGCTACCCCCAGCGGAAGATCCGCTTCATCTTCTCGAGGATTTGCCGGCCGATGTTCTGCCGCTCGGCCAGTTGCTCTTCGGGCGGGGCGCTGGCCGCGGCCTCGCGCAGCTGCAAGCGCCGCTCCGCCACCACGCTGCTGATCTGCTCCGCGATCTGCGGCCGGCGCAACAGCAGTTCCTGCATGTGTTCCTTGGCGATCTCGAAAGCGACAATATCCGTGGCCGCCGTCACCGTGGCCGAGCGCGGCTCGCCGGTCAACAGCGACATCTCGCCGACCGTCTGCCCCGGCGTGAGCTGGGCCACGCGCACCCGTCCGTTCCCCGAGCCGTGATCCAGGTAGACGTAGGCCATTCCCTCCGCCAGGATGAACAGCGACTCGCCGCGGTCCCCCTGCTGGATAAGGACCTCGCCGCTGTGGAAGCGGCGCAGCAGCATCGCGGCGGCCAGCGCCTCCAATTCCTCGGGTTGGAGGCTCTTGCGGAACAGGTCGATCCGCGCCAGCAGCGCCACCCGGCCGGCCTCGACGTCGGTGTCGAGCCCGCGCACCGGCATCGGCGCCTGGAACGTGTCGCGCTTGGGGTACGACGGCGTCAGCCCGGCGCGACTCAGGTGCTCCAGGATGCTGCGCGTGACGAGGTGCCGACCGTTGCCCGGCGACGTCTTATCGACGTCCAGGTAGTAGCGGACCTTGTAGCGGACGCCGCTGTCGGTCACCTCGTCGATGCGCACTTTCGGCTCGGGGGTTTCGAGGGGGCCGGTCTTGCCGGTGGCGGCCCGGACGCCGGCCAGCAAGATGCGCATGGCCCGCTCGCTCGGCACCGAGACGTCGAGGGTGATGAGCACCTCGAAGCGGGCCACGTCGTCCGGCTGCGAGTAGTTGGTGAAGGGCGTGACGGCCATGAGGCTGTTCGGCACCACGACGACACGGCCGTTACCCAGGTCGATGCGTAGCGTGCGCCAGTTGATCTCGATGACGCGGCCGTAGACCGTCCTCTTGAAGTAGTTGTGGTGGATCTCGACCCAGTCACCGATCTTGATCGAACGGTCGAGGTTGATGGCCAGGCCGGTGAAAACGTCGAGGATGACGTTGCGCAGGGCAAGGCCAAGGACGATGCCCATGGCGCCCGAGGCGAAGCCGAAGGCGGTGATATCCTTATTGAAGACGGTGACGGCGATGCCGGTGGCGGCGACGCCGAAGATGAGCATGGCCAGCAGGTCCTTGAGCAGGCGCGGCACCGGCTGGCCGATGGTGCTCGCCCGCCGCTCCCAGACAAAGAGGTCGATGACGCGAACGCTCCCCCAGGCTCCCGCTAGCCAGGCGACGACGCCGAAGATGTACTTGAGGGCCTTGTCGCGGGAGTCCCCGTCACCGCCCTCGACCAGTTTGAAGACTTGGTGGAGGAACAGCGCAAAAAAGATGATGGCCGCGAGCAGCAGCACCAGCGGCAGGAGCGTTCGACGGCTCTTCGGCATGTCTCCTCCCTGGCGCCCGCGTGCGGCTCGCGCTCAGCGCCAATCGCCGCCCAGGACGAAGGCGGCCCAGTAGAAAGGCGGCGTGCGCGGCGCCTCCCCTTCGTTCGGGTCGGGGTCCTCGCGGACCATCCCGCGGGCGACCCCCTCCTTGAGCATCCACAGCTGGGCGGCGCGCAGCGCCTCCAGCTTTGGCATCTTCTTCTGCCACAGGTTTTCGTAGAAGCGCTCCATGAGCCGGCGCGTCGCCTCGTCATCGACCGACCAGAGGCTGGCCATCACCGAGCGGGCCCCGGCCACCTGAAACGCCCGCTGCAGGCTGACCAATCCCTCGCCGCCGACCGCCTGGCCCAGGCCGGTCTGGCAGGCCGACAGCACCGCCAGATCGACGCCGCGCAGGTCCAGTTCGGCCACCTCCAGGGCGGTCAGGACGCCGTCGTCCTCGCCGGCCTCGGCCCGCCGGTTCGCGCCGGCGAGGACCAGGCCCGCGAGCAGTCCCGGGTGCGGCGTACCGCCGTCCACGCCGCCCGCCTCCTCACCGCCGCGCCCATGCCCCGACGCCTCCGGCACGAAGAAGCCGTGCGTCGCGAAGTGCAGGTAGCGGGCGTGGGGCACTTCCTTCCGCACCGCGGCCTCTGTGGCCTTGTCCTTCCGCAGCGCCACCACCCGGGCCTCCGGGTGCGCCTCGTCGAACAGGTCCTTGACCGTGGCGATCTCGCCGCGCGTCCCCGGCAACTCGGACCACCCCTTCGAGGTGCCTCCCCTCTCCTCCCCCGGCGCTGGTCCCGGCGCGCCAGCCGTCCCGGCGTTATAATCGACGGCCCCCAGGACGAGGAGCGAGGGCGCCGGCGCCGGCCCCTTCCGCACCGCCAGCAGGTCCGGCAGGATTTGCGGCACGGAAATGCACACCAGCGGCACCTCTTCCAAAAGGTAGTGCGCCGGATCCTTGCCGGGGAGCGCCGCCAGCGGCAACTGGTTCAACGGGCCGTCCGGCGACACGAGCACGACCTGCGCCCCCTCCAGCGATTTCTCCAGCGGCATCCACACCAACTTGC
>DATFNV010000134.1:0-27896 GCA_035266225.1 Gemmataceae bacterium
GCGGGGCGGTCTCGGTACGTCACGCCGGTGCCGCCCCCCGCGATGCCGCGCGAAGTTGACACGAGCGAGCCTCGTTCGCGGGCGAGGCCGCGCCATTCGGGGGCCGACATGAGCACCGCATCCGCTGCCGCGCCCAAGAACATCGCCAACCTCCTCGCCACCGGCGAGGAGTACCCCTGCCCCCCCGCCGTCGCCAAAGGTGTTCTCCAGAAAGACTTCCGGGGCGAGTACCGCCGATCAATGGAGGATCCGGAGGGGTTCTGGGCCGAGCAGGCCGCGGGGTTCGCGTGGTCGCGACGGTGGGAGCGCGTGCTGGACTGGGACGGCGTCCATCACAAATGGTTCGTGGGCGGGAAGACTAACATCACCGTCAACGCCCTGGACCGTCACGCCGACTCCGAACGCCGCAACCGCGCCGCCTACATCTGGCTTGGCGAGGACGGGGCGGAACGCGTGGTCACCTACGGCCAACTGCACCGCCTCGTGTGCCGCTTCGCCAACGGCCTGAAGGGGCTGGGCGTCAGCAAGGGCGACCGCGTCATCGTCTACATGCCGCTCACCATCGAAGGCGTCGTCGCCATGCTGGCTTGCGCCCGCATCGGCGCGGTTCATTCGGTGGTCTACGCCGGGCTAGGCCACACCGCGCTGCGCCAGCGCATCCAGGACGCCCAGGCGCGCGTGGTGATCACCGGCGATGTCGGCTTCCGCCGCGGCAAGATGGTCCCGCTGAAGACCATCGTGGACGAGGCCACCGACGCCCTCGACTGCGTGGAGAACATCGTGGTCTACTCCCGGCGCGCCACGGAACGTGCCAGCAAGCGGGAGATCGACTTCAACGAGTTGCTGAGGTTCCCGCCGCAGTGTGCCGCGGAGGAGATGGACGCCGAGGATCCCCTGTTCCTGCTGTACACCTCCGGGTCCACGGGCAGGCCGAAGGGCGTGGTGCACGTGCATGGCGGCTACATGGTAGGCATCACCTACCACCTCCGCAACTTCTACGACGTCGGCGAGCGCGACCTCTTCTGGTGTACCTCGGACATCGGCTGGGTCGTGGGACACTCCTACATCGTCTACGCACCGCTGTGCGCCGGCGCGACGACGCTGTTCCGCGAGGGGGCCATCGACTACCCGAGCCCCGGCGTCCCCTGGGAAGTCGTCGAGCGCTACGGTGTGACGAAGATGTTCACCGCGCCCACCGCGCTGCGCCTGTTCATGCGGCACGGCGAGAAGTTCCCGGCCGCCCACGACCTGACCAGCCTGCGCCTGATCGCCTGCGCCGGCGAGCCGCTCAACCCGGAGGCCTGGCGCTGGGCCCAGACCCACCTCGCGGGTGACGGCAGATGGGGGTACGTCATCGACAACTGGTGGCAGACGGAGTTGGCGGCCCCGGTGCTGGGCACCCCGCCGGGCCTGCCCCTGCGCCCCGGCAAGGTCGGCCTGTCCCTGCCCGGAGTGGAGGCCGACGTGATTGACGAGGAAGGCAAGTCCGCTCTGCCCGGGGTCGGCGGCCGGCTGGTGCTTCGTCGGCCGTTGCCCTGGATGCTGCGCACCGTCTGGGGCGACGCCGCGCGCTACGAGCGCGACTGGCAGCAAGTGCCCGGCTGCTACGTCACCGGCGACGTGGCGGTCAAGGACGAGGACGGCTACTTCACGATCCTGGGCCGCGGCGATGACGTCCTAAACGTCGCCGGCCACCGGATCGGCACCGCCGAGGTCGAGAGCGCTCTGGTTTCGCACCCCGCGGTCGCGGAAGCCGCCGCCGTCGGCATCCCCGACGCCCTCAAGGGCGAGGTGATCAAAGTGTTCGTTCAGACGCGAGCTGACCACACCCCTTCGGAGGCGCTGGGGGCCGCGCTGATCCAGCACGTGCGCCGGGAACTCGGCCCGATTGCCACCCCAGCGGCTCTCGAATTCGTGACGGCGCTGCCCAAGACGCGCTCGGGGAAGATCCTACGCCGACTGCTGAGGGCAAAGGAGACGGGCGCGGACGTGGGCGACGTGTCCACCCTGGAGGGGTGACGCGCCGAGGGGACAGGTCCCACCAGCCAACGGGAGTCGTGCCGGTTGTCGCCGGAACTGGCCGCTTGCGGCTTCGCAAGGCCTGCGAAGCCGCAAGCGGCCCGGGCGGTGCTCACCGGCCGGCGCTCACTCGATCGTCCACAGGGTCAGCGCGTCGGTGTCCTTCACGAAGATGCGGTTGCCGGAAACCACAGGGTATCCGTAGGTACCTCCCTTCGGGAGCTTGTATTTCGCGATTTCCTTGAATTCCTTCTCGGTCGGCTCGAAGACGACCAGCTGCCCGCTTGGGTTCAAGGCGAAGAGGACGGAGCCGGCGTCCACGACGGAGCCGTAACCGCTGCGCCCCATGCCGCCGCCCCCGCCGCCGCCGAGGGCGGTGCTCCAGGCAGTCTTGCCGTTCTCGGCGTTGAGGCAGAACAGCTTGTCGCTGGCGGAAATCCCGAAGATGAGCCCGTTTTTCACCACCGGGGTGTTGAAGAGGGCGCCGGCGTCTCGGTTCCAGAGTTCTTTCGCGCTGGCCTTGTCGCCGTCCTTCTCAATCTTCAGCGCCTTGGTGCCCGCGCCGTCGGCGCTGCAGATGACGGTCTGTCCGTCCACCATCGGCGAGGGGGCGTTGTACTGCGACTTGAACGCGGTCTCCCAGAGGAGCTTGCCGTCAGCGGCTCCGACGGCCACGATGGTCCCGGCGGTCTCCGCGACGATCACCTTGGTGCCGCCGAGGGTCAGCAGGGCGGGCGAGGCGTAACCCGGGCCGTCGCCGGTCCATTTCCACTTCTGCTCGCCGCTGGCCAGATCGTAGGCCATGACCCCTCCGCTCCGGCCTGTCCCCAGCTGGGCGACGCAGAGGCCGTCCACGATAATCGGCGAACTCGCCACGTGAAACCGCGGCATGGAGCCCTTGAAGTCATCCTTTTGCCACAGCCTCTTTCCGGTCGCGGCATCGAAGCAAGAGAGGATCCCGAGCGCGCCGAGCGTCACCACCTTGCCGTCGGCCACCGCCGGCGAACTCCGGGGCCCCTGGAACGAGCTGTCGATGCCCTGCCAGCCGGCCGAGGCGTACTTCTCCTTCCAGACCTCCTTGCCGTCCGCCGCGCTGAGGCAGCGGAGGATTTCATCCCCGCCCTGCCGGCTGAAGACGTACAGCTTGTCGCCGACCAGGGCGGGCGTGGCGACGCCTTCGCCCACGGTCACCTTCCACGTTTCCTTCAACTCCTTGGGCCAGGTCTTGGGCGCGGTAAATCCCGTCACCTTGCCGTCCCGGTTGGGCCCGCGCCACTGCGGCCAGTCCTGGGCGCAGACGCAGGTGCCGCCGAGGAGCAGCACACAGGCCACGATCACGCCCGCCGCCGCCTTCACGTTTTTCATGGTACCCTCCGCTTGATTTCTGCTCTCAGGCTTGCGAGTGCGAACATTCTCCAGGTGTTGAAACCCCGGGAATCGCAAGAGGTGTCGAGCACCTCAACAGTGGTCAGCCGAGCCACCGGCCGGGTGAGCCGGACGACCACGAACGGTGCGCGGCGGTCAGGGGAGTCCGAATAGGGTGCGGGCGTTGCGCGTCGTGTGCCCAGCGAGGACCTCCGCTTCGATGCCTCGCACCTGGGCGAGAAGCGCCCCCGTGTGGGCCACGAAGGCCGGCTCGTTGCGCTGGCCGCGCCGGGGCACCGGGGCAAGGTACGGGCTATCGGTTTCCACGAGCAGGCGGTCGGGCGGCACTTCCCGGGCCACGTCGCGCAGCGGCTGGGCGTTCTTGTACGTGACCATGCCGGCGAAGGAGAGGAACAGGCCCATCGCGAGGCAGTCGCGGGCCGTCCCCGCGTCGCCGGTGAAGGAGTGCATGACGCCGCGGACGGGACCGTGCCGGTCGAAGTCGGCCCGCAGCATGCGGACGACGTCGGCCTCGGCGTCGCGGCAGTGGATGACCACGGGCAGGTTGTGCCGCCGGGCCAGTTCGAGGTGGCGGGCGAAGTAGTCTTCCTGCTGCGGCAAGGGCGTGTGGTCCCAGTAGCGGTCGAGGCCCGTTTCGCCGAGTGCGACGACCCGGGCGGCGCTGGCGAGGCGCACCACCTCATCCCAGTCGGGCGGGTCGGCCTCGGCGACGTGGTTGGGCTGGATGCCGACGGTGGCGAAGAGCGAGGGATTGCGGGCGGCGAGATCGACACAGGTGCGGCTGGTGGCGGCGGTCGTGGCGACGACGACGACGCGCGAGACGCCCGCGGCCGCGGCCCGTTCCAGGACGGCGGGCAGGTCGGCGGCGAAGCGCTCGTCGTCGAGGTGGGCGTGCGTATCGATCCATTCGGGGGGCATGGGCTCAGTGCGCCGCGGCCGCCGGGGCGGTCGATAGCGCCTCCAGGGCCTTGTGGTGGCGCCGCTTCACCTCGAGGAGCTTGTCCAGCTCCGCTCGCGCCTCCGCGTCGGCCAGGGCCGCGCGGTCGCGCTGCAGGGCGTCGATGGCCCGGCGCGAGTCCTCGGCCAGGCGCGGCAACAGGTAGTCCAGCGACACGAAATTCAGCGTCGTGAAGGCCATCGGGAAGGCCCCCAGGTAAGGGACCAGGTGCCGCCGCCGCGCCAGGAACTTCGTCAGCCCCGCCAGGGCGTCGCGCTCCTCGCGCGCCAGGGTACGCACCTTCTCCGGGGTCGGGTCGCCGGCCGAGCGCGTCCACGGGTGCGCCTCGCTGACGTACTGCAACAGCGAGCGGCCCTCGCGGCGAATGACCGTTTCCAGCAGGGCGGCGTCCTGGGCAGCATTCACGGGCGCACCTCCGTCCCGGCGCGGGCCACGGCCTTCAGGGGCGGCGACACGTTGAAGCGGTCCACGCCGACGTCACTCACCCGGGCCAACGGGTCCCAGAGGATGCCCACCATCAGGATAACGACGGCCAACAGCGAGGCGTACAGCAACGAACCGCCGGGGGCGGACAGCGGCGGCGACGGCCGGCCCTCGACCTCCTCCAGCGTGGTTTCGAGGATCATCACCTTCATCACCTTCACGTAATACACCACGCTCAAGACCGTGTTCAGGCCGCCGATGACCAGCAGGGCATACAGCCACCAGCCGAGGCCCGGCTGGCCGACCGTCCCGTAATACTGGCCGCCCTCGTACAGGACACGGAAGATCTGAAACTTGGCGGCGAAGCCGGCGAGCGGCGGCATCCCGAGCAGGCTGAGCAGGAAGACCGCCAGCGTCACCGTCAGCACCGGCGAGCGGCGGATCAGGCCGCGGAAGCTCGACAGGTCTTCGGAGCCGGTCTGGTTGCGCAGGAACGCCACCACGGCGAAGGCGCCGAGGTTCATGAACAGGTAGGCAACCAGGTAAAAGAGCACGGCCCCCGCGCCGGCGCGCGTCAGCGTGGCCAGGCCCATCATCATGTAGCCGGCGTGGGCGATGGTCGAGTAGGCCAGCAGGCGCTTGAGGTTGGTTTGCAGGTAGGCGGCCAGGTTGCCGAAGGTCGCCGTTACCGCGGCGAAGATGGCCAGCATCGGTAGCAGGTACTTGGCCACGTCCAACTCGCCGGCGGCGTGGACCGACTTGTCCAGCCCGGCGAAGGTGAAGACGACCCGGCCGAGCAGGGCCAGGGCCGCCCCCTTGGACGCCACCGACAGGAAGCCGGCCACCTCCGCCGACGCCCCCTCGAACACGTCGGGACACCAGAAGTGGAAGGGGACCGCCGCCAACTTGAAGGCGATGCCGATGAACAGGAACAGCGTGCCGAGGGTGAGGACGGCAATCGTGGCGGCGTCGGCGTGCGGCTGCAGGGCGTTGACGTACTCCGTGGCCAGGGCCGGCAGAGACGCGGTGCCGAACTTGCCCGCCAGCAGGCTGATGCCGTAGAGCATCACTCCCGAGGCGCCGCCGCCGTAGACGACGTACTTCAGCGACGCCTCGCTGGACTGGCGCCGCCCCTTCAGGAAGCCGGCCAGGGCGTAACTCGGCAGCGACGCCATCTCGATCCCGATGAACACCATCAGCAGGTGATTCGCCGACGCCATGATGCACATGCCGAGCGTGGCGCCGAAGAGCAGGCAGTAGAAGTCGGCGGAGTCGTCGCGGTCGGGGATGCCGGTCAGCAACGTCAAGACGATGACCAGGGCCGCGAAGAAGATCAGGAAGATGCGCAGGAAGATCGTGAAGTTGTCGTAGACGAGCAGGCCGGTGAACAGGGGCACGCGGTCGCCGACGAAGTCCTCGGGCGTCTGCAAGCCGAACGCCCCCGGCGGCCACTGTCCCAGGGCCACCGCGAGGCCGGCGACCGACACGCCCAGGGCGACCCAGCCGAGGTGCAGCCGCTTGAAGGTGCCGAACAGGCGCAGCACCAGCAGCAGGACGATGCCGGCGCACAGGATCACCTCGGGCAGGAACGCTTCGATGTTCGCCGCCAGTTCGGATTGCAGGTCGAGAAGGAAGTCAGGCTTGAACATGAAGCAATTCTCGGATTCGGAGTATGAGCCGCTTGCGGCTTAGCAGGGCATGCCAAGCCGCAAGCGGCGAAACGCTCACGGCCCCACGCGCGTCACCTGCTCGATGAACCGCGACACGCTCGGCTCCATCCACGACAGGATCATCTGCGGGTAGACGCCGAGGGCCACCGCCAGCACGACCAGCGGCACGGCACAGGCGACCTCGCGCAGCTCCATGTCCTTGAAGTTCTTGTAGGCCGGGTTGACGCCGAAGTAGACGCGCTGGATCGTCCACAGGATGTACGCCGCGGTGATGACGACCGTCAGGGCCGCGAGGACGGAGAAGACCTTGCTGAACTCCCAGGTGGCCAGCACGACCATCACCTCGCCGATAAAGCCGCACAGGCCGGGCAAGCCCATGCCGGCGAAGAAGATGACGGCACTCATTCCGGTGTACAGCGGCATCGGCTCGGCCAGGCCGCGGAAGTTGTCCAGGTTGCGGTGGTGCGCCCGGTCGTAGATGACGCCGACCAGGAAGAACATGCCGGCCGACGAGATGCCGTGGCCGAGCATCTGGTACATGGCGCCGTTCATGCCGAAGGACCAGTAGTCGCCGCCCTTGGACACCGACCAGACGGCGATGCCCAGGATGACGTAGCCCATGTGGCTGATCGAGCTGTAGGCCACCAGCTTCTTGAAGTCGGTCTGGGCCATCGCCGCGAAGGCGCCATAGACGATGTTGATGATCCCGAACAGACTGACCCACCACGCCAACGACTCCGCCGCCCAGGGGCAGATGGGGTAGGCGATGCGCAGGATGCCGTAGCCGCCCATCTTCAGCAGGACGCCGGCCAGGATCATGCTGATCGGCGTCGGTGCCTCGACGTGGGCGTCGGGCAACCACGTGTGGAAGGGGAACATCGGCAGCTTGATGGCGAAGCCGATGAACAGGAGCAGGAACATCGTGTACTGGAAGCCCGGCGTGAAGAAGCTCTGGTTGAGGCGGGCCTTGACGGCCTCGCGGTCGGCGTCGGTGCGGGTGGCCGCCCACTTCCAGCCTTCGCTGTTGATGGCCTCGGCGTCGGCGCCGTGCAGACGCTGCAGCGCCGCCTTGCCGACCTTCTGAAGCGTCATGATGTCGAAGGTGTTGACCACGACAGCCTCGCGCGCCTTGTCGAGGGCCGCCACCCTGTCGGCGCCCGTCAGCTGGCTCTGCCCCTGGGAGTTCAGGCGCTGCTCGGCGAGGTTCGTGACGGTCTCCTGCGGGACGTAGTCGCGGACGTCGGTAAAGTAGAAGGCCAACAGGGCGATGAGGATCAGGACCGAGCCGAACAGGGTGTACAGGAAGAACTTGATGGCGGCGTACTCGCGGCGCGGGCCGCCCCAGATGCCGATGAGGAAGTACATCGGCAGCAGCATCACCTCCCAGAAGATGTAGAACAGGAAGAAGTCCAGCGCCAGGAACGTCCCGATCATGCCCGTTTCCAGGAGCAGGAACAGGATGCAGTAGCCACGCACGTACTTGTCGATCTTCCACGAGGCGATCATCGAGAGGAAGCTGATGACCGTCGTCAGCAGCACCAGCGCCAGGCTGATGCCGTCGATGCCGAGGAAATAGTTGATGTTGAAGCGGGGGATCCACGACTCGCGCGCCACCCAGTCCTTGGACGGGGGCACGGCGCCGAGGGGGGCGGTGTCCAGTGCGGCCGCACGCTCGTTGAGCGAGGCCCCCGGCGCGCCGGGGCCGTTGTGGAACTGGTTCACGCGCACCAGGTAGGAACCGAAGATCCCTATGCTCACGCCAAGGGTCGCCGCCGTCCCGAACAGCGACCACCAGCGCATCCCCTCTTCCCAACCCTTAGGGAAGAGCAGCAGCCCGATCGCGAAGGCGGTCGGGATGAAGATCAGCAGCGACATCCAGATGAGGTCGTTTTCAGGCATGGAAGCCAACTCGTAGGAATCCGAGCCGCTTGCGGCTTCGCACGCCCTGCGAAGCCGCAAGCGGCCCTGTTATTATCCCGCCAGCGCCCGCGTCACAAAGTAGGTCAGCACGACGAAGATCGCCACGGCGGCGAGGGCGAGGAACAGTATGTAACTCCGCAGCGAGCCGGTCTGCACGGCCCGCAGCCGGCCGCCGAGGCTGTAGCAGGCGTCCGCCATCACATTGACCAGGCCATCGATGATGCGGGCGTCGAAGATGCCGTCCCAGCGCGACAGCAGCACGCCGGCGCGCCCCAGGCCGTTCGCAATCCCATCGATCACGACGGCGTCGAACCACCGCGCCGCCTGCGCCACCACCAGCGCCGGCCGCACCAGGATGGCACTGTACAGCTCATCGAAGTACCACTTATGCACCAGGAAGGCGTACAGGCGCGGGAACTGTTCCTTGGTCTCCGCCGGGTCGAGCACCTGGTAGCGCCGCCAGTAAACGAGGGACGCGAAGATGATCGATACCAGCACGATGCCCGTGGCGACCCACCCGGCCAACTCGTGGTAAGCCTGGGCGTTTTGCCGCTCCGGCAGGCCGATCCGAACGCCGCCGGGCCAGCGCTCGGCTTCGCTCGACCCGGCCTCGAGCGACCCGAAGTCGGCCTGCACCGCCAGCGGTTGGGCGTGGTGGATGTGCTGCTCCAGGGCGCCCAGGACCGGCCAGGCCCAGGCGACGCCGATGCTGAACATCGCCAGGATGATGAGCGGCACGGTCATCAACCACGGCGACTCGTGGGCGTGCTCGTGGACGTGCTGGTCGCGCGGCTCGCCGGTGAAGGTCATGAACCACATCCGGAACATGTAAAACGTCGTGATGCCGGCGGTCGCCAGCGGCAGCAGGAAGAGCAGGCCGTGTTGCTTGTGGGCCATGACGTAGCCGAGCGCCTGGGCCAGGATGGCGTCCTTGCTGTACCAGCCGCTGAAGAACGGGATGCCGGCGATGGCCAGCACGCCAGCCAGCATCGTCAGGGCGGTGATCTTCATCTTCGGATAAAGGCCGCCCATCCTGGTCATTTCCTGCTCGTGGTGGCAGCCGTAGATGACGCTACCCGAGCCGAGGAAGAGCAGCGCCTTGAAGAAGGCGTGCGTGATCAGGTGGAACAGCCCGGCCACCCAGCCGCCGACGCCCAGGGCCAGCATCATGTAGCCGAGCTGGCTGACCGTCGAGTAGGCTAGCACCTTCTTGATGTCGGTCATGACGAGGGCGATGGTGGCCGCGACGAACAGCGTGATGCCGCCGGTGTAGGCGATGGTCAGCCGGGCCTCCGGCGTGAAGAGCGGGAAGACCCGGCCGACGAGGTAGACGCCGGCCGCGACCATCGTGGCCGCGTGGATGAGGGCGCTGACGGGGGTGGGGCCTTCCATCGCGTCGGGCAGCCAGACGTGCAGCGGGAACTGGGCCGACTTGCCGACGCAGCCGAGAAAGATGCCCAACCCGGCAACGACGAGCATCCAGTAGGGGATGGTGCCGTAATCCCGCTCCGGCTTCCGTGCCCCTGCCCGCAGGGGCACGGTCTGCCCCGCCGTTCCGACGCCGTCCATCACCGGCTTCGCCGGGAACAGGACGACCTCGCCGCCCGTGCCGCGCTCGCTCACCTGTAGCAGCCGCTTCCCTTCCTCGGTCGTGTGCCATTCGGCCCGGACGATCTCGCCGCCGCGCTCCAACGTCTTCTTGTTTTCGTGGCTGTGGGCGTCCTCGAAGGGAGAGCGGACCTGGGCGAAAACGTCCTGGAAGTTGAAGGTGCCGAAATAGGCGAAGATGATGAGCAGGCCGAGGATGAAGCCGGCGTCGCCGACGCGGTTGGTGATGAACGCCTTGTTGGCCGCCGTCGAGGCGCTGCGGCGCTCGTAGTAGAAGCCGATCAGCAGGTACGAGCAGAGGCCGACCAGCTCCCAGCTGATGAAGACCTGGAAGAAGTTGTCCGCCAGGACCAGGTTGAGCATCGAGAAGCAAAACAGCGACAGGAACAGGAAGAAGCGGCCGAAGCGGCCGCGCCGCCTCAGGTGTCCGTCGGCCGTGTGGACCTGGTGGTCCTCGACCATCGGCTGCAGCTCATCCCCCATGTAGCCGATCGAGTAAATATGGATGAGCGTGGCGATCAGCGTCACCATGAGGAACATGATGACGCTGAGGTGGTCGATGTGGTAGCCGAGCTGGAGGACGCGGCCGCCCATCGACAGCGACAGCCACGTCCAGTGGCCGTTCCAGCGCTCCTCGGTCTGCTGCGCCAGCTTCTCGGCCTCGTGCTCCTTGGCCTCCTTCTCGGCCGGGGGGGCAGTCCGGACCGCTTCCTCGGCGTCCTGGAGCTTGTGGTGATCGGAGAAGAAGTCGAACGAGGCGACCAGGCAGAGGACGAAGGCTAGGGCGATGGCCCCGGTGGCGACGAAGGCGGGCCAGCGCGGTGGGGTGACGACGTCGCCGCCGCGCTCCTCCTGGTAGGGGCGGATGAAGGCCCGGACCGCGGACGCCAGCAGCAGCAGCACGAAGGAGCCCAGCGGCAGGAGCGTCGCCGCGACGAAGTACAGCCCGGGGTGCTCGTGGAACTCGGTCAGGGACATGAGGCGCCTTTCACAACGAGTTTCGCAGCCGGGCCGCTTGCGGCTTAGCGTTCGCGCCATCGAGGGATGACCCGAGCGCTAAGCCGCAAGCGGCTATCCCTTCAATTCCTCGGCCGTATCCACGTCCACGGTCATGTGGTTGTTGTAGAAGTTGAGGACGATGGCCAGGGCCACCGCCGCCTCCGCCGCCGCCAGGACGATGACGAACAGCGAGAAGATCTGCCCTTCGAGCTGGAAGGCGGGGTTGAAGGCGGCGAAGGCGACGAAGTTGACGTTGGCCCCGTTGAGGACCAATTCGACGCCCATAAGGACGCCGATGGCGTTGCGCTTGGTGGCCATGCACACGACGCCGCAGACGAAGAGCAGGGCGCCGAGGATGAGGTAAGGCGTCAGGCCGGTCTCGGGCAGTTCGGACTCAGCGAACATCAGCGGCATTGGCGGCGGCTCCTCGGCGGCGTTTGGCGCGGGCCAGGTAGGCCGCCCCGATCAGGACGACCAGCAGGTGGACGGAGACGATTTCAAACGGCAGCAGGTAGGCGGTCTTGTTCGGGCCGATGGGCTGGCCCAGGAAGCCGTGGCCGATCAGCACACTGTTGGGGGAGGAATCCGGGTCCTCGGCGATGACCATTGGCTTCTGCTTCTCGGCCGGCGCGCGCCCGCTCGCCCAGGTCTCCTTGTGGGCGACGGTGACGGCGAGGACGCCGAAGAGGAGCAGCCCGACGACGAGCGACATCGCCCATTCGGCGGCGCCCGTCCGCAGGCTGATGAACGGCCCCTGCGCCGTGAGCATGACGCCGAAGACGACCAGGACCAGCGTGCCGCCCACGTAAACGATGAGCTGCGTCGCCCCGACGAAGTCGGCGCCGAGGAAGAAGAAGATGCCCGCGACGCCGCCCAGGGTGAACAGCAGCCAGGCCGCCGAGCGGACGATGTTCTGCGTCACCACCACGCCGATGGCACACAGGCCCGTCAGGACGGCGACCGCGTAGAACAGCAGAGCTTGCAGGTCGGGTAGGGTCATTGTTGGTCCCGAGCGTTTCGCGCGTCTTGATTGATCGTTTCGCGCTCGCGTCACATCGCGTGAGCGCGAAACGATCAATCAAGACGCGCGAAACTACTTCTTCCACAGCGGGGTGACGCCGGCGAACGGCAGCGGGGCCCGCCTCGCCACCATCTTGAACACCACCGCCAGCACCAGCCCCACGCACGCCAGCGCCGCCAGGTACTTCAGGTAGTCCAGCACGATGTCGGGCATGGCCACCTGCCAGAGGGAGACGCCCAGCAGCAGGGCACAGCTGATCGGCAGCAGGTACTTCAGGCACGTCTCCATCACCTGATCGATGCGCAGCCGAGGCAGCGTCCAGCGCACCCACATCATGACGAAGACGAGGAGCCAGCATTTGACGATGAACACGAAGGCGTTGATGACGTTGCCGGCAATGGGGCCGAGGTAGTCGGTCAGGTCCTGGCCCGGCAGGAACGGGAAGAAGCCGTTGTTCCAGCCGCCGCAGAACAGCAGGATGGCGATGCCGCTGACGGCGAACATGCTGGCGTACTCGGCCATGAAGAAGAACGACCAGCGCAGGCCGCTGTACTCGGTATGGAAGCCGGCGACCAGCTCCGACTCGGCCTCGGCCAGGTCGAACGGGGCGCGCTTGCAACTGGCCGTGGCACAGGTGAAGTAGACCCAGAAGGCCGCGAACGTGAACGGGTCGTGGAACACGTACCAGTTGCAGAGGAGGCCGGCCTGCTGGTTGGCGATGGTGGTCAGGCGCATGCTGCCGGCGACGATGACCGGGACGAGGACGCAGATGGCCATCGGCACTTCGTAGCTGACCATCTGGGCGGCCTCGCGCATGCCGCCGAAGAGCGACCACTTGCTGCCGGAGCCGTAGCCGGCGAGGATGATGCCGAAGATTTCCGCGGACATCACGGCCAGCATGTAGAAGACGGCGATGTTCATGTCGAGGGCGACGACGCCGTTACCGAACGGCAGCGCCAGGAAGGCGAGGAACGAGGCGCAGAAGGCGATGTACGGCCCCAGGCGAAAGAGCATGTGGTCGGCGTCGGCAGGGATGAGGTCCTCCTTGACGAGGAGCTTGACGCCGTCGGCGATGGTCTGCAGCCAGCCGAACTTGCCGCCGACACGGGTGGGGCCGAGGCGATCCTGGATGCGGCCGGCGACCTTGCGCTCCAGCCAGATGAAGAAGACGGCCGACAGGGCGACGAAGCCGACGAGGACCGAGCCCTGGATGATGGCCAAGAGGATGGGGGCGATTAGGTTGGCCGTGTCCTGTTCGAGGAACAGGGCCAGTAACTTGGACAACAGGTCCGTCACGGCGGGGGCCTCTGACCGCGGGTGAGCGCTCTGTGCAAAATCGGCAACGGGCGTTACTCTATCGGCCCGGCGGAAGTGTGGCAAGCAGGCAGTCCGGGCAAGCGAAAGAAGGAAAAAATGCGTTTCGGCGTGGTGGCACGAGGCCCCTTGTCGCGTCCTGGTCGCGAAACTCTGCCGTTCAACCGCGGCCTGCCGCTGGTGTACCGCTACCTGCGCGAGGCCCGCGCGGAGCCGGCCTTGCAGGGGCCGCGGGCGCGCGACGCGCCGCTGGCGGCGATCGAGGCGGCCCTGTTCGCGGCCGACGAACCGCTGACGCCGCGCCGCCTGGCCCAGGCCGCGGGGCTGAACGACGCCGGCGAGGCGCGGCGCCTGGTGCGGCGACTGCGGACGTGTTATGAGGAGGACGGAAGCGCCTTCCAGGTCGAGGAGATAGCGGGCGGCTACCAGTTGCTGACGCGGCCGGAGTTCCACCCCTGGCTGGCCCGGCTGCGCCGCGCCGGCAACGAACTGCGGCTGTCGGCGCCGGCGCGCGAGACGCTGGCGATCGTCGCCTACCGTCAGCCGATCAGCCGGGCCGACATCGAGGCGATCCGAGGCGTGCAGTGCAGCGAGCTGCTGCGGCTGCTGATGGAGAAGGGGTTGGTGCGCATCGCGGGGCGCGACGACTCGCTGGGCCGGCCGGTGCTGTACGGGACGACGAAGAAGTTCTTGCAGGCGTTCGGGCTGAAGACGCTGCGCGACCTGCCACAGGCCGGGGAGCTGCGCCCGCCGGAGACCGGCGATAGCGTTTAGCCACGACCCGCGGGGAGCGCGTCGGACGCGCTCTCCCGCGGGTCGCGGCTAAACAGGGGAGCTATTCAATCATTTGGTCCTGGAACGGCTTCGCATCTCCGGGTAATCTCTTCTCGTCGGCCCGGGTCCGGGCGAAATGAGAGCGAAAGCGCAACCCCGATTGGCGTTCCCGTACCAGTGGGGTATGGTCCGGCCTTACCTTGCTCAGGTCGGGGTCCAGGGGGCCGTCGCCGTTGGCCGACTCAAGCTCCTCGACGCAACTCGCCGCACCGGTTATCCTACCGGTATACTCTCGCAACTGCGGCTCGGCAGCCGGAGGAATGGCCCGTGATTTCGCACCTGGCCTGTTCGGTCATACTCACCATGCGGCGCGACCTGCGAATGATCCTCGTCCTCGGCGCAAGCCTGCTCCCGGGCGTCGCGGCTGTGGCGGAGACGCGGACGTGCCTGCGCATGCCGTGCCGGCAGACCGGGGTCTCTACTCGAGCCGCCCAACCGCTCGGGAAACTCATCGAGGACGCGGAGGATGTCACGGTCCTCGAGGTGGTCGATGTGGACAGGCGGCAAGGCATCATCACCTTCAAGTCCACCGCGGCCCTTAAGGGCAAGGCCCCGGGCGACCCGGTAAGGCACCACTTCGGAGAAAGCCTCCCCGCTCACGACCGGGGCGTCTTCCTCGAATGGGCGAAGCCGGGGAAAATCGCTCTGTCCTTTCGTGAGTCGGGTTGGGGAACCTCTGTCTGCGTCGGGAACGCCTGGTACCTGGTGGAGAATGACAGGACCGTCACGGAAGCGGCCGAAACATTCACGGCCACCTACGTTGGCTCGGCGGAACGGCTGCGCGAACACGTGGCCGCCATCATCGCCGGCAAGGAGGTCGTCGTCACCGCGCGGCGCCAGGACGCGGCGCCGCTGCCGATGCGGAGGGAGTGGTTGCGCGGCCAGAAGGGCCACGTCTGGCGGCTGCGGGCCAGCGCGACAATCACGTTTCGCCCTGACGAGGTGCCGGTAGACGAATCGGAGGAGTTCGTCGGCTGGGGCGGCGACAAGGGGGCGGTGCCGCGCCTCACCGAGGCACTGAAGGACACCAACGCCTTCCTCCGTTGCGAGGCGGCGGAAGACCTGGGACAGGTCGGTCCGCCGGCCCGCGACGCCCTCGCCGCCCTGCGCCTCGCTCTGGACGATCCTGACGCCCACGTTCGCGTTTACGCCGCCCTGGCCCTGGGCCGTATCGACAAGGACGACAAGCTCGCCTTGCCAGCCCTCCTCGCCGGCCTGAAGGAGAAAGCTGGCCCGGTGCGCCGTGCTGCTGTGGCGGCCTTGGCGGAGCTGGCGCCGCGCGACGGCGCGGCGGTGCCGGAGCTGCTCCGGGCATTGACAGACGATCCCGACAAGGTGGTCCGGGCGGGTGCCGCTTTCGCGCTGGGCCGCGTTGCCGCTTGGGGGAACCAGGCTGGGGATCCCCCGGCCGGCGTGCTGGCGGCGCTGCTGAACGCGGTGGAAGACGATAAGGATGAATTGCCTCGCCTCTGGTCGATTTGGTCCTTGCGCCGTTTCGGTCTCGTAGCGAAACCCGCCATCCCTGCCTTGAAGGCCGGCGCCCAGAGGGAACCTGAGGAGCGTGAGCTGGCCCTGGACACGCTGGCGCGCTTGGGGCCGGTCGGCGTGCCGGCCCTGTGTGAGGTGCTGAAACAGGCCAAGCTGAAGTCCCGCCTCGAAATCATGAAGTACCTCGAAGAGATGGGCCCCGCCGCGAAGGAGGCCGTGCCGATCCTGCGTGAGTCGCTGAAGGCGGACAGCTATCAGGAGCGATCCGCCGCGGTTGCGGCGCTGATGCGGATCGCCTGGAAGTCCGACGCCCGTGCGATCACGGAAGCCCTGCGCCTCCTCGTTGAGCGCGGGGTGCTCAGCGGCGCCGCGTACCTCCGCGTGGGAGCGTACCTCCGGGAACTTGGCCCGGGCGACGAGGTGGCCTTGCCGGCGGTCATTGCATGGCAGAAAAAGGTCGATGGCGCAGAGGGAGCCGCGATCCTCGGGCGCCTGGGACGCGTCGGCATTCCCGCACTGCGTGCGCTGGTCGATGACAGGAGCGGCGCTGACCCCGAAGTGGCCTACGCCCTTTGGTGCCTAGGCTACAAGCGCGAGGCGGTGACGGCCCTCCGACAGCGGTGGGAAACCACGAATCATCCGGCGGCGGATCATAAGCTGCTGTTGGTGCTGGCCGACGTCGGCCCTGACGCCGCGGAGATGGTCCCGCTACTGAACAGGGCGCTGCGCAAGGAACCCGAGGATTGGCGCCAGCGGTACGACCGGACGTGCGTCGCCCTGGCGCTGTGGCGCGTGCAGAAGCCAGTGGAGGCGGGCGGCCTCGTCGCCGACCCGCGCCGGGAGGCGCTCGACGTGCTGCTCGCTCTGCTGCGCGATAATCATATCGAGGCGATGGAGGCGCTGGGACAAATTGGGCCGGAGGCGCGGGCAGCCGTGCCGGGACTCGTCAAGGCCACAAAGCACCAATGGTGGGACACGCGCTCCTACGCCGCGCGGGCACTGGGCCGGGTCGGCGCCGGGTCACCGGACGCCGTCGAGGCACTTGACGCAGCGCTCAAGGATCGCAACTCCCAGGTGCGACTCGAGGCGGCCATCGCGCTGACGCGCCTCGGGCGCACCCCGGCAGGCGTGGCCGTCATGGCCGACCTGCTGGAGCGACGGCCGTCGCTTATTGAGCAGCTGGCCGAGACGTTGGGCGAACTCGGCGCCGACGCCCGGCCGGCCGTGCCTGTCCTGATGAAGTTGCTGCGCCACGACGACCGCCACATCCACCTCGCCGCCGCCCGCATCCTGCGGAAGATCGATCCCAAGGCCGCGGGCCGGGCCGGGATCCCGTGATGGGTATGACCCCACCGACAAGCGACGCCCGAGCCGGTAGAATAGCGCGGCGCGGTCCGAAAAGAAAAAAGGGTCACCTTTCTTTTCCCCTCTCGAAGAAGGAATATAACCCTTTTTCTCTTCTATTTGTCTAGCAGCACGTCCGTGGACTTGATGACCGCGCGCACGGCATCGCCGGCCTGGAGCCCCAGCCGCTCCACCGACGCCCGCGTAATAACGGCCACGATCTCCACGGGGCCGACGGCCACCACGACCTCCGCCATGATGCTGCCGAGCGTAATGGATTTCATAGTCCCCTGGAGTTGGTTGCGCGCACTGAGCATGATGACCTCCGGGTTGCTGAACGAGGATTGTTGTCGCGGTGTCGGGTAGCGCCGGCCGCCCTCCGGTGGCCTGCGGAGGAGCGGCAGGGAGGAGACTCATGGCGCCTCCTCGGACGGCACCAGTTCCCGATACCACCGGAGCAATTCGGCGGGGGAGACGGCCCCGCCGCGCGCCGCCGCCTCCCGCTGCAGGCGCTGACGCAGCGCGGCCGCGTGCCGCTCTTCCAGCCCGATCCCTTCCCGCTCCAGGAAATGCCGCAAGGCGGCCGTGCCCGAGTGCTTGCCCAGGACGAATGCGGCGGCGGGAGCGCCGACGTCCTCGGGAGGGAACGGCTCGTAGGTGCGCCGGTCCTTCAACAGGGCCTTCACGTGAATGCCCGACTCGTGCTGGAAAATCCGGGCCCCGCTGATCGGCTGGTTCGGCGGGATCGGCCGGCCGGAATAGCGGGCCACACGCTCGCACAGGTCACACAGCCCCTCGGCCGCGATGCCGCAGTCGCTCTCCAGGGAGACGCGCAGGGCCATGACGACTTGCTCCAGGGCGGCGTTGCCGGCGCGCTCCCCCAGGCCGTTCACCGTCACGTCCACGCTGTGGACGCCGGCCGCCACCGCCGCGACGCTGTTGGCTGTCGCCATGCCCAGGTCGTTGTGGCCGTGGAACCCGAGCGGTAAGTCGGGCACCCGCCGCGCCAGGCGCGCGAAGGCGACGCCCACTTGCAGCGGGTTCCAGGTGCCGACCGTGTCCGCCAGGCGCAGGCGGTCGGCGCCGGCCTCCCGCGCCGCCAGGGCCAATTCGACCAGGAACTCCGGGTCGGCCCGCGAGGCGTCCTGCGCCCCGATCGAAACGAAGCCGAAGCCGGCGCGGGCGTAGGGCACCAGTTCGCGCACCTGGCCCAGCACCCAGGTCGCCGACCTCCCCAGCGCGCTCCAGTGGCGGGCCGAGGCGGGCAGCGACAGGTGGAGGGCCGGGACGCCACAGGCCGCCGCCGCATCGACGTCCTCGCGCCGCCCCCGCCCCCAAGCGGTCAGGCGGCAGGGCAAGTTCCGGGCAACGACGGCGCGGATCGTCTGCCGTTCCTCCTCCCCCATCGCCGGGGTGCCGACCTCGATCTCCGGCACGCCCGCCCGGGCCAGGGCGGTGGCCAGGGCCACCTTCTGCCGGCGCGTGAAGGCCACGCCCGCCGCCTGCTCACCGTCCCGGAGCGTCGTATCGATGACCCAGGCCATGGCCGCTCTCCTTGTCTCTGTCCGTTCGGATCCCGTTTAGCGGCCGCCCTCGGGGCGGCGCGTTGGTCAACGCGCCGCCCCGAGGGCGGCCGCTAAACGGAGGCGGGGGCCACGAGGTACTGCGGCACGGACTTGCCCTCCGCCAGGGCGTCGAGGATCTCGTCCAGGCGGTCCTCGTCCACTTCGCCGTACCAGTAGCCTTCCGGGTAGACGGCCAGGATCGGGCCGCGGTCGCAGGCGTTGAGGCAGCCGGTGGAGGAGATCAGCACGTTGTCGAGGCCGCGGTCCGCCAGGCCCTCCTCCAGGAGCGGCAGCAGGCCGGGACCGCCCTTCTTCTGACACTTGCCCTTGGCGTCGTTGCCCTGGCGGTAGCTGCAGCACACCAGGATGACGCGATCCGGTTTCTTCATGGCATTCTCCTTTCAGGATGAGTGGTGGGACACACGCGCCCGCGGCCGTCAGCCGCAGCCGGTGCCCTGGCCCGAGCACACTTCGCCACAGCGGTACACGCGCCGCGGGGGCGGCACCGCCGCGCCGCGGAACACCGCCTCGACGGCGTCGGCCACCAGCCCCTCGGTGAGGTACACCTGGATGCCGGCCCGGGCGAGGGCCTCCTTCGGCCCCTCGCCCACGCCGCTGACCAGGAGGGCCCGGCAGTCCGCGAGCAGCGCCGCCAGGTCCTGCCAGCGCCGGGCGCCGTGGCCGGCGGGCGGCGCCGGCCGGGTTGCCACCTGGCGGCCCTGCGCGTTGAGGATCAGGAAGTGGTCGGCCTCCCCCAGGTGCAGGTTCACCAGCACCCCCTCGGCACTGGCGGCAGCGACGTAAGGCCGCTCCCGCCCCGGCCCGGCCGCACAGGCGCGCAGGCAGGCCAGGACGTCCCGGCTCATCTCCTCCCCCAGCTTGCCGACCGCGTCGGCGCGGCAGCGGGTGCAGTGGCTCATTTGGGGCAGGAAATGGGCCGCCTCCCGCCGGACCTGGGCGATGCAGGCGCCCGACGGCTCTCCCAGGCCCTCGAAGGGCGTCCCCGCCACCGGGCACATCGCCATGCAATTGAGTACGTCGGCCCCCAGGCCGGCCACCGTCCGGGCGATCTCGGCCACGTGGGAGTCGTTGATGCCGGGGATGACGATGGTGTTCACCTTCACCGTGACGCCGCGCTCCTTGAGGGCGCGGATCCCTTCGATTTGGCGGTCCAGCAGCAGCCGCGCCGCCTCCGCCCCGCGCAGCACGTGCGTCCCGTCGCGCAGCCAGGCGTAGACCTTGCGGCCGATCTCCGGATCGACCGCGTTGACGGTGACGGTGACGTGACTCACCTCCAGCCGGGCCAGCTCGTCGATGTGCGGGCCTACTTGCAGGCCGTTGGTCGCCACGCACGTCAGCAAGCTCGGGTCGTGTTCGCGCACCAGCCGGATCGTCTCCAGGGTCTCGGCGGCGTTGGCGAATGGGTCGCCCGGCCCCGCGATGCCGACCACGGCCAGGTCGGGAATCTTCTCCTGCACACGCTTGAGGTACTCCAGGGCCTGCGGCGGCGTCAGCACGGTGCTGGTGACGCCCGGCCGGCTCTCATTGAGGCAGTCGAAGCGGCGGTCGCAGAAGTTGCACTGCATGTTGCAGCGCGGCGCCACCGGCAGGTGGACGCGGGCCCAGCGGTGGCGGGCACTCGCCTCGAAACAGGGGTGGCGGGACCGGTCGAGTGTCATGGGTCGCCTCAAAAGTTCATGTAGCCGGTGGGGTCGCCGTCCTGCTGGGCGGCGATCAGCGTGTTGACGATCCGGTCGAACAGTTCGTGGGTGCCGCGGTAGCCCAGGTGGTGTACACGAGCGGCGCCGACGCGGTCGTGGATGGGGAAGCCGACGCGCACCAGCGGCACGCTCAGTTTGCGCGCCAGCGGGTAGCCCTTGCTGCTGCCGATCAGCAGGTCTGGTCGCACCGCGGCGGCAGCCTCTTCCAGCTCCATGAAGTCGGTGCCCTCGCGGGCCGTGATGGCGGCGGCCTCCGGCCCGAGGAGCTGGAGCGCCGCGGCCAGTCGGCCACTGCGGCCGCCGGACGCACACAGGACCGGCCGCACGCCGACCTCGCCCAGGAAGGACGCCAGGGCGACGACCAGGTCTTCCTCGCCGTAGACCACGGCGCGCTTGCCGAACAGGTACTTGTGCCCGTCGATGTAGGCGTCCACCAGCCGGCCGCGCTCGGCCCGGTGCTTGTCGGAGACCGGCCGGCCCGCGCAGCCGGCCAGCACCTCGAAGAAGGCGTCGCTGGCGCGAACGCCGATCGGCAGGTTGAGGCCGTGCCGGCGGACCCCGAAACGCTGCTGGAGCAGTGCGGCCGCGGATTGCCCGGGGTCCAGGGTCGCGCCGAACTCCAGGGTGGCGGCCGCCCGCCCCATCCCCCGCAGGGCGGCGACAGGAGTGCCCCCGGCCGGCAAGCGCTGGTATTCGTCCCAGGTGGCGCCGTCCAGCGGGTCGGCGTAATCCGGCAAGAGGGTGCCGGCCAGTCCGAAGTCCGCCAGCACCTCCTTGAGGTAGCGCAGGTCGGCGGGCGAAACCATCCCGGGCAGGACGTTCACGTGCCCCCCGGCCGGCCCGCCCTCGGCCAGCGCCGCCACGACCGCCTTGACCGCGGCGTGGAAGCCCTCGGCGTGGGTGCCGCTGTAGCTGGGCGTGGACACGTGGACCAGCTCCGGCAGGGTCTGCCCCTCATGGGCGCGGCGGAACTCGTGCAGGTACAGGCGTACGTCGTCACCGATCGTCTCCGACAGGCAGGTCGTGGCGATGCCGACCAGCGCCGGCGCGTACTGACGGATGACGTTTTCCAGGCCGGTGCGGAAGACCGTACCGCCGCCGTAGACGGCCGCACTTTCGCTGAAGTTCGACGAGGCGATGTCCACCGGCTCGCGGAAGTGGCCGATCAGGTAGCGGCGGATGTACGTCGAGCAGCCCTGCGAGCCGTGCAGCAGCGGGATGGCCCCCTCGATGCCGCGGAACACCAGGCAGGCCCCCAGCGGCGTACAGGTGTTGCAGGCGTTGCGCGTGGCCGTGAAGCTCGCCGACTGCTCCGGGGCTAATGGCAACTCGAACATGACGCCCCTCCTTCCGCCGGCTCGACAACGGTCAAGGGAACCGCGGCGCGAGGCGGCGGCAACGCCGCAGTCCGCCAGCGCGGCGCGAACTGCCAGACCGGGCTCATGGTCGAGGCGTGGACCTCGGCCGCGAAGTTCGCCATGCCCTCGAAACCGGCCAGCGCCTGCTTGCGCTCGTGGTTGTGGTCACAAAAAGCGACGCCCAGCTTGAACGCCAGCGGCCGCTCCTTCACGCCCGCGATCAGCAGATCGACCCGCTTTTCCTTGAGGAAGGCCGCCAGCTCGACCGGGTTGACGTCGTCCACCAGGATAGTCCCCGGGTCGCAGAGGTCGCGCAGCTGCTGGTAGTCCTCGCGCGTGCCGGTCTGCGAGCCGGCGAGGGCCGTACACATGCCGAGGGTCCGCAGCGCCCGCACCAGCGAGAACGCCTTGAAGGCGCCGCCGGTGTAGATGGCGGCGCGCTTGCCCGCCAGGTCGGCCCGGAATTGTCGCAGCCGCGGCACGATGCGCTGCACCTCCTCGCGCACCAGGTCGCGCGCCCGCGACACCAGCCCGGCGTCCACCCCCTTGAAATGTTCCGCCACGTCGTAAAGCGCCTTGGCGGTGTCTTCGATGCCGAAGTAGGAGACGTGGACAAAGGGGGTGCCGTACTTCTCCTTCATCATCTTCGCCAGGTGGACCATCGAGCCGGAGCACTGCACGACGTTCAGGGCAGCGCCGTGGCAGCGGCGGATGTCGCCCACGCGGCCGTCGCCGGTGATGGTCGCGACGACCTGCACGCCGATGCGCTCGTAGTACTCCCGGATCATCCACGTCTCGCCGGCCAGGTTGAAGTCGCCGAGGATGTTGATGCTGGCCGGGCCGATGCCGTCGGTCGGGCCGGTGCCGACCAGCTGCCCCAGGGCGTGACACGCCGCCCGGTAGCCGTCCTTCTTGGTGCCCTTGAAGCCCTCGGAGTGGACCGGCAGCACCGGAATGCCGGTCTCCAGGCCAACCTGCCGGCACACCGCCTCCACGTCGTCGCCGATCAGGCCGACGATGCAGGTGCTGTACACGAAGGCCGCCTTCGGCCGGTAGGCCGCGATCAGCTCGCGCAGCGCCTGCCCGAGCTTCTTCTCGCCGCCGAAGATGACGTCCTTCTCGCGCAGGTCGGTGGAGAAGCTCAGGCGGTGCAGCTGCGGGCCGGACGACAGCGAGCCGCGAATGTCCCAGGTGTAGGCGGCGCAGCCGATGGGGCCGTGGACCAGGTGCAGGGCGTCGGCGACGGGGTACAGCACCACGCGCGAGCCGCAGAAGACGCAGGCCCGCTGGCTGACCGCGCCGGCCAGGCTGTGCTTATCGCACGCCATCTCGAACGGCTCCAGGCCGGTGCGGTGGATCTGCGCCTTGCGGTCTTCGAGGATCTCGGTCATGGTCTTACGGTCCTGGTGTTGTCGTCTCCTGAGCCAGGCGAGCGGCGCGGCGTAAGCCCGCCGGTGAAGCCGGTGAAGCCGAAACCGGCGGGCTTACGCCGCGCCGCTCGCCTGGGTTGAAACAGTTCCTTATCGGTTCGCCTTCACAGCACCAACTCGAATTGCTCCTCGGGCGCGTCGCGGTCCTTGCGGTCGAGGAACAGGTCGAGCATCTTCTCCAGCAGCCGCATGGCGCCCCGGTAGCCGACGGTGGGGAAATAGGTGTGGCCGCAGCGGTCGATATTCGGGAAACCGAAGCGGAGCAACGGCAGGTCCTCGTCGCGGGCCATGTACTTGCAGTGGGTGGTGCCGATCAGCAGGTCGGGCCTGTCGTTCTTGATGAGCTGATGCAGATAGAACTGGTCGGCGCCCGGCCCCTGCTTGACGACGGCCCGGCCGGCCCGGTCGCCGAGCACCTTCGCCATGCGCTCCTCGAAGTTCTTGCCCGGCGTGCCGGTGATGACGTACATCGGCAGCATGTCAAGATCGACCAGGAACTCGCTCAGGGCGACCAGCTGGTCGGGGTCGCCGACCAGGGCGACGCGCTTGCCGTAGAAGTACTGGTGCCAGTCGGTGATGATGTCCACCAGTCGGCCCCGCTCCGCGGTGATCGAGTCGGGCACGGCGCCGCCGTTGATCCGCCGCAGCGAGGCGATGAAGCGGTCGGTGGCCCGCAGGCCGATGGGCAGTTCCATCACATGGCCCTGCACCTTGCACTTGGCGTCCAGGCCCTGGACGGCCAGCGCGGAGGCAGTCGGCCCCAGCCCCAGCGTGACGACGCTGTTGCCGGCATCGCGGATCTGGGCGACGGTCGCGCCCCCCCGCGGGTACATCTGCATCCGGCCCGTCTGCGGCGCGTCCAGCACGTCCGACAGGTCGGGGAACAGCACGCACTGGAGGTTCATTTCGGCCACGAGGCGCTTCAACTCGCGCATGTCGGACGGCTCGACCCAGCCCGGGACGACGTTGACCTGGTCGTAGTTGCGCTTGGTGTGTTCCGAGAAGTAATCGACCATGGCCCGGGCCATACGCGCGAAGCCAGTCACGTGGGAGCCGACGTAACTGGGCGTGTTGGCGTGGAGGAGGAACTTGCCGTCGGGGACCTTGCCGTCCTCGCGGGCCTTGGTGATGATCTGGTTCATGTCATCGCCGATCGTCTCCGAGAGACAGGTCGTGTGGATGGCGATGACCTCGGGGTCGTAAATGGTGAAGATGTTCTCGATGGCCGCCAGCAGGTTGGCCTGGCCGCCGAAGACGCTGGACCCCTCGGTGAAGGAACTGGTGGCGGCCATGACCGGCTCGCGGACGTGCCGGGTCAACATGCTGCGGTGGTAGGCGGCGCAGCCCTGCGAGCCGTGGCTGTGGGGCAGGCAGCCGTGAATGCCCAGGGAGGCGTACATCGCGCCGATGGGCATGCAGGTCTTCGCCGGGTTGATCGTCAGGGCGCTGCGCTCGACGACCTCGGCCGGCGTGTGTTTCAAGAGCATGATGGGTCTCCTCGACGGATCGCGTGGGGGGCGGTCAGGCCTCTTCGGCCTCCCACGGCGGCTGGATCAGCTTCCAGATGCTGGTGTTCACCAGGCGGTCGATCTCGCGGTAGAAGTTGGCCGCCCCCGCGAAGCCGGCATACGGCCCGCCGATGTCGTAGTTGTGGAGCTGCTTGCACGGCACGCCCATCTTCTGGACGGCGAACTTCTCCTTGATGCCGGCGCAGAAGACGGCCGGCTTGTACCTCGCGATCAGCTTCTCGGACTCGTGGTGGTTGATGTCGTCGATGACCAGCGCGCCCCGCTCCATCTGCGGCATCATGCCCTCGTAGTCGCCGAGCCGCAGGCCGGCCGCCGCCAGCTCCGCCTTCTCTTCCTCGGTCTTGCGGAGGCGGTAGGCCGCGGGGTCCGCCGCGACCTCCAGCTCCTCGATGTTGCGGCTGTCGGCATCGACCTTGATCGTCGGCAGCACCCGGCGGCCCTCGTAGTCGTCGCGGTGGGCGAACTCGTAGCCGGCCGAGATCGTCTTCATGCCGATGTCGGCGAACAGGTCCTGGTAGTGGTGGGCCCGCGAGCCGCCGACGAACAGCATCGCCAACTTGCCCTCGCAGCGGCCGCGGACCTCCGCCCGCACGGCGGCGATCTTGGCCTCCTCCTCGGCGATCACCGCCTCGACGCGCTCCGCCAACTCCGGGTCGCCGAAGTACTGGCCCATCTTGCGCAGCGAACTGGCCGTGGACTTGGCCCCGATGAAGTTGATCTTGAGCCAGGGAATGCCGTATTTCGTCTCCATCATCTGGGCCATGTAGTTGATGGAGCGGTGGCACATGACCAGGTTGAGGTCGGCCTGCTGGCTGTTGGCCATGTCCTCGTAGCAGGCGTTGCCGCTGAAGGTGGCCACCAGCGTGAAGCCACAGCGCGCGAACAGGTCCTCGATGACGAACGAGTCGCCGCCGATGTTGTACTCGCCCAGGAGGTTGATCTTGTAGCGGCCCTCGACCGGCCGGTCCGACTGGCCGACGACGTGCTTGAAGAACTGGTTGTTGGCGATGTGGTGCCCGGCCGACTGGCTGACGCCCTTGTAGCCCTCGCAGCTGAAGCCGAAGACGTTGATCCCCAGTTTCTCTTTCATCTCGCGGGCCACGGCGTGGACGTCGTCCCCGATCAACCCGACCGGGCAGGTCGAGCAGATCGCGATGGCGCGCGGCTTGAAGATCCGGTAAGCCTCCTCGACGGCGGCCTTGAGCTTCTTCTCGCCGCCGAAGATGATCTCTTGCTCCTGCATGTCGGTGGAGAAGGCATACGGCATGTAGTTCTCCGGCCCCAATTCGTTCGGCCTGGTCTGGTTGCGGCGCGTCAGCCAGCTGTAGTAGCCGCAGCCGATCGGGCCGTGGGTGATCTGGACGATGTCGCGGGTCGGGCCGAGCACCACGCCCTTGCAGCCGGCGTAGGCGCAGCCGCGCTGGGTGATGATGCCGGGGATGGTGCGGCTGTTGGCGCCGACCTCGGGCGGCGCCGCGGGGTCGTTGACGACGACCTGCAGTTCGCGCTTGCGGCGGACCTTCTTGGGGTAGGCTTCCAGCAGCTCCGTTTTCACCTCGGCGGCGGAAGGGATGTCGCTCACGGACGGGACTCCTTGGGGCGTGGTCAGACGGGACCGACACGGGTCACGACGCGGCCGCGACCGGCTCCTCCAGCAGCAGGCCGTACTCCAGGAGCAGCGACTCCAGGACCTCCATGTTGAGCGGCCGGGGGATGACGAACATCTGGTTGCCGTCGATCTTGCGGGCCAGGGCGCGGTACTCGTCGGCCTGCGGGGCGTTGGGGTTCCAGTCGATGACGGTCTTGCGCTTGATCTCGGCGCGCTGCACGTCGTTGTCGCGGGGCAGGAAGTGGACCATCTGCGTGCCCAGCCGGCGGGCGAACTCATCGACCATCTCGCGCTCGTTATCGACCTTGCGGCTGTTGCAGATCAGGCCGCCCAGGCGGACGCCGCCGGCCTCGGCGAACTTGACGATGCCCCGGCAGATGTTGTTGGCGGCGTACATCGCCATCATCTCGCCGGAGCAGACGATGTAGATCTCCCGGGCCTTGCCCTCGCGCATGGGCATGGCGAAGCCGCCGCAGACGACGTCGCCGAGGACGTCGTAGAAGACGTAATCGAGGTTCTTGTCGGCGTCATAGGCGCCGAGCTGCTCGAGCAGGTTGATCGAGGTGATGATGCCGCGGCCGGCGCAGCCGACTCCGGGCTCCGGCCCGCCCGATTCGGTGCAACAGGTGTCACCGAAGCCGGGGCGGAGGACATCCTCCAGCTCGACGTCCTCGCCCTCCTCGCGCAGGGTGTCGAGGACCGTCTTCTGGCCCAGGCCGCCCATCAGGAGCCGGGTCGAGTCCGCCTTGGGGTCGCAGCCGACCACCATGACCTTCCGTCCCATCTCCGCCAGCGCGGCGACGGTGTTCTGCGTGGTGGTGGACTTGCCGATGCCGCCCTTGCCGTAAATCGCGACTTTTCTCATAATGTTGCTCCTTTTGCTCTGTGCCGAAAGCCGCTTGCGGGTTAGCGGAAGCCTGGGATCCGCTAAGCCGCAAGCGGCTTTCGGCACAGCCTCTTATTGCGAAGCCGGTGCCAAAGCCGCCGCGGCCCGTGGAAGAAGTCACGGGCGGCCACAGCCGTCCGGGCGCCGGCCGACGGAAATCCTTGCTTCTCAGCGGGTTACGCCGCCGGGAGTCCGGCGGCGCGAATCGCCTTGCCGTCCCGAAATGGCCCGCGCGCGGAACGCGGAGGCCGTGGGCCGCCTTTCACTTCGGGAACAGGTTCGTTACTCCGCCAGGGGCGGGGGCGGCGGTGGTAGGAACGGCGTGACGGAAGGTGTCATCGGGAACGGCGTTACGTCGTGGGGTGACATTTTTGTCGGGCGACCGTGGGGAAGTGACAGAAATGTCGCGTCGCCCGGGCAGCGGTAAGGCGAGCGGCAGCAATTCTTCTCCCCTGCCTGCCGGACTCGTCAAGAGTGTTCGGCACGAAGCGTGCTCGATGCCACGGGCTTGCCCCGTGGAGGCTCACGTTCGTTGCTACACCGCCCGGCGCCCGCCAGGGGATGCCACGGGCTTGCCCCGTGGAGGCTCACGTTCGTTGCTACACCCGCCCGGCGCCCCCAGTAGCAGCGATCCTAACCAACCACGGGACAAGCCCGTGGGATTCCCCGGGAGCGCGCCCCCCGGTAGCAGCGATCCTAACCAACCACGGGACAAGCCCGTGGGATTCCCCGGGAGCGCGCCCCCCGGTAGCAGCGATCCTAACCAACCACGGGACAAGCCCGTGGGATTCCCCGGGAGCGCGCCCCCCGGTAG
>DATFNV010000135.1:0-57598 GCA_035266225.1 Gemmataceae bacterium
CACGGCAGTACACGAAATCCCGTGTGTGTTGTGGGTCATCCACGACGAAGTCACCCAGCTCAGGGTAGAGAAGGTCTTCCTTGCTTAGCGGCACGACGTCTACCTTCTCCGTCCCGTCCGCCTGCTTCCGTCGCACGTGGCGCCAACCGTAGCGAAACGGATCGTCCTGCTCGTCAGTCCGCTTCGGCGGCGGTCCCGGCCTGTAGATCTGATTCATGATTGCGACCGAGGGTGTTGGGTAGTTGACCTGATTTGGGCAAATTGTGACCTGGCCGGCCCGCGTTACGGCTTGCCCTGCTGGTCGCGCAATTGTTTCTCCAACTCGCGGATGCGCTTCTCCGCCTTCTTGGCCCTGGCTTCGGCCTTCTTCCGGGCTTCCGTCTCCTCTCGGGCCTTCTCCCTGGCTTCGCGTGCGGCCGCTGTCGAATCGACCGGATCGGGCAGCCGATTCCCCTCGGCATCGTAGAACCAGGTCAGTTCGTCCTCGATGCCGATGAAGAGTGGGATGGGGGCCAGTTTGAGCCGCCCTCGGGAGTCCGGCTTCAGTTGGCTCCACCCCTTGGCCGTGCGCCGACGGCCGATCAGTTGTGCGGGGTCCTCCCCCTTCGGCCCACGGTCCACGATGATGTACAGCGGCACCCCGGCGCGGTGATAGAGTTCGGTCTTTGGCCCCACGTCGGTATCCTGGGTGCTGGGTGACGTGATCTCGATGACAAGCACTGGGCGCCCCCCCTCCTCTGCCAGCCGAAACGTCCCCTGCTCGAGCCATTGGCGCACCCCGAACAGCGTGACGATGTCGGGGCCGAGCGGCTGCACTCCCAGCACCCCGAAATCAATCCGACAATCGCCGAGCACGACGACACTCGGGTCGTCCTTGTACCAGGCCATGAGGTTGATGTGGCAGTACTCGAGATCGCGCAAGTGAGGCGGTTTCTGCACGACGATATCCCCCTCTTCGGGGTAGAGAAGATCTTCCTTGCGCAACGGCACCTCTTCGTGCTTCTCCGTCCCGTCCGGTTGCGTCCGCTTGATGTAGCGCCAGCCGTAGAACGGCTGGTCGTCCGGCTGACGCTTCGGCAGCAATTCCGGCCTGACAATCTGATTCATGATCGCGACTCCCGAAGGGCGCCCTTCTCTCCCGCGAGTATACCACCGTCCCTATTTCCGCGGGAGTGAGGTTGTCAGGCCGGCAGCGCCCGCAGCAGCTCCGCGGCCACGGCCTGCGGGTCGTCGGCCTCGCAGATCGCCTGGCTGACCGCCACCCGCCGCGCCCCCGCCGCCGCCGCGGCCGCCACCGTCTTGGCGGTCACGCCGCCGATGACGAACGCCGGCAGCGACGTTTCCGTCGCCGCCCGCCGCACGAAATCGAGTCCCGCCAGCTCCGCAAAGTTCTTTGTGCCGGAGGCGAACGTCGGCCCGACGCCGACGTAACTGGCCCCATCGAGGATCGCCTGCCGCAGCTGTTCGACGTCGTGTGTGCTGACGCCGATGAGCGCGTCCGGCCCCACGATGCGCCGCGCCTCCTTCACCGGCATGTCGTTCTGGCCGAGGTGGACGCCGTCGGCCTCGACGAGTCGGGCGAGGTCGGGCCGGTCGTTGACGAGGAACAGGGCGCCCGCCTTCCGCGTCCAGCGGCGCACGTCGCGGGCCAGCCCCAGCAATTCGCGGTCGCCCCGCTGCTTCTCGCGCAGCTGAAAGATTGTCGCCCCGCCCGCCGCCGCTTCCGCGATGGTCCAGTCGAGCGCCGCCGTGCAGCGCGAGCGCGTCAGCAGGACGTACAGCCGCGCGTTGGCCAACCGCTGCCGGGCGTCGGCGCCAAGCAGGACGGCGCGCTCCAGGGTGTAGCTGCGGTAGCGCAGCGCCTCGACCGCCCGGCCGAGGTCGGGGCCGTGCAGCTTGCCGAACTCCTCCAGGGTGCGCAGGGCTTCCTGCAACCGCTTCAGGTTGACGTGGGCCACCTCGCGCGGCGAGTGCCGTTCCCCTTCGCCCTCCGTCGAGATCGCCGTGCCCACGTCGCGCAGCGTCTCGCGCGCCTCCAGCAGCCGGCCGGTGGAGAGCTGGGCCAGGGCGACGGTGAGGTCGTGGCGCAGGCGCTTCAGCTCGCCGCTGAGGAAGGCGTCGTCCAGGGCGAAGCGGCAGTAGTCCTCGACGACGCGCAGCGCCTCGCGGGCGCGGTTGGCGGCGGCGTCGAGGATGCGGGCGGTGTCGATTTGCTCCGTCGGCTCGCCGAGTTGCAGGGGCTCGTCGAGGGTGATCGGCGGCTGGCGCTGGGCCAGGGTGGCGGCTTCCAGGCGCGCGAAGACCAGGCCGAGCGCCTCCAGCGACCCGCGCAGCTCCGGCCCTTCGCGGAGCAGCACGAGCAGCAGCGCGTCGCCGGTGACGATCCGTTCCAGGTACAGCTCGGCGGCCACCTCGCGGGCCTGTTCGAGGAAGGGGCCGATATCGGGCCCGGTCGCGCCGGCCTGCCGTGCGGCGAGGTCGGCCAGCACGGCACGGGCGGCCATCGGATCGGCGCCGGCCTCGCGCAGCAGGGTGGCGGCGCGGCCTTCCTCCTCGGCGAGGAGCCCGTGCAGAAGGTGCAACGGCTGCACGTCCGGGGCGCCGACTTCGCGGGCCAGGGCGCGGGCGGCTTCGAGGGCACGTTCGACGGCGGGGGTGAGTTCGGGGAGCATGGCGGTGCTTCGGGTCGGATTGCTGTTGTCCGCGGCACGGCAGTCATTAGTTTACTCGGAGCCCGCGTTTAGCGGCCGTCCGGTGCTCGTAGTGACCCGATTTATCGGGTCCGTCGGTCCGGACCGCATAAATGCGGTCACTACGAGCGCGGCGGCGCGGGTCCTCAGGAGCGGTGCATGCGGCGGGAACTCACCTGGCAGTCGGTCGTCAGCGCCGTGGTCGTGTCGGCGCTGGTGTCGGCGTCGTATCCTTACGTGGTCCTGAAACTCGGCCTCGGCCCCAACGTCAGCGTCGTCAGCGCCTTCCTCGGGGCGCTGATGCTGCTGGCGCTGGCGCCGAAGACGCACGGGCAGAACCGCTGGATGAACAACGTCGTCCAGACCGCCGGGACCAGTGCCGCCTCGACGGCGTTCATGTGCGTCGTCGCCGCCGCCGTCGATCTCGCGGCCCAGAACCCGAACGCGACCCCCTACCTCAACGGCATCACTCACATCGATCCCTGGCCGATGTTCTGGTGGCTGTGCTGCGCCGGCGGCATCGGCGTGCTGTTCACAGTCCTCTTCCGCCGCCACTTCCTCGACGACCCGAAAATGGTCTTCGCCGATGGGGTCGCCGCCGCCGAAACCATCGTCATCCTCGACAGCAAGGGCGGCGCGGCGCGCAGCAAGCTGCAACTGCTCGGCCTGACCGCACTGGCCTCCGCCCTCGTCGATTGGTTCCGCGAGGGCATGGAGGTGCTGCCCGACCTCTACCCCGGCCGGGTTTACAAGAGTCTCAAGGTCGGTATCGAGTGGAACCTGCTGAGCGTCGGCAGCGGCCTGCTGATCGGCCTCAACGTCAGCCTGAGCATGCTGGCCGCGACCGCGGTGGTTCGGTTGGCCGGGCCGCACTTGATCGAGGTGGGGATAGGTCGTGAGATCGTCCTCAGCAACGTCGGCGACCGCCAGGTGCCGAACATGCACCTGGTGACTTCCCTCGGCGTTCTGGGCGCCCGGACCCCCCTGGAGGCCGCGACCCTGGCCGCCGTGAGTCGGGAGGGAGGGGAGATCGCCCCTCCCCTGGTCGATACCCGCAAGGAGTGCGAGCAACTCATCGACAAGCCCTGGGACGAACTTTCCTTCCACGAGCGGGCCTTCGTCGCGGTCTACGGCAACAAGCAGGCGGACTACATGCAGCAGAAGTACTTCTCGATCATGCTGCTCTGGTTCATGTGGCCGGCGACCGGGCTGATGATAACCTCGGCCATCACGGCCGTGCTGCTCAAGTGGCGCTCGATCGCCGAGAGCTTCCGGCACTTGCGCGTCAGCGCCGCCGGGGGACAGAGCGAAGACGTGTCCCTGGGAAGCGTGGCCCTCGGCAGCGTGCTGCTCACCGTCGCCCTCGCCGTCGTCGCCCGCCTGTACTTCAACATGAGCCCCGTGCAGACGGTACTGGCGGTCGTCTGCTCGTTGCCCTTGATCCTGGTCGGCATCCGCGTCCTGGGCGAGACGAACAACGGGCCGATCTCGGTGATGATGAACGGCTTGCAGGCGGTCTTCGCGGTCTTCTGGCCGAGCAGCATCGGCCACAACCTCGTCGCGGCCGGCATGGCCGGCTCGTGCAACGCCCAGGGCCAGGGGACCATTCAGGATTACAAGACGGGTAAGATCATCGGATCGACGCCGCGCATCCTGACCTGGGTCCAGCTCGCCGCCGTGCCCATCGGCGCCGCCGCCGTCGCCGTCATGTACCCCTTGCTGACGACGCGCTACCGCCTCGGCGAGGAGCTGACCACGCCGACCGGGGTCAAGATCGCCAACATGGCCGTGTTGCTCTCGCAGGGCTGGGGAGCCCTACCGCGCGGCGCCGTCCTGTGGACCGTCATCGCCGCCGTCGTCGGCATCGTCATTCCGGTGATCCAGCACTTCCGCCGCGTCGAATGGCTCCCCTCGGCCGCCGGCTTCGGCTTCGGCCTGATCCTGCCCGGCACCCTCAACATCCCTATGGCCCTCGGCGGCATCCTCGGCTGGCTGTGGGCGCGGCAGCACAGGCGGTCTTACGACCGCTACGTCGTCACCGTCGCCTCCGGTTTCATCGCCGGCGAGGCGTTGATCGGCGGGCTAATCATCCCGGCCCTCAGCTGGTTTTTCCCCAAACTGTTCGGCGGCTGAGACCGTCTGGCGAAACCCGACCGCTCGCAGCGGTTGAAGCGGTCGGGAGGACCAGGCCGCCCCACCGGGGGCCTTGTCCAGGTTTCCCCGTTTCCCGGATCGCACCAAGCCTCACGCGGCCGCGGATTTCTCGGCGTTTTCGCGCAGTTCGCTATTCACGTTCCGGCCCGCTTCGCCGATTATCTTGTCGGGACTGGAGGCACCGGATCGGCCGGCGCCTCTTGGCGGACTGACGGATCGGTCCGCGCCACGGATTCGGCCCCCATCGGCTCGGCTACGAGGACAGGCGCATGATCAGCACACAATCCCCCTGGAGACGGCCCCGCTTCGCACTCCTTGGCAAACTCGTCGCCCCGGCGTGCCTCTGCCTGGGGCCGTGGCTCGCCGCCGCGGACGAACCGGACCCCCCGGAGAAGCCCCCTGCCGCCGTGGCGCCCGCGCCGGCCCCGCCGGAAGTGCCCGCCGCGGCCGCGGTGCCCGCGGCGCCCGCGCCGGCCCCGCCGGAAGTGCCTGCCGGGCCCGCGGCCCCGGCGCCCGCGCCGGTTCCGCCGGAAGTGCCCGCGCAGGCCCTCCCGGAGGTACACGTCGGCGGCGCGGCGGCGCCCGCGCCGCCAAAAGTGCAGGTCCTCGATCTGGCCGCCTGCCGCCGCATGGCCCTCGACAAGCAGCCGGCCATCGCCGCCGCCCAGGCGAGCCTCGACGCCGCCCAGGCGCGGGCCGTCGCGTTGAACAAGCTACACGCCATCCCGCTGCTGGCGTCGGACCTGCCGATACGGCGGCACCAGGCCGACCTCGGCGTCACCGCCGCCGCGGCGCTGCTGGAGCAGGCCCGCTGGGACGCGATCTATAACGTCACGCGGACCTACCTGGCGGTGATCTACGCCCGCTTACAGATACAGGTCGCGTCCGATGCCGTGGCGGAGTTGGAGACTCTCAAGAAGACCGCCGAGGCCACCCCACAGGAGGAATACCGCGCCAAGCAGATCGCCGAGACCGCCAAGGTGGCCGCGGAGCGCCGCCTCATCGCGGTCGAGGGGGCCGCGCGCGCCCTGGCGGCCCTGCGCGAGGCGGTGGGGCTCGCCGGCGACGCCTGCATCGACGTGGCCGACAGCGACCTGCCGGACCTGGGGCCGATCGTGTGCCGCGACGACGTGCTCGCCCTGGCCCTGGCGCGCCGCGGCGAAATCGTCCAGGCCATGAGCGCCACCGAGATCACCGCGCTCGAGGTCAAGGCGCAGGCCTCGAATTGGCTGGCCCCCTCGTTCCGCACTTACGCCTCGGGTTCCGACATCCACGTGCAGCCGCCGCCGCTGCCCAGCCGGGGCAGCGAGTACAACCCCGGCGGTCTCGGGCCGGAGATGCCGGTCAACTTCGCCGGCAAGCGGGCCGACCGCGTCGAGCAGGCGCACGCCCTGTCGGCGCGGGCCAACGCGGTGCTGGACAAGACGCGCGGCCTGGTCGTCCTGGAGGCGGATAACGCCTTTCACATGTGGCAAGAGACGGCCACCAGGCTCCCCACGATGCGCGACGCCTACCAGTCCCAGCGGAAGGTGGCCGACGACTACAGCCGCGACGCCAAGATCCAGGCGCTGAAGAGGAACTATCTGGAGGTGACGACTTCGGTCAAAGAGGCGTACCAGCGGCGGCTGGATGTGAACGAGACGTACTTCCATCACCTGGTGAACCTGGCGGCGCTGGAGCGCATCACCGCAGGCGGCTTCTGCGCCGGCTTCGAGCCCAAGCCGGCGCCGAAGCCCTGACGGAGGCGCGCAGACATTCGGCGGGGGGTCGGTCTCGCCCGGCAGGCAGGACCGACCCCGAGCGGATACCACGCGACTTCGGGGGACGGGGCCGTGGTCGCGCGCCGGGACGCGGGTCGCCCCTTATTTCGTCCCCGGGATCCCGGGCTCCTGGGCACTCGGGTTGCGGACAGTTTCTAACCAGGGGGGCAGAGCGCCGGCTCGTGGGGGACGGCGCTCGGGCGGTGTCGCGAGGCCCCTCCGGACAGAGACAGAGGGAGGGGATCCATGTTAGGGCAAAGACTGGGGTTGGTGGGCCTCGTCGTTGCGGCGGGGCTCACGGCCATCGTGCCGATGCGCCCGGCTGCCGGCGAGGAGGTGAAGACGCCCACGGTACACATCGGCCTGACGGGCAGCCTGTTCCGTGACATTCCTCAGGAGATGCTGCAGCCGCTGATGCGGCCGTTCAAGACGCTGATGGAGTCGCAGACCGGCCTGAGCGGGGAACTGCTGCCCGGCATCAAGTCGGAGGAACTGGGTCAGCGGCTCAAGGACGACAAGTTGCAGCTGGCGGTCTATCAGGGCTTCGAGTTCGCCTGGGCCCGGCAGAAGTACGCCGACCTCAAGCCGCTGATGATCGCCATCAACCAGCACAAGTATCTTCACGCTTACATCGTCGTCCGCGACGACAGCGCGGCCGCGAAGCTGGCCGACCTCAAGGGCAAGACGATCAATTTGCCGCGCCGCTTGCCCGGCCACTGCAACCTGTTCCTCGACTGCCGCTGTGACGCGGCCGGCAAGGCGGCCAAGGACTTCTTCGGCAAGGTCTGCGCGCCCGTCACGCCGGAGGAGGCCGTCGATGACGTCGCCAGCGGCCAGGTCGATGCGGCCGTCGCCGACGGTTGGATCCTTGGCTGGTACGAGAAGCGCAAGCCGACGGCCTTTGCCCGCCTGAGAGTGATCGAGAAGTCGGAAGCCTTCCCGGCCGCGGTCGTTGCCTATTACGCCAACGCCCTCGACGAGGCGACGCTGCGCCGCTTCCGCGAGGGGATGCTCTCCGCCAAGGACAACCCGCGCGGCGTGGAGCTGATGACCCTGTGCCAGATGACCAGCTTCGAGCCGGTGCCCGACGACTACGAAAAGGTGTGCAAGGCCATCGCGAAGGCCTACCCGCCGCCGGAGAAGAAGAAGGACGAGAAGAAGAAGCCCAGCGAATGACGCCGGGCCAGGCCGACGCCGCGGGCCGCCGGAATCCTCCGGCGGCCCGCGGCGCCCTCATTTCATCAGGGAATTGGCCCCGCCCCTCACGGGGGGCTCCTTTCCGAAGGCAGACGGCTCACGAAAGAGCAAAAGATAGCGGCGCGGCCCGGGAGCGAAAAGGGCTGTTCGGCGCGGGGGCCGTCTTCCGGAGCACGAGAAGGGAGGGCTGGGCGGCGCTGTCGCAACCGCGCAGCACACGTCGGGCAGTTCGTTCACCTTGCACCCACTTTGTCCACCTGGGCCAAGTGGCGCCGTGACACAACTCCTTGCTTAAATGCAACTTGCGCCGCAGCACGGACCACTTTGCTCACCGCGCTCACACGGGCACGTATCCGCCCGGCTGGCCGACCGGAGCCATCGCCGGCAAGCGCGTGCCTCATCTTGAATGGCGGCGGGAGGCGCGCGATAATGTCACTGTCGGCGCCGGGGGCCAGTCAAGGCGGACCCTCCCCCACCAGAAACCTCGCAACGGCGTTCCCGAATGGCGGCTGATCTCCGTGCCCTGGTCTTGAGGTTACGTCAACCAGAGCCGAACCCGGAAAGCTTGGCGCCCGGGCACGACCTGATCCAGGCCGAGATTGACTTCTTGGATCGTTGCAGGTTGGAAAGACGCCAGGGCGGTAGGAGCCGCCAGCAGGTGTTCCAGGACGCCTACGCGGCTGAGGTCAGGGAGCAGGTGCTCTACGCCGCGGCGCTGGCACAGCAGCGTTACGGCACGCGCTTCCGGTCGCGAGAAATCGATGCCGTCACCTGGCTCATCGAGTACGATTTTTACGAATTCCTGGCGTGCGTCGAGAGTGACTGGGCCGGCCAAATGTCTCTGCCCGAGCGGGCGAGGTCATTCTTCAGCCTCGGGCGGGCGTTACGGCGCAGGTGGCAGGGGGAACTGCGGCGTGTGGTTGACGGGAGAAGGCGTTCGTTGCGTCGCTTGCTCGAAGAGGTTGCCGATCAATGGTGCCGCGAGATGTACCTGCGCTGAAGTTCGCGGTCCAGGCCCTGGCGGACCGGCCTGGTGAAGTGAGCTTGCGCCGGAGACTCTGCGAGGCCGTTTACGAATCCCTGTCCACCTACTTGCTCATGTCCGCGAGGCGCCGTCTTCCCCGACAGCTCAAGGACGAGTTGGAAGATGTCGCGCATGCCGTCCTGTACCACACGTTTCGGAAAGCCATTCGCCTGTGTGAGGGACAGAAACTCAATGTCTTTGCGAGCGATGAGACCCTCGCGGCCTACTTCCGGAAGGTCGGCACGAACGAGCTGAGGGACCAGATCACCGCTCTGTCTCAAGAGCGAGCAAGGGTGTCCGTGCCGCTCGGCGAGGAGCCCGCGGTGGAGTCGGCTCAGGACGAGCCGGCGATGGCGGAGGACGTTCAGGCCGCCCTCGCCCTTCTGAAGGAGTTGGACCGGCGGATCGTGCAGCTGCGGTCGCGCGGCCTGGAGTACGAGGAGATTCGCCACGAACTCAAGCTCCGGCAGAGTGCGGGAGCGCTCCGGACGCGGTACAGTCGTGCCCTCAACTTTCTTCGCAAGGCACTCCGCCGGTCGTCGAGCGCGGGCTAGCCGAGTCATCTTCGAGCAAAACGTCATCGACAGCCCTGCCGGCGGCTCGCTCCAGGGCCTGGACGTCCTGGTAAAGTTGCCCGCACTCGGAACACACGGCAAGGTGGCTGCGAAGCCGCTCTTGGCTCTCGGTGAGGCTTGTGCCTTGGGATTCGCTCCTGGCTAGTCGCCGCAAGTCCGCAATCGTGGGGCAATTAAGCTGTCCGCGCGCGATTTGTCCAAACAGCTCAGGAGTCGTTGGCCTGGCGCGCATAAATCGAGCCTCCGACGAAGGGTTCGTTGGCCACGGAGGCATCTTGAGCAATGCCGCCACTCCGCATGGCGTCACCGCGCCTCCACGCCTACCTATCTAAACCCCTCTAGTAACCCGCGATGTTACACGGGGAGGGACCTTTTTTCGCGCCGGTCCGAGTTTGTCCGGGGAACCCCTCGCCCCTGTGAGGCGAGGGGAACCGTGTCCGGTAGCCCGGCGCCATGCTCTGCCAGCCGTGACCCTTTCAGCACCTGGTCCACTGGACAGCAGCCCTCCGAAATCGGGCCCGTCCCGGTTTTCTTCCGCGACAGCGCTCCTCTCTTGCGGAACAGGTATTCCCGCCTCATAATTACCCCCTGAGGTCCAGTTGACCCCACCCACAGAAAGTGTCCCGGACCACCCCATCTCCGCAGGCACAAGCGGCGCTGGAGTCAGCGGCCGATGAATTACAACGAAGCGGACACCCGAGCCAAATTGCTTGACCCCGCCATCCACAAGCGGGGCTGGAGCGAGGACCTCATCCGGCGCGAGGAGACAGCGGGTGCGATCGAGGTCCTCGGCGGAAAGGCCCGTCGGCGGGCCCGAGGCAAGATCGACTACACCCTGCGCATCAAGGTCAACCCGGACACGCAACCCGTCGCCGTCGCCCTGATCGAGGCCAAGAAGGAAGCGCTGCCTCCCGGGCACGGCCTGGACCAGGCCAAGGGCTATGCCACCTGCAAACGGCTCAACGTCCCCTTCGTTTTTTCCTCCAACGGGCACCTGTTCGTGGAATTCGACCGCTTCAGCGGCCTGACGAGCGAGCCCCGGCCCCTGGCGGAATTCCCGACGCCGGCCGACCTGCGCGCCCGCTACGAAGAGGCGATGGGGTTCCGCCTGGACGCGGCTGCCGCCCGTCCCTTGTTGCAGCCCTACGCCGGGGGCGAGGCCACGCGGCGCTACTACCAGGACGCCGCCATTCGCGCGGTGCTCGAGAAGGTCGCCCGCTGCGAACTCCGGGGGGAGCCCAAACGGGCGCTGCTGGCGCTGGCCACCGGCGCCGGCAAGACGTTCATCGCCGTCAACCTGCTCAAGCGCATCGCCGACGCCGGCCAGCTCCGCCGGGCCCTCTTCGTCTGCGACCGGGACGAGCTGCGCACCCAGGCCCTGAAAGCCTTGCAAAACGTTTTCGGCGCCGACGCCGCCGAGGTGTTCCGCAAACCCGACGGCACCAATAATGCCAGGAACGCCCGCATCCACGTGGCGACCTATCAGACGCTCGGCGTGGACCGGGAAGACGGCGACGCCAGTTTTCTGACGACTTTTTACCCCAACGACTACTTCACTCACATCATCATCGACGAATGCCACCGTTCCGCCTGGGGTAGGTGGTCGCAGGTGCTCACACGCAACCCCGGCGCCGTCCAGGTCGGCCTGACCGCCACGCCGCGCCAACTCGCGGAGAAGCTCCGTAAGCTCACCGAGGGCCAACGCGCAGCCGATCCCTGGCAAACCCCGGAGGTATCGGAGGGAGAATTGCTGGCCGCCGAGTCGTCCGCGACCTATCGCATCCCGGGCGGCCAGGCGCCGGCAACGGCCCTGCTCTCGAAAGAGGCCCGTGCCGACGCCGCCGTTTGCGCCGACAACCTCCGCTATTTCGGCGAGCCGGCTTACGAGTACGACATGGCCCAGGCCATCGAGGACGGCTACCTGGCCGCCTGTGAAATCCAGAAAGGGCGCGTCAACCTGGACGACACGGGCATCACGCTCGATCAGATCCTGGCGCGCTACCCGACCGACGCCCTCACGGGCTTGCCGATCACGCGGGAGCAGCTCAAGGATCGCTACGAGAGAACGCAGTACGAAGACCGCATCCTGCTGCCGGATCGCGTCCTGGCCATGTGCCAGGACCTGTTCGGCTACCTCCTCGAAACCGGCGGCCCTGAACAGAAGACGATCATCTTCTGCGCCCGCGACCGGCACGCCGACGACGTCGCCGTTTGCCTGAACAACCTCTACGCCCGGTGGTGCGCGGATAACGGCAAGCAGCCGCTGAACTTCTACGCCTTCAAATGCACGGCCGCGGCCAGCGGCAACGACCAGCTCCCCGACCTGCGCGGTTCGTCCCGCAGTCACTTCGTCGCCGCCACCGTCGAACTGCTGACGACCGGGGTGGACGTGCCCTGCGTCCGCAACGTCGTCTTCTTCAAGTACCTGAAGTCGCCGATCAGCTTTTACCAGATGCTCGGTCGCGGCACCCGCATCGACCTGCCGACCGGCAAGCTGATGTTTCGCGTCTACGACTATACGGACGCCACGCGGTTGTTCGGCGAAGACTTCCTCACCAAACCGCGGCCGGCCAGCGGCGACGACGGCCCTCCGCCCCCTCCGCCTCCCGCCGAGCCGACGATCAGCGTCGAGGGGTTCGACGTCCACGTGACCGACGCCGGCCGGTTCATCGTGGCCCAGGTGGACGGCAGGGCGATGCCCGTGCCGCTGGAGGACTACAAGGCGCAGTTGACCGCCAGGCTTGTCGCGCAGGTGGGGACCCTCAAGGACTTCCGCGGCCGCTGGATCGATCCGGTGTCGCGGCAGGAATTGTTGGGCGCGCTGGTCGGCGCCGGCTACTCGCCCAGCCTGGTCCGCCTTGTGGACGAGAAGGAGGACTACGACCTGTACGACGTGCTGGCCGAGCTTGGCTGGGGTATGCGCCCGCGCACGCGCCAGGACCGGACGCTGGCCTTCACCTACAAGCACGAAGACTGGCTCGACGCCTTGTCGCCCGCCGCGGCGGCCACGATCAAGGCCATCGCCCGCCAGTTCGAGCGCGGAGGGACAGAGAGCCTGGAGAACCCGCAGGTGTTCCAGACGCCGGACGTCAAGGCGGCCGGCGGGCTGGCGGCGTTGCAAGCGGCGGGGCAGCCGGCGGAGCTACTGCGGGAGACCAAGGCAAGGATGTTTGCCGCGTAGGCGGTTGCCTGTGGACAGGCTGACAATCCGCGGTTATCCTGTACTGTTGTCACGTGATGGGGACAACGAACAACCGTCCGCGCCCATGACCCCGGGAACAATCATGGCAGCGATCCTCTGCGAGCAAGTGGCCCCCGGCATGCGGGCATCCGAACGATGTGTCAGTGTGCGGGACGTCCGCGGCCATCGCGAATGGCTCCTGGTCGAACAGGACTTCCTGACGGTGCGCCACAACAAGACGTACCTGCCCATCGGCATCGTTCAGGCCGACCAGGACCACGATCTCATCCTCGTCGAGTTCCCGCACGAGGCCGCTACCGGCGGCAACCGCATCTGGGTCCGCGTTGCCGACTTGATCGAGGGAAACGGAGTCTCCTCGTGATCCTGTCCGATCGTGAGGTCCGGGCGGCGCTGGAGCGGGGAGCCCTACGCATCACGCCGGACCCGCGTACCGACGCCTCACTGTGGTCGTCCACCGCCGTTGACCTTCGGCTGGACGAACCCCTCAACACCTGGGTGTTTCCTGCCGAGAAGGCGCCCCGATACTTCGCCCCGGGGGATCCCGCCTACGACCTGCCGACATTGATCGGGCAGTTCCTTCGACCCGTGGCCAGGACCGACGAAGGATTCCTGATCCAGCCGGGCCACTTCTACCTGGGTTGGACTCAGGAGCGCATCCAGCTGCCGCACCGGTCTCGGCTGGCGGCTCGGGTCGAGGGCAAGAGCAGCCTGGCCCGCCTGGGGCTGGGTGTGCATGTCACTGCGCCTACGATCCACGCCGGTTTTGGAGCCACCGATCTGGACCCGAGCTTCGCCGGCAACCCGATTCAGTTGGAGATCTGGAACACCGGCCCGTTACCCGTATTGTTGCGGCCCGGCTTGGCCATCTGTCAACTGATCTTCGAGTGGGTGGACGGAACGCCGGAGCAGGGCTATCGGGGGCAGTTCGCCGTCCAGGGGCCGGAAACTTTGCCACCTTCACCGACCACCCCCGCACGGCCATCGCGGAAGCGGCGCCCGCATTGAGCGACTGCTGAGACAGAACGAATCCGGATCGCTTCCTGGCACCTTGATTGACCCAAGGACATTGCCCGCCAGTTCGAGCGCGGCGGCACCGAGAGCCTGGAGAACCCGCAGGTGTTCCAGACGCCGGAAGTCAAGGCCGCGGGCGGGCTGGCGGCGCTGCAAGCGGCGGGCAGCCGGCGGAACTGCTGCGGGAGACGAAAGCGCGGCTGTTTGCGGCGTGAAAAACGAGTTCGCCCGGTGGCGAGTATCAGGTGCGAAACTACAATTCAGTAGGGCCACGCTGCCGGCCCGGTGCTGCGGCCACGTGCCGTCGAGGAGGGATTTCCCGTGCCGGTAACCCATGAATACGTAGAGAGTTTGCCCGCAATCTACCGCGACATCCTCGCCGCATTCCCCCGGTTCGATGCGACGCGGAAGCGAGGTTACGGTCTCTCGTACCAGTCCTTGTATTCCGCCCTGAATGGGAAGTACACGCTTGGTGAGATTGTCCTGGCGTGCCAGGAACTGGCGAAAGGGGACGCGGTGGAGATCAAGAACGAGATCTTCGTCCATCCGACGGCACTCGGCGAGGAGCTGATCGCCGGCGTCACGGGCGGCCGGGTGCCGCAGGTTGCCGTGCCCCCGTTTCCCCCGCTGCCCCAGTGAGCGACCCGAATGATCGGCGATTGGAGGGTCGGACAGTATCCCCGTTGCACGCACCACGTATTCCTCTCGCATTGTGCCGAGGATCGCAAGCGTCTCGTACTCCCCGTCTATAGCGCCTTGGAAACCGCCAGGTATTCACCGTGGTTGGACCAGCATCACTACCCGGCCGGTCAAGGGGCTTTTGAGGCGCTCCGGGAGGGGATCACGCACTGCCGGCACGTCGTGTACTTCGTGACGGCACGGTTTCTTTCCCAGGGGCGCGGGTGGAACAGCGTCGAGAATGCCTATGCCAACTTGCTTCAGGAGAATCTGCGTTTCGGGTCGCTGGAACTGTGCCATGTTCAGTTTCCGCTGTTCTTCGTCCCGCACGGCCACGTGACCCTGCACCGCTCCGCGTGGGGGCCGCTCGTTCACCGCGGACGCTTTTATGCAGCCGCACGAGTTGATGGCGGCGCCGTGAGTTGGGCGGCGCAAGAAATAATTGCCTTCATCCAACAAGAAGAAAGGCGCGGGGTGTCACTGGCCGTTCAAGTCCAGAACGACCCACGGCTGCAGCCGTTGCTGGCATCGGAACCGAACCTGCTGCGCAGGGTCATGTGCGGCGATCCCCTGCCAATGCCCGAAACCTAACCCTCTCTTCTGTCAAATGCTGGAGGATACGAATGGCTGACCCAGGAAGGCTCGGAAAGCGAGCGGCCAATGGCCTTCCGGCTGGTTGGCGGATGGCTCCACTCGGTGACATCTGCCACATCGAGATGGGGCAATCGCCACCGGAAGCCCGTCCTCGACACGCGCACGCCGGAAGAGCTGCTGGATCTCATCGAAGCCAAGGGCCGCGAGATTGCCGCAGCGATCGCGCTGCTGCGGCGGACCGAGACGGCGACGTAGGTCAGGCTTTCCAGCCTGACCAGGGCGCCAATGTCAGGCTGGAAAGCCTGACCTACGAGACAGGCCAGTTTATCGTGTGCCGCGGTGCTCGCGGATGCTGGTGGCGCCGTTGCGGGCCACGACGACATGATCCAGCACCTGGATGCCCAGCGTCTTGCCGGCCTCCTCCAGGCGGCTCGTCAGGGTGAGGTCGTCGTCGCTGGGCGTGGGATCGCCGGAGGGGTGGTTGTGGACCAGCAGGACGGCCTTGGCGGCGTCCTTGATGGCCGGGCGGAACACTTCCCGCGGATGAACGAGGCTGCGGTCCAGGGTGCCGACGCTGATCCGGTGCGTGCCGAGGACCTGGTTCTTCGTATCCAGGCAGACGACGTGGAATTCCTCCTGCGCCCCATCGCTGGCCAGGCGGGCAAAGCACTCCCGGCAGAATTGCAGAGCGTCGGCCGAGCTGAGCAGACGAGGGGACTGCTGCGGCCGGTCGTTCTGGGCCTGGGCCACGCGCCGTCCCAACTCGATGCCGGCCATGATCTGACAATAGGCCGTGTCGGCCACCGCCGCCGTCACCGTCTTCAAGTCCCCACGCCCTGCCTCGGGAAGGCGTTCGAGCTGCTCGCCGTACCGTGCCGCGATCTTCTCGCCGGCCTGGAGCGCGGACTCCCCGGGTCGTCCGGAGCGGATCAGGATGGCCAGCAGCTCCGCCGTCCGCAAGGCCGCGGCCCCGTGCGCCAGGAGCCGCTCGCGCGGCCGGTCGGCCGCGGGGGTCTGAGGCAGCCGCGGAGCGTACACCTGGCCTTGCAGCCAGCCCTCCGCCGGGAAGTCGGCTGCCGCAAGCACCCAGGAGAAAGTCCCGTCTTCGCCCGCTCGCAGATGTCCTTCACGCACCAACTGGCGAACGAGCCGCGTAACGAAGGCCGGATGCTCGTGGGGGAGCTGCGCCTTCATTTGGGCCAGGGTGAACCTCTCCTGGGCGCGGAGTATGCTCAGGACGTTTGCAAGGCGCGCGTAACGCTTGGTAGGGGAGTGCTGGGACACGGCTGCCGCCAAAGTCGGGAAGTCGATCCGGAACGACCGCACTGCCTCGGCTCCGCCTTCCGAGATAGGAGTCTACCCCCGCCGGGTGACGGGTGCAAGAACTGGCACTTGCTGGTTCAGGACGATCGCCTCGATGTTCTCGCCGCAGAAGCCGTCAGTCGTCCTCGTCCAGTGGGTTGTGGGGCAGATCCGTCTTGAGCAGGCGCTTCAGCTCCACGTCCATCGCGTCCTGGAGCGTCTGCGGCTTGACCTCCGCGGGGAGGTTCTGGCCCGGCAGCAGCCAGTAGCTGACGACGCCACCATCGACCTTCAGCCACCGCGAGAACACGCCCAGTTCTTTCTTCGCCCGCCGGACCGTGCTCACCGACAGGCCCTCCTCCCGGACGCGCTGCCACACGTCCTGCGACGTCAGCGGACCGCCGGCCAGCACCTCCTTCAGGAACGCGCGGGCGACGTCGCGCGGCGGCGTGGCGGGGACCCGGCGCGGCCGGGCGAGCAGCGCGTCGGCCGTGACCGCGACCGGCCCCACCCAGGTGAGCGCCATCGCGGCCCCTTCCTCCCGCCCCAGCTCGAACGCCAGCGACGGCTGCGGCGGCGCCAGGTTGTTCTTCACCGAGGCCAGGACCCGGCGCGCCGGCGGGCTCGGGTCGGACGGGTCGGCGGCGGCGTCCGGATCCGCGGCCACCAGCCAGGCCGAGCGGCAGGCCGCCACCAGCGCGATCGACCCGCCGCCGCGGTACAGGGCACGCCGCCCCTCGACCTTGTTCAGGTGGCGAACCAGCAGGAACACGCAGCCGCGAGCCTCGGCGATCCTGGCCAGCGGCTTCAGGGCCCGGCGCACGCTCGCCTCGTTGTTGGTACACACCCGCCGGTCGAGGAATTCCGCCAGCGGGTCGAGCACCACCAGCCGGGCGCCGGTACGGACGATGGCCGCGTCCAGCGCCGCGGCCCCGCTGGGCAGGCCGAGCGGCTGCGTGGTCAGCGGGTCGTCCCCGTCGGGGTAGAAGACGCGCGCCAGGTCGGCCCCGAACGCCTGTAACCGCGGGCCCAGGGTGTCGCGATTGTTGTCCTCGCCCTCGAACACCAGCGACGGCCAGGGGCCGGGCGAGGGCGTGCCGTCGGGCCAGGGCCGGCCGGTACTGAGGCGGGCACACAGGTCCAACGTCACCAGCGACTTGCCCAGGCCAGGGTCGCCCTCGAGGATGGCGAGCTTGCCCAGCGCCAGCCGCGACGGCCACAGCCACTCCACGCGGCGCGCGGCCAGTTCACTCACCGGCCGGACGGAGATAATGGGTTCGGGCGCGGACATGCCTTCTCCCGAAATGACAGGGTAGCGACAGAACAGACCCACCGTCTTAGTATAGTGGTCAAATTTATACTAGTCAAGGGGCGCACGACGACCTTCGCCCCGGTGCCTTGTGTGCGAGGCGTTCAGCGGGTAACCTTTCAGTTGTTCCTGAAAGAGATGAATGCGATGAAAGCAAAGGGAAACGGGGTCGGGAGTGGCAAAGACATTCTGTCTTTGCCACTCCCGACCCCGTTTGTCGCCCGAGTCTTATGCGCCCCCTGCCGGTCGTGCGGACAGACCAGGTCTGCCGGCTCACGGCGCCAGGTGGGGCCGCAGGAGGTCGGGGCCGGATTCCTTCGCCAGCTCGTCGAAGATCTGCCGGTCGGTCAACCCCCGGTCCACCATCTTCCCGAGGACCTCGCGCACGTGGTTCGGCCTGCCGCAGCCGTTGGGGTTGCAGCTCGCCAGGGTGTAAAAGTGCCCGGTGCAAGTGTCGTGGCCCACCCCACAGGTGCAGTAGATGCTCGCCAGGAACCACTCGACGCGCTCCGCCTTTGATCGCGGCCGGTCCAGGTCCGGCGGGTACGGGCTGTTCTCGACCGCTTCCGAGGGAGGAGACACCTTGAGGCCGAGCCGCTCGCCGATCTTCAGTTCCGACGACTCCAGCTCCCCCACCACCAGCCGCACGACGGTCCGCTCGCGCCACGGCGTGACCCTTTTGACCACGCCCTTGATCGGCGGGTCGGCTGCCAGGTGGACCACGTCCCCGCTGCTGAGCGATCGGCCCCAGCGCATCGCCTCGTGGTCGAGGGTGAATTCCAGCTCGCCGCTGAACACGTGGTGGAACGTCAGCGTGCCGGGCAGTCCGTCCTCGAGCCAGTGCTTCCGCAGCCAGGCTCGTTGCTCCGCGCGGGCCTGCTCGACCTGCTTCGCCCTCTCGACCGTCATCGCCTTCGACGCCGTGCCGTGGATGTCCTGCTCGCTCGGCTCGTCGGCCAACAGGATCACGGAGACCGGGTCCTTTTTCCGGTCGAGCTTCAACCAGGCCCAAACGCGGTCGCTCGGCCGGAACTGCTCCAGCCGACCCCACCAGCCGTGGACCTTCACCTCGGCGTCCGGCTCGACCGGCCAGACCTTCGCCACCTTTTCGCCCTCGATCAGCAGCGTGACGGTGCGCTTCTTCGGATCGACGGCCTTCAGGGTGGCGAACGGCTTGGGCAGCAGGCGCAGGAACTCGGCCTTGCCCGCGACCTCCTTCGCCGCCTTGTCGGGGTCGGCGGCCGGCTTCTCGGTGCCGTACACGGTGGTTTGCAGGTACTCGGCCGCCCAGGCGAACCACTTCACCTGCACGCTGTCCACCCAGGTCAGCGTGTACCCCTTCAGCTCACCCTCCACCGCCCGGCCCGCCACGTCCCAGCGCGAGCCGGTTTCCGCGTCCACGAACGGCGCTGCCGGCACCTTGGCATCGAGCTTCAGCGTCACCGCCTTCTTCGGCGCCTCGGGCGCCGCCTCGTCGGGGGGCGATTCGCCGTCGGCATTGGGCCGCGGCGCCGCGTACTTCCGTGGCGGCGACGCCTCGGGCCGGTACGCGGACGCGGTCTTCGTCTTCGGCTGCCACAGGACGACGCACTTCTGACCATCGACGACTTCGGCGATGAGACCGGCCTTGGCGACTGCCTCGATGGGGTAGGCCCGCGCCGACTTGCCGGTCCAGACGCCCAGCACCGGCGCGTCGGCGGGCAGCCGGCTGTCGGCGGGGCCGCGGCTGGCCCGGCCGTCCTTGTCGGGCTCCGCCGGCAGCTCGACCGGCTTGTACTTGTCGAACATGTGGTAGGCCACCGCGTTCGGGTACTGCTCGAGCCAGAAGCCCCAAGCGCTCAGCACCGTCGGGATCGGCGTCAGGCGTGTCCCCTTCTTCGGGCCGGCGAAGGCCACGCCGCTGAGGGACGAGTAAAGAGTGCCGTCCTTGTGCTTCATCACCATCACGCCGTTGCGCCAGCCGTGGAAGCGGAAGTGGTACGACGGCTGGTAGCCGCGGGCGAAGCCCGCGCCCGGGTCGGACACGAAGACGCCGTAACTGTCGCTGATGACCGGGTAGCTGTTCAGGAAGAAGCGGAAGGGGATGGCGCCGCCGTCGGAGTAGCCGCGCGTCCAACACAGCACCCGCTCGCCGTCGCGCAGCTCGCCGGCCCGGCGCTTCGCCTCGTCCTTGCAGTGCGAGCAGTTGGGATTCACCAGGGTGGGGAAGGCGTCCGGCTTCTCAATCAGCGGCGGCTCCTTCGCCGGGTCGGCGGCCAGGACGGCACACGCTCCCAGGAACAACGGGAGCAAGGAGAGGGTGCGGCGCATCGGCAGTCTCCGGGGCCACGGGAACGGAAGAGTTTGGCGAAGACCTGCGGCATTGTATCCCGTCGCGCGGCGACGATGGCAGACCGGCGATTGCCGTAGCGGCTGACGAGTCACAGGTTACAGCATCGCCCGGCGCGTGTGCCAGTCGGTGGCGCGCTCGTACATCCGCGCCGCGCGCAGCAACTTCTCCTCCTCGAACGGCGCCGCCTGCAGCTGCAAGCCGATCGGCAGTCCCCCCTTCGTGAAGCCGCACGGGATGCTCACGCCGCAGATGCCCGCCAGGTTGGCGCTGATGGTATAAATGTCGGACAGGTACATCGCCAGCGGGTCGTCGGCCTTCTCGCCGATCGGGAACGCCGCCGTCGGTGCCGTCGGCCCCGCCACCACGTCGCAGGCCGCGAAGGCCCGGTCAAAGTCGTCCTTGATCAGCCGGCGCACCTTCAGGGCCTTGAGATAATACGCATCCTTGTAGCCGCTCGAGAGGGCGTAGGTGCCGAGCATGATGCGCCGCTTGACCTCGCGGCCGAAGCCCTCGCCGCGCGTGCGGCAGTACATCGCCACCAGCCGGCCGTACTCGTCGGCGATCGGCCCGCTGACGTCCTTCGCCCGGTGGCCGTACTGCACCCCGTCGTAGCGCGCCAGGTTGCTCGACGCCTCCGCCGTCGCCACCAGGTAGTACGTCGCCACCGCGTGCGGGCTGGCCGGTAGCGACACCTCCTTGACCGTGGCGCCGAGCTTCTCGTACTCCGCGAGGGCCGCGCGCACGGCCCGTTCCACCTCGGGGTCGAGGCCGCCGCCGAAGTATTCTCGGGGCACGCCGACGGTCAGCGGCCGCAGCGGCTGATCGACCGTTTGGGCGTAGGCCGGCACCGGCCGATCGACGCTGGTGCTGTCGAGCGGGTCGTGGCCGGCGATGACTTCGAGGAGATGGGCGAGGCCGGTCACGTCGGCGGCGAACGGGCCGACCTGGTCCAGCGACGAGGCGAAGGCGATGAGGCCGTAACGCGACACGCGGCCGTAACTCGGCTTGAGGCCGGCGATCCCGCACAGGGCGGCCGGCTGGCGGATCGAGCCGCCGGTGTCGCTGCCCAGCGCCAGCGGCGCCTCGCCCGCCGCCACCGCCGCCGCGCTGCCGCCGCTCGACCCGCCGGGGATGCGCCCCAGGTCCCACGGGTTGCGCGTCGCCCGGAAGGCGCTGTTCTCGGTGGACGAGCCCATCGCGAACTCGTCCATGTTGGTCTTGCCGAGCAGGACCGCGCCGGCCCGGCGCAACTTCACGATCACGGTGGCGTCGTAGGGCGGGCGGAAGCCGGCGAGCATCTTGCTGCCGCAGGTGGTCGGTTGTCCGCGGACGCAGAGCACGTCCTTGACCGCGATGGGCAAGCCGCCGAGGGGGCCGACGGCGTCGCCACCCTGGCGCCGGGTGTCGATGGCGCGGGCCTGATCGAGGGCCCCGGCCTCATCGACGTGCAGGAACGCCTGCACCTTCGGCTCGCGCTGGCGGATCGCCTGGAGGAAGGCCGTCGTGACGGCTTCGGACGTGAGGTCGCCGCGCGTCAAGGCGGCGAGGAGGTCGGCGGCGGTGCGGTCGATCATGGGAACGCCGAAGTGTTTAGCGGCCGCCCTCGATTTATCGTTTCGCGAACCGATGAATCCGCGCCGCCCCGAGGGCGGCCGCTAAACCGGAGTTATTCGAGGACGGCCGGGACGCCGTAGAAGTCGCCGTGGCGGTCGGGGGCGTTGGCGAGGGCGTCGGCGACGGGCAGCGACGGTCGCGGCTCATCGGGCCGGAAGACGTTGTGGACGGGCAGGGCGTGCGCCAGCGGCTCGACGCCGTCGGTGTTGACCGCCTGGAGCTGGGCCACGTAATCGACGATGGCCGTCAGCTGGCGGGTCATCGTCGCCAGCTCGGCGTCGCTCAGTTCCAGGCGGGCCAGGTGCGCGACCCAGCGGACTTGCTCGGGAGTCATGGCGCTCAGATCTTCGGCATCGTGAACGGCTTGCGCTTCTGCGGCCGGTGGACGCGGCCGCTGCGAATGCACTGCACGCAGACGCGGGCGCGCTTGACCGTGCCGTCCTGCTCGATCTGGATGCGCTGCAGGTTTGGCTTGAAGGTCCGCTTGCTCCAGCCGGTGACCTTGCGGCCGACGCCGCCGAGGTACTTGGCCTTGCCGCGGTGGGTGTAGTGGCAGCCCCCAACCGGTTTCTTGCCACAAATCGCACACTGCATGCCCATGACCGTGATCTCCCGTGGCGGCGCCCCGTCACTCCAGCAAAAGTGTAACTATAGCGGGTTTTCCCGTCGCGGCAAGGCGACACGCGCTCGTGTCATCACGCGCTTCGACCCTACTTCATCCGGATGTCATATTCCTGGCTGCCGCGTGTGACTTCACAGGTGAGATCGGTCGTCTCTGGGTCGGCGTATTTTGGGGGGATGGCCACGTAGAACTCGGGGCTTGCCTCGGGGGACCCTGGTAGATCCACCTTCTTACCCGCCGGCGGTTCATAGGCATAGATTTTGCGTCGTTTCGGGTCCAGGTAGCTTGTATCGACGCAAATCTTCACCGTGCCGACGGGCAGCTTGTCCAGGGTGTAACTGCCGTCTCCGTGAATCCCCGTCGTGGCCCCCTTCCCGTCCACGCCGACGAACGTCACCTTGCCGCCCTTCAGCAAGACCTCGCCATAGTACACCTTGCCGGTGACGGCCCCGGTGGATGGGCCGCATCCGCCCACCCCCACAGCCGCCGCAAGGAGCAGCAGGAGAGCGCACCTTCCCATCATGTCGCGTGAGCCGCTCACGAGGATACCCCCCCGAATTTGCGTCGATCGATCGTTTCGCGAACCGATGAATCGGCTGCTCAATTACCAGTCGGGGCCGAGCAGTTCGTTGCCCGCCGGTGTCAGCGCGGCCCACCAGGTGGCCGGGCTGACGCTGTTCGACACGAAGCGCACGCTGCCGTCGCCCAGCCCGGCATTGATCCCGCCGCTGTGCGGCGAGCTGGCCAGGCCACCATCGCAATTGGCCGGGGAGCCTCGCGGCTGGGCCTGAAAGCTGAAGGCCGGGCCGGTCGGCATGCCGTTGTCGCTGGACTCGAAGGTCGCGCCCCAGTCCGGCCAGTAGTTGATGTTGGCGCCGTAGGTGTGGCCGTAGCCGCCGGTGTTGCACTGCGCCAACTTCTCGGTGATAAAGATGGTATTCGAGGTCCCGTCGGGGATGCTCGCCGGGTAGTGGGCGAGGCCGCCGGCCCAGCCGATGGAGACGTAGTGGTGGCGGAACATCTGGCCGTTGACGCCGTAACTGCCGAGGGTGAACGAGGCGGTCTGCGTGTAGTCCGCCGGGCAGATGTAGCTCTTGATCCGCGTCGGGTTCGGAACCAGCCATTGCGTGTAGGTCGGGTTATTGCCGTTGCGACCATCGGGGTCGGGGCTCGTCAAGGTCGATCGGAAAAGCGGATCTTGTTCGATGTACGGCAGGATGATGAACAAGAGGCCGCCGTTGGCCAGGTTGGCTTGCGGGCCATCGTTGGGGTAAAGGCCGATGTCGGGCGGCATCGCGCCCTGGTTAGTGTCCGAACAATTGACGATCGCCAGGCTGATTTGCTTGAGGTTGTTGCTGCACTGGATGCGAGCGGCGGCCTCGCGGACCTTCTGGACGGCGGGGACGAGCAAGCCGATCAGCACGGCGATGATGGCGATTACCACCAGCAACTCGATCAGCGTGAAACCCCTCGCGCGCATCAGGAACCTTCGGAGACCCGCCATGATAAATCCTCCCCGGGCGCATAATGAATCATGTTCTCAAGTGTTATCGCGCAACGCCCCATCTAGCAAGTATCCGGCCCGGGCGTATTTCTTTCAAACATTCTCGCCGAACTTGGCGCCCCTCCGAAGGGACCGAGGCCGGATCGGGATCCTGACCCACGGCCCGCTGTCACTCGCGCCGGAACGGCCCTCTCATCCGGCACGTCCTGCCCGCCTTCTCACGACCCGCAGGACGGTTCCGGTCGTAGCGTCCGGCAGCCTCCACGGGGAGCCGCGCGGCGCGGCACTTCGCCTTGATTGCGGGCGAAGGCTGGCTATAGTTTGGCAAGGAAAGTGGGACCGAGTGGGTCGCGGTGGGGAAGAATACTCGCCCCCCAACGAGGCGGTGACCAGGCGAGAGGCCACAGGCGAACGCTGGCCATGCTCCTCACCGGCACCTATCCGCGGACCCTCGACGATAAGAAGCGGATGACGCTTCCCCGGCGGCTGCGCGAGTTGCTCCAGGAGCCGACGACGCTTTTCCTCGCCCCGGGGCCGGATCAGTCCCTCTGGGTCTACACGCAGCAGGCACTGGAACGCCTCGCCGAGAAACTGGAGCGGACACCGACCAAACCGGAGACGCGCGTCTTCGAGCTGCTGCATTTCGCCCAGACCGAAGCGATCGACGTGGACCGCAGCGGCCGCATTCTGATCCCCGATCGGCTGCTCCAGCTGGCGGGCCTGAAGCACGAAGTGGTCCTGATCGGCGTCCGCGATCACCTGGAACTGTGGGACGCCGAGCGCTGGCAGAATTACCTGGCGCAGAACGCGTCGCGCTTCGACCGCGTGGCCGAGGCGGCGTTCGCATCGGGATGAGACTAACACCGACGAGGGGCGCGTCGTTGGTCGGGCGGCATGAGCAGATGCCGTCCGGGTTGGCCGAGCCCCTTGGACCTGTTACCGCGGGCTTCCCCACCCAGGGGAGGCCCGCGGGCCTTTTCGCCGCTCCCCTCCTTGACGCACACCCATGAACGGCTCCCCTCCCAGCCCGACGCCGCGCCACGTGGCGGTGCTGCCGGCTGAAGTGCTGCACTTCCTGGCCCCCGCAGCCGGCGCAGTCATCGTCGATGCCACTGTCGGCGCCGGCGGCCACGCCCGCCTGATCGCCGAGCGCGTCGGCCCCGCGGGGCGGCTGATTGGGCTTGACCGGGATGAATCGATGCTCGACCTGGCCCGCCCGCGCCTGACGGGCTTGTGCGCGACGCTCCTTCACGCTAATTTCGACCGGCTGCGCGACGTGCTCGATGAGTTGGGCGTCGCGGCGGTCGATGGCGTGCTGGCCGACCTGGGTTTCTGCTCCGACCAGGTGGACGCGCCGGAGCGCGGCCTCAGTTTCAGCCAGCCCGGCCCGCTCGACATGCGGCTGGATCCCACGCGGGGCGAGCCGGCCAGCGCCCTGCTGCGGCGCCTCAACGAGCGCGACCTGGCCGACCTCATCTACGAGTACGGTGAGGAGCGCTTCAGCCGCCGCATCGCCCGCCGCATCGTGGAAGCCCGGCGGACGGGGCTGCCGCAGACGACCGAGGAGCTGGCCGACCTGGTGCGCCGCTGCGTGCCGCGGCCCAGGGGCAGGCGACCGGCGATCGACCCGGCGACCCGCACCTTCCAGGCGCTGCGCATCGCCGTCAACGACGAGCTGGGCGCCCTGGACCGATTGCTGGAGCAACTGCCGCGCTGCCTCGCGCCGGGCGGGCGGGCAGTGCTCATCAGCTTCCACTCACTGGAGGACCGGCGCGTGAAGACGGCCTTCCGCGACCGGTCGGTGTGGGAGGCGCTGACGCCCAAGCCGGTGCAGGCGGGCGAGGAAGAAGTGCGGGCCAACCCGCGAGCCCGCAGCGCCAAGCTGCGGGCAGCCCGCAGGAAACAAGCCCCGTAGCACAAGCGTCCCGCTTGTGCCACGACCTCATGTCATGGAGGACTTCGCAAGTGACTCGCAAGACCCAAATCGTGTTGACCGTGGCCGGCGCGCTCGTCGGCCTCGCCGTCGTGACGGCCCTGTGGCTGACCCGCGGCGGCCCCCCGCCGGACGATCCCGCGCCGTCAGTCCAGGCCACCCCGGCGCCCGCGACCGCGCATCCGGCGCCGAAGGAAGAACCGCCCGACCCGCACGTCCTGGCCGAGATTCGCGAGGCGTATCAGCAATCGCTGGCCGAGAACGGCCCGCCGGAGATGGTCGAGCTGATGCAGGGCCCCGGCGCCGGCAAGCCGAAAGAGTTGCCGCCGCTGCCCGACGCCGCGGTGACGCCGGCGCAGTACAACCCTGGCCCCTCCCCCGACCTGCCGCCGTTGCCGCCGCTGCCGCCCGCCCCTACCGCGCGGCCGGAGGCCCCGCCGCCGTTACCGGACGTGCCGCCCGCGGCGGGGAAGATGCCAAAGGAGAGCCCGCCGAAGGAACCGCCGACGCCCCTGCCCGAGTTGCCGCCGGCCCCGAAGTCGGGTGGGTCGGCCGCGCCGATGCCGCCCTTGCCCTGATTTCGGAAGCGAGTCGATGACGGGACGGGCGGGCGCGGTAAGATGGACCGACCCACCCGATTGTTCCTGAAGAGATCGGTCGGTGCGGGGGCGACTTCGGTTGCCCCCCGCCGGCCGCGGCGCACAATTCCTGTACGGACAGGCAGGAGGAGGCAAGATGCCGTTCAACTTGGGCACCCGGGTGAAGAACATGACGCGCGAAACCAAGGTCGGGTTACTGGTGTCGTGTTCGTTCCTGGGCCTGCTCGGCGTGGTGCTCGGGCTGAAGATGACCGAGGCGCCCGAGGATAGCGGGCCGGAGGTCGCCGCCGCCGAGCCCTCGGGTCATCAAGAACCGCCGCCTTTCCCCGCCGGTGTCGCCAGCAGCGCTGGAGTGATCCTGGCGGGCGCGAAGGGCGAGCCACCGCCACCGCTCACCCGTCCGACCGGCGAGGGGGATCCCCAGCCGCCAAATGCCCACCCGGAACCGAAGCCATCTACTTCCGTTGTTCCGAGTGACGTTGCTCTGCCGTCTTTTCCCGCTGACCCGAAGGACAACAAGAGCGGCGGTGCCAATCCCCAACTGGCCTCACCGCCGAAGATCGAGCCACCCACAGTCGCTGAGACGGTGCCTGCGGTCACAGGGAGGCCCTCGCTCTTCTGGTCGGCATTCATGACCGCTCAGGGCTACTTGATGGGCAGCCTCATAGAAATGGCCGAACGGCAAACCTCCTCCGGTGGGCGAGGCGGTGGTGACGTGGTGGCTAGTAACAACCCTCTTCCAGATCTGCCCAGTCCCCCGACTGCCGGAGGACCGACTCCCCCGGTGAGTTCAAAGGGGCCACCACACAAACCCGACCCATCAGCCGCCAAAACGGGAGGTGCCAAGCCGTCTGCGTTACCTGCGGTCCCTTCGCCGGACGGCAAGAAGGAGACGAGTACAATCCCCCCGCTTCCCGACCTCCCGGGAGGAGACGCCCAGCCTGCGCCTGGCGCGACTGAACCGCTATTGCGGCCGATTCCGGCCCCCGCGCCGACGTCTTCGGGTGGCCTGCCATCGGCTGCGCCGCCTCCCCTCGCGCCGCCACCGCCGCCGCCCTCCCCCGCTTTGCCCCCGATGGCTGTTCCCGCATCGACAGGCCCGGCGTCCGTTCCTCCGCTGGGCGGCAAACCGCACGAGAAGAATCCCACAATCGAGATCGCTCCGGCCGAGGGAGGCACCTCCGGAGAGATCAGCATCTCCGTCGGCGGTGTGCCCCCTCTCGAAGCAAAGCCGGCCGTCCCCCCGAAGCCGGCGACCCCCGGCACCGTCGCCTCTCTCCCGAAAGGGCCGGCCCCCGACCCCATCCACATCGGCACGACGCCGAGCGTGTCCGTGCCCCCGCTGAGCATCCCGGCTGCCCCGGCCCCGGCGCTGATCGTCCGCGGCGCGCAACCGGACGTCATCAGCTACACCGAGGAACCGTACGGCGCCAAGCCCGGCGATACCTTCAAGAGCATCAGCGAGGCGAAGTACGGGACGGACAAGTACGCCAGCGCCCTGTATCACTTCAACCACAGCCACCCCCTCATCGAGGGCGACCTGCCCGAGGAGACTCCGCTGACGCCGGCGCAGAAAATCTACCTCCCGCCGCCGGAAATCCTGAAAACTCGCTATCCCGAGCAGGTTCCGGGTTCGGCTCCCGCCCCCGCGACGGGGGCGACGATCGATCCCGCCCCGCAGCGCTCCAGCGCCCCGCCGGCGCCGCGCAAGTACCAGGTCGGCTCCGGCGGCGAGTTTGAGTATGACATCGCCCGCAAACTGCTCGGCAACGGCGAGCGCTGGATGGAGATCAAGGACCTCAACCCCGGGTGGCGCCCGGAGGTGCCGATCCCCGAGGGGACGCAGCTCACGCTGCCCCCCGACGCCCGCGTGCCGCAGTAGGACCGGGGCAAGGGCCGCACGGATCAGGGGATGAGGCCCACGGTGTCGGACAGCATCTCACTGGCGGCGACGATCACCTGGGAATTGGCCACGAAGGTTTGCTGGGCGATCAGGAGATTCGTCAGCTCCGTGGCGGGGTTGACGTTGGACCCTTCGAGAAACCCCTGCTGCAGGGTGCCGGCCCCCCCTTGGCCGGGGATCGCGGTCACCGGCCGCCCGGAGGCGCCGGAGGCGAGGAACAGGTTGCTCCCCTGGCCGATGAGGCCGGGTGGGTTGGCGAAGAGAGTCAGGGTCAACTGACCGACCGGCTGGAACACTATGGAACTGGGCGTGGTAACCGACACGACGCCGTTCGGCGCGAAGCTGATCGCGGTGAAATTGGTCGGCACGATGATCGGTGGTTGGACGAGGAACCCGTCGGTCGTCACCAGTCTGCCGGTCGGGTCGATCTGGAACGACCCGTTGCGCGTGTAGGCGGTGCTGCCGCCCGGGAGGGTGACCTGGAAGAAGCCGTTGCCGACGATGGCGACGTCCAGCGAGCGGCCGGTGTTGATCAGCGTTCCTTCGGTGAACAACTTGTCGGTGCTGGAAAGCCTGACGCCGAGGCCGAGTTGGGTGCCCGCCGGAGCGATCGCTGCGGGGGCCTGGAGGGTGACGTAGAAGAGGTCTTGAAACAGCACCCGGTTGGCCTTGAAGCCGTCCGTGTTGATGTTGGCGAGGTTGTTGCCCGCCGTGTCCAGCAGGCTCTGGCTGGCGTTGAGCCCGGTGTTGCTGACGATGATGCCTTCGATCATGGGTGCGTCCTTGCTGTCGAGACTTCCACTACCAGTCGGTTGCGAAAGCCGCTTGCGGCTTGGCGGATTCCAGGCTTCCGCTCTAGGATGTGCTTCGGAGAGAAGACGGGGTGCCGGTGAGGAGATTCCCCCCCCTCGGCCGCACCCCGCGCTGCCGGAGGGGGCCGCGGTCGATACAGCCACTACCCGAGGTGCAATCGCGCAATTGACAGCCGCAAGCGGCCGCTCAGCGCTCCGCCAGCCGGTCGAGCGCCGCCCGGGCCGCGCGCGTCAGTCCCGCCTGCGGCGCCCCCTTCGCCAGTTCCTGCAGCAGCTTCTTCGCCTCCGGCGTGCCGATCATGGCCTCCAGCACCTCCAGCGCTCGCTCCTGGCGCAGCGCCTCCGGCGAGGGGCCGCGCCCCTCGGCGTCGAGCACCTTCTTCAAGCGCTCGCGCATCTCGGCGGAAGGCGTGCCCTCCAGCGCCTTGCGCAGGTCGGCGTCCACGACTCCGGCGATCTTCTCTAACTCCGCGGTGGCCCGCTCGCGCGTATTGAAATCGTCGTCGTCCAGTTCCCGGATGAGCCGCCGCACTCGCTCCGCGTCCACGGCAGGGACCGGCCGCAGGATCCCCTTCAGCAACGGCAGGGCTTGCTCCGGCGCGCCGGCCAGGGTGCCGCGCGCCGCGTAGGACCGGACGGCGTCGGCCCCCATCAGGTCGGTCCACAGCGTCTCCAACTCGACGCCGCTCGGGGGGGCGGGTCGGGCCGTGGGGCCGCGCAAGCTCGCCACGTCCCAGAGCAGGGCGGTCGAATCGTCGCTGGCCGAGGCCGCCGTCTTGCCGTCGGCCGCGAAGGCCACGGCGTGAACGAAACCGCGGTGCCCCCACACCTTGCACAACTCCTTGCCGCTCGCCAGGTCCCACAGGCGGAGGCCGCGCTCCTGGTCCGAGTTGGCGGTCAGCAGCAGCCGGCCGTCCGGCGAGAACGCCACCGCCGCGCGGCCCATCCTCGCCGTGCCGAAGCGCCAGCGCACCTGGCCCGTCGCCACTTCCCACAAGCGCACGCTGTCGTCGCGACTCGCCGAGGCCAGCGTCCGGCCGTCCGGCGAGAAGGTGACGACGGAGACCTCTTGCAGGTGCCCATCCAGTTTCCGCAACTCCTTGCCGGAGGTCACGTCCCACAGGCGCACCGTCTTGTCGAGCGATCCCGAGGCGAGCAGCCGGCCCGAGGGGGCGAAGGCCAGCGCCAGCACCCAGTTGGCATGCCCCTCCAGCTTTCGCAATTCCTTGCCCGTGGCCGTATCCCAGAGGCGGATGGTCCTGTCCATCCCCCCCGAGGCCAGCGTCTTGCCGTGCGGCGAGAAGGCCACCGACCAGACGTGCCCGGTGTGTCCCTCGAAGCGGCGCTCCTCCTTGCCCGTGGCCGCATCGCACAGGCGCATCGTGCCGTCTGCCCCGCCCCAGGCGAGTTGCCGGCCGTCGCGCGACACCGCCATCGCTCCCGGGGCGACCTCTCCGCCGCCGAGCACCAGGCGCGGCTCGTGCTTGCCCTCGACCCAGGCGCGGGGCTCGTACATGCCGAGGTCCCACTGGCGCACGGTGCGGTCGTAGCCGGCCGTGAGCAGGGCGCGCCCGGCGGCAAACGCCACTGCCTTGGCGCCGGCCTGGTGGCCCGCGCTAGCGGCGAGCGGCTTGCCGGTCGTCGGGTCCCAGAGCAGCACGCCGCTGTTGAGCGTCACGGCGGCCAGCGCCTTGCCGTCCGGGGCGAAGGCGATCCCCTGAACGGGGGCGGTATAGTCTTCCAGCCGGCGCACCGTTTTCCCCGAGTCCGCGTCCCAGAGGACGACGCCCCCGGCCTTCAGATCGCGGCGGCCGTCCTGCCAATCGCCGTAGCCGGCGGCGAACGTCTTGCCGTCCGGCGCGAAGGCGACGCTCAGGGCCGGCATCTCCCGGCCGCGAACGTGGTGCAGCTCCTTGGCGCTGGCCACGTCCCAGACGTACACAGTGCCGTCCTCGGAGCCCGCGACGATCTGCTTGCCGTCCTTCGACCAGGCGGCCGACACCACCCCGCGCTGCCCGGCACTGAGGTTGCCCGCCCCCTTGCCCGTCTCGGCCTCCCAGAGACGCACGGTATCGCTGGTGTCCGTCGTGGCCAGCGTCTTGCCGTCGGGGGAGAAGGCGACCGAGCGCAGGGTGGGCACCTCCCCGGCCATGATCTGGCGCAGCTCCTTGCCCGTCGCCGCGTCCCAGAGGCGCACGGTGCCGTCGAACGAGGCCGATGCAATCGTCTTGCCGTCCGGGGCGTAGCTGAGGCCGCGGATCTGCTCGCCGTGCCCCTCAAAGGTGCGGACGAGTTTCCCGGTCGCCACGTCCCACAGGCGCACCTTCTTGCCGCGATGGTCGCCGGCGGTGGCCAGCAACTTGCCGTCGGGCGAGAAGGCGACGGCCCAGACCCAGCCGTCCCTCGGCAGGATGTCGCGGACGAGTCGTCCGGTGGCGGGGTCCCAGATGCGGGCGTAATTGTCCCAACTCCCGGTGGCCAGCAACTTGCCGTCCGGCGAGTAAGCGACGCTCGTCACCGGGCTGCCGTGGCGCAGGCGCAGGCTGCCCAGGCGGGCGAGGGCGCCGTCGGGCAGCGGCTCGCCATCGGCGTCGAGCTTCGGCTTCGGCTTGGGGCCCTCCGGCGCGGCGGCCGGCGCCTCCGGCGCGGGTGGCGCCCCACCCAGGGTGCCGACCCCGGCGCCGACGGCGCACAACCCGAGGGCCAGCAGGGCCAGGAACTTCAGACGGGTCACGAGCAGGTCGCGCATTGTCCCCTCCACCGTGGAAATGACGTGGGCGGATACTACCCCCGTCAGGGCCTTTCCCGCCGCGGCCAGTGCCGCGGCGCGCAGGGTCGCCTGGGCCAGCGCCACCGGCACGGCGGATGCCTCGCCCCGCAGAAGGGCCGCCAGCCCGGCGGCGGACAGCGCCAGGCCGCGCCGCGCCAGCCGACCGCGCAGCAGCTCCAGGCCGCGCGCCAGCCGCTTGGCCACCGAGCCGGTCGGCCAGCCCAGTTGCCCGGCGGCCTCGGCGTGGGTGCGGCCTTCGAGGTAGCACGCGACCAGCGGCGCCCGGTACTTTTCCGGCAGGCGGTTCAGTTCCTCGTCCAGCAGCGGCCGCAGGTCGTCCGCGGCCGGCTCCGTCGTGAAGTCCGTGCGGCTGGTCATCGCGGCCCGTCCCTCGTGAGCGCGGCGGCGCGCGGCGGCCCGCCGCATCTTCAGGGCGACGCGGTAGGCGACGCCGTACAACCAGGGGCCCAGCGAGGCCGAGCGGCGTACCGAGCCGGCCCGGCGCACCAGCACCAGGAAGGTCGCCTGGAAGGCGTCGGCGGCGTCCGCGTCGTCGGCGAGCAGGCGGCGGCAGACGCCCAGGACGAGCGGGCCGTGGCGGGCCAGCAGCGCCTCGAAGGCCGCCTCGTCGCGCCCGCCGACGAAGCGGTCGAGGAGCTGGCCGTCGGCCCGTTCCGCGGGCGCCGGCACGCCGATCAGTTTGCGGACGTGGCGCAGCACCACGCCCAGTTGTACGTCGGCCATTCGCCTGGCCTCCTGGTGAGTCGTCTCTGAAGGGGTAGTTCCCAGCCGCGGGCCGGCAACTTCCTCATTCCGCGAGGATAATCCGGCGCGAGGAGGAGCGGAACCGAAAAGCAAGCGAATTGCGGTTTCGTAGGCATGGTTCAAGCCGGGGTAACACTTGGCGCCGTAGGTCAGGCTTTCCAGCCTGACAAGAAGCGAGTCAGGCTGGAAAGCCTGACCTACGGCCGCGCCACCCGAAACCGCACCGTTCTGAACCAGGCCGCTCGCCGAGGTGTCCATCGGCTGCTACTCATGAATTCAGAGGGAGTTGAGTCCGGCGGCCCGTTATCCTACGGCTTCAAAAGGCCCGTCGTCAACAACAAAGAGAATCGCGGAATGGAGCAATCGGCATGAGTTCGGGGCGCGATGCCTGCCTTCAGCGCGTTCGTCAGGCCGTCAGCGAGGGCAACCGCGCCGGCGGCGCCCCGCCGCTCCCCGAACGCGGCACCGCCGGCTACCAGGGCGCCGGACCCGATCCCGTCGCCCGCTTCCGCGACGAGTTGAGCGCCGCCGGCGGCGTACTGCACGTCGTCGCCGATGACGCCGCCGCCGTGGCGAAGGTGCTCGACCTGGTGTCGGCGAAGGCGGCGCGGCGCGCCCTCGTCGGCCGCGGCCGCGTCATCGACCGGCTCGGCCTGCCGGAGCGGCTCCGCGCCGCCGGCGTCGAGGTCGCGACGGCCGACGCCCTTCCTCCAGGCGGCGAGCGCGACACCCTTTTCGCCGCCGACGTCGGCATCAGCGGCGTCGATCACCTCGTCGCCGAAACCGGCTCCCTGGCGGTCCTCGCCAGGCCGCAGGAGCCGCGCTCCCTGAGCCTGCTGCCGCCGGTCCACGTCGCCGTCGCCGATCACAACCAGCTCTTGCCCGACCTGTTCGACCTATTCGCGGCGCTTCAGGGCGAAACGGCAAGCCGAGGGATGCCGTCGTGCCTGTCGCTCATCACCGGGCCGAGCAAGACCGGCGACATCGAGCTGCGCCTCGTCACCGGCGTCCACGGCCCCGGCGAACTTCACGTCGTCTTCATCGACGCCTTGCGCTAAGCCGCAAGCGGCCGCGCCGTTTGCTCTTCCACCGCCGACTTGCCATAATAGGTGCCAGGGAGGGCAACCCATGTCCAGGCCGCAAGACGTCCAGAAGTTGGTGCGCGACGTCCACGAGCGTCTGCAAGCGCGCCGCGTGTCGGTGGCGGTCGTCGGCGACATGATCCTCGACACGGCCATTGAGGGAGTGCCGGGCGGCCGTCACCCGGAGACGCTCGTCCCCACTCTGCGCGAGGCGACGGCGCACGAGAGCATCGGTGGGGCGGCCAACATCGCCCTGACGCTGGCGCGCCTCGGCGCCGACGTGGCCCTGTTCGGCATCATCGGCTCCGACCTGCCCGGCCGCCAGCTCGAAAACCTCCTCGACCGCCAGCCGTTCGCCGACTACCTGATCACCGAGCGCGGCTGGCCGACCCCCCGCAAGGATTGGATCTACGAGAAGCGCGGCACCGAGACGGCGCTGACCCTGCGCATCGACTACGACCGGCCGCTGGGCGGTGGGGCGCGCGAGGAACTGGTCGGCGAGTTCCGCGGCCACTGCCCGGCGAAGGTGGACGTCGTCATCCTGGCCGACCACGGCCTGGGGAGCATCGGCGCCGAGTCGCTGGCCCTGATCGGCCTGGCGCGCGAGCGCGGCGCCCGCATCGTGGCCATCCCGCGCACGCCGATCCTGCGGGGGCAGTCGCTGGACGCCATCGTCATCAACTCGCCGGAGATGAAGCAGCTGGCCCGCTCCGACGACGACCCGCGGGTACTGGCCGCGCGCTACGCCGCTGAATATTCTCAAGACGTATTCCTGCCGATGCTGGCGGAAGGTATCTTCGTCTGCCCCGCCGGGACCCGCTCCGCCGGCACGTTGATCGAGGCTTATCCGCTGGACAGCGCCGACTGGATGGGCACCCGGGACATGGGCACCGCGATCCTCTCCCTGGGCGCCGCCCTCGGCCTGGACCCGCTCGAGAACGCCCGCCTGGCGACCCCCTTCCGTCACCTGGTGGCGGCGCAGCGCGGCAACGGCCGCGTGGTGTGGCGCGACGTGTTCCGGTTGGTCGGCCTGGAAGCCGTTTAGCGGCCGCCTTCGCTTTATCGGTTCGCGAAACGATCAAGCGAAGGCGGCGGCGGAACGCAGAGGTGGAACATACCCATGAGTGAGCTGGAGTTTCGTCCGGGCCTGGCGGACGTGCCGTGCGCCGAGTCGGCCATCAGCTACATCGACGGCAAGCGGGCGCGGCTGGAGTACCGCGGCGTCGCCGTCGAGACGCTGGCCCGGGAAAGCTCGTTCGAGGAGACGGCCTGGCTGCTGCTCAAGGGGGACCTACCGTCGCAGCGCGAGTTGGCCGACTTCGACGACCGCCTGCGGCACCACCGCCGCATCAAGTACAAGCTCGAAGACCTCATCAAGTGCCTGCCGGAGACCGGCCACCCGATGGACGCCCTCCAGGCCGGGGTGGCCGCCATGGGCATGTTCTACCCGTCGCGCGATGTCAGCAACGCCCAGAGCAACTGGGACTCGGTCGTCCGCCTGCTCGCCAAGCTGCCGACCCTCGTCGCCGGCTTCCACCGCATGCGCAACGGCGACCACCCGATCAACCCGCGCGACGACCTGGGCCACGCCGCCAACTTCTACTGGATGCTCTTCGAGCGCGAGCCGTCGCCGGCCCAGGCCAGGGTGCTCGACGCCTGCCTGATCCTGCACGCCGAGCACACCATGAACGCCTCGACGTTCAGCGCCCGCGTCACCGGCTCGACCCTGGCCAACCCGTACACGGTCATCAGTTCGGCCATCGGCACCCTGACCGGCCCGCTGCACGGCGGCGCCAACGAGGAAGTGCTGGACATGCTCGACGAGATCGGCTCGCTCGGCAACGTGCGGCCGTGGCTGGAGCACGCCGTCGCCACCAAGAAGAAGATCATGGGCCTGGGCCACCGCGTCTACAAGGTCAAAGACCCGCGGGCCACGGTGTTGCAGGAGCTGGCCGAGAACGCCTTCGCCGAGAGCAGCCGCCCGGCCAAGTACGAGCTGGCGATGGAACTGGAGCGCGTCGCGGCCGGCATCCTGGGACCGAAGGGCATTTACCCCAACGTCGATTTCTATTCGGGCATCGTCTACCAGTCGCTGGGCATTCCGACCGACCTGTTCACGCCGATTTTTGCGATCGCCCGCGTCGCCGGCTGGCTGGCGCACTGGCTGGAGCAGCTGAAGAACAACCGCATCTTCCGGCCGGAGCAGGTCTTCGTCGGCAAGACCGACGTGCCGTACCTGCCGCTGGGGAAGCGGCCGTAACGCGAACCGTCCCGGCGTGAACGTGTCCTCGTTGGGCCGCCGCCCTCGATTTATCGATTCGCGAAACGATGAATCTGCGCCGCCCCGAGGGCGGCCGCTCAACTCCTATTGCGGTTGCACCATGCTCGACGTCCACTTCATCCGCGAGAACCTGGAGGCCGTGAAGGCCAACTGCCGTAACCGCGGCGTCAAGGCCGACCCGGAGCGCGTCGTCCACCTCGACGACGAACGCAAGCGCCTCGTCCAGGAGGCGCAGGTCAAGCAGCAGCGCGCTAACGAGATCGCCAAATCGACGGGCAAGGAGAAGGACCCCGCGAAGAAGCAGGAGTTGATCGCCGAGGGACGCAGACTGCGCGAGGAGGTCGCCGGCCTGGAGACGAAGGTCAAGGCCGTCGAGGCCGACCTGAAGGCATCGCTGCTGACCGTCCCGAACATGACGCACCCCGACGCCCCGGTCAGCACCGACCCGACCGCCAACAAGGTCATTACGACCTGGGGCGAGCCGCGCCGGTTCGACTTCCCCGCCAAGGACCACGTCGCCCTGGCCGAGGCGCTCGACCTGGTGGACTTCGAGGCCGGCGCCTCGGTGACAGGGCAGAAATTCTACTTCCTGAAAAACGAGGCGGCACTGCTGGAATTGGCCCTGGTCCAGTACGCGATGCAGGCGCTAATCCGCGCCGGCTACACGCCGGTCATCACGCCGGACCTGGCGCGCGTCGAGGTGCTGGAAGGGATCGGCTTCATCCCGCGCGACCCGAATCCGGAGACGCGCCAGGTCTACACCATCGCCGATACCGACCTTTGCCTGATCGCCACGGCGGAGATCACCCTGGGGGGCATGCACCGCGACAAGGTCCTCGACGAGAAGCAATTGCCGCAGAAGTACGCCGGCCTGTCGCACTGCTTCCGCACCGAGGCCGGCGCCCCCGGCCGCGACACGCGCGGGTTGTACCGCGTCCACCAGTTCACGAAAGTCGAGATGTTCGCCTTCTGCCTCCCTGAGCAAAGCGAGGCGATCCACCGGGAGCTGCTGGCCATCGAGGAAGACATCTTCCGGGGACTCGGCCTGCCCTATCACGTCATCGACACCTGCACAGGCGACCTGGGCGGTCCGGCTTACCGCAAGTACGATCTCGAAGCGTGGATGCCGGGCCGCGGCCAGGGCGGCGAATACGGCGAGGTGACGAGCACGTCGAACTGTACCGACTTCCAGTCGCGCCGCCTCGGCATCCGCTACAAGTCGGCCGGGCAGAAGGGGACGCGCTTCGTCCACACCCTCAACGGCACCGCCGTCGCCTGTACGCGGGCCATCCTCGCCCTCCTGGAGAACTACCAGCAGGCCGACGGCTCGGTGGTCATCCCCGAGGCGCTGCGGCCGTGGGTCGGCAAGGAGCGCATCGGGCGGCGGTAAAGGCGCTTGCGGCTGAGCGTTCGCTTCACCGGGGTTGCGCGAACGCTCAGCCGCAAGCGGCCGAGATCGCCTTCACTTCTTGTCCCGTTGCAGGAAGGGCCGCCTCGCCCTATAATCTACGGTTTACCGCCGCGCGGAGGGGCGGCCGTGACGGGCTGCGCCCATTCCTCGTTGCGTCGGCGGCCGGGGACACGATCCATGTTTGAAGGCATTCAGCGAAGCCTCGGCGAAGCCTTTAAGAAGCTGCGCGGCCGCGGCCGACTGAGCGAGGCCAACGTCCGCGACGGCCTCCAGGAGGTGCGCAAGGCCCTGCTCGACGGCGACGTCAACTACACCGTCGCCGACGAGTTCGTCAACCGGGTCACGCAGCGCTCGCTCGGCCAGGAAGTCCTTCGCACCATCGACCCCAGCGAGCAGATCATCCGCATCGTCTACGACGAGTTGGTCAACCTCATGGGTCCGGTGGACCACAGCTTCCACTTCGCCAAGGAGGGGCCGACCGTCATCATGCTCTGCGGCTTGCAGGGCAGCGGCAAGACGACGACCGCCGGCAAGCTGGCGCTGAACCTGCGCGACATGAACCGCAAGCCGCTGCTGGTCGCCGCCGACATGCAGCGCCCCGCCGCCATCGACCAGCTGAAGGTGCTCGGCCAACAGATCAACGTCCCCGTCTACAGCGAGGCGCCGCCGGCCAGCCCGGTGGACGTCTGCCGCCGTGCCGTCGATTACGCCAAGAACACCCTCGCCGACACCATCATCCTCGACACCGCCGGCCGGCTGCACATCGCCGAAATGCCGATGGACGAGTTGCGGCAGATCGACCGCGTTGCCAAGCCGCGCCAGGTTTACCTGGTCTGCGACGCCATGACCGGCCAGGACGCGGTCAACAGCGCCAAGGCGTTCAACGACGCCCTGGAGCTGGACGGCGTCATCCTCACCAAGATGGACGGCGACGCCCGCGGCGGCGCCGCCCTGTCGATCAAGGAAGTGACCAAGGTCCCGATCAAGTTCATCGGCGTCGGCGAGAAGCTCGACCGGCTGGAGGCGTTTCGCCCGGAGGGCATGGCCCAGCGCATCCTCGGCCAGGGCGACATCCTGAGCATCGTCGATAAGGTCCGCCGTGCCCAGCAGGACATAAGCGCCGAGGAATTGCAGAAGCAGCAGGAGAAGCTGGCCAAGGGCGACTTCACCCTGGACGACTTCCGCAAGCAGTTCGACATGCTGGCGAAGATGGGCCCGATGGGCGACATGATCAAGGCGCTGCCGGGCGGCTTCGCGCAGATGATTCCCGAGGGAGAGGACCCGGAGGCGGCGATCACGCGCCTGCGCGGCATGATCGACTCGATGACGAAGGAGGAGCGGCGCGATCCCGATGTGATCGACATCAACCGGCGGCGGCGCATCGCGGCCGGCAGCGGGACGGAGCCGCACGAGGTCAAGCAGTTCCTGGGGCAGTTCGAGCAGGTACGGGTGATCATGCGGCAGATGGCCAACATGAGCATCCTCGACCGGGTGAAGATGATGACCGGCCTGGGCAAGGCGGGGGCGTTCGCGCCGGGCGGCGGCTTGCCCAAGCAGAAGATCGGCACCGGCCACCGCAAGAGCCCCAAGGAACGAGCCAAGGAACGAAAGAAGAAGAAGAAAAGGTAAGGGAATTGCAGATTGCAGATTGCAGATTGCAGATTTGCGATCTGGGAATCTGCAATCTACAATCTTCAATCTGCAATCGGAGATCAATTGTGGCAGTCCGTATCCGCATGAAGATGATGGGGCGGAAGCACCGCCAATACTTCCGCATCGTGGCCATCGACTCGCGCCAGCCGCGCGACGGCCGGGTCCTCGAGGAGCTGGGCTCCTACGACCCGCAGGTGAAGATCACCGACGAGCGCGTCAAGCTCAACCCGGCCCGCATCAAGTACTGGATGTCTGTCGGCGCCCAGCCGTCGGAGAACGTCCAGGTGTTTCTGAAGAAGTACATGAAGAAGTTCGAGGACCAGGCCGCCCAGCCGGCCGCGGCGCCCGAAGCGCCCGCGCCGACGGCGTGACGCGAACGCTAAGCCGCAAGCGGCACGAGCCCGATGCGCTTCGATGTGTTGAGCCTGTTCCCCGAGATCTTCTCGGGCTACCTGACGCAGAGCCTGCTCAAGCTCGCGATTCAGAACGGCCTGGTGGAAATCCATCTGTGGAACATCCGCGACTGGGCTTCGGGGAAGCACAAGAGCGTCGATGACCGCCCCTTCGGCGGCGGCCCCGGCATGGTCATCATGCCCGAGCCGGTTTACGCCTGCATCGAGGCCGTCCGCCCCCTGGCCGCCGACCCCGGAGAAGTCATCCTGCTGACGCCCGCCGGCGGACGACTGACGCAGTCAGTCGTCCGGGAGTTGGCGGGGCACAAGCGGCTGCTGCTGTTGTGCGGCCGGTACGAGGGCTTCGACGAGCGCATCCGGCTGGGGCTGCGGCCGCGCGAGATCAGCGTCGGCGACTTCGTCTGCAACGGCGGCGAGGTGCCGGCGATGGTCGTGATCGATACTGTAATCCGATACGTGCCCGGCGTGCTCGGCGACCCCCAGAGCGTCACCGAGGAATCGCACAGCGAGGCCGGGCGGCTGGAATACCCGCAATACACGCGCCCCCGCGAATTCCGCGGCATGGCCGTGCCCGACGTCCTGCTCAGCGGCAACCACCCGGCCATCGCCCGGTGGCGCCGCGAGCAGTCCGAGGCGCGCAGCCCGGCACGAAAGGACAGCGAACATGAAGAACAAATACGTGACCCTGATCGAGGGTCTGCAGATCGAGTCGATCGTCAAGTACAAGGTGAAGGAGAAGGACAAGCAGGGCAACGAGGTCGAGAAGGAACTAACACGGCACATTGAGGAGTTCCAGATCGGCGACACGGTGATCGTTCACCTGCGCATCCTGGAAGGGCAGAAAGAGCGCGTCCAGCATTACGAGGGCGTCGTCATCTCCCGTCGCGGCGAAGGAGGGCGCTCGATGTTCACGGTGCGGCGCATCGTGCAGGGTGAAGGCGTGGAGCGTATCTTTCCGCTGCACTCGCCGCGCATCGCTCGCGTCGAGGTGAAGCGCACCGGCCGCGTCCGCCGAGCCAAGCTGTATTACCTGCGCGACCGCGTCGGCAAGGCGACCCGCCTCCGCGAGCGCAAGAAGGCCGGGGCCGACGGCAAGGGCGCCAAGGGCGGCGCGGCCCCGGCGGCGACGCCGGGCCAGGCTTCGAGCTAGTTCCGGATTCCCCGTTTAGCCGCCGCCCTCGGGGCGGCGCTCTGCGAGAGCGCCGCCCCGAGGGCGGCGGCTAAACCATTTGTCGGGGTGCGACATGGCCGGCGAATCCCCGCGCAAGCCGTGGTGGCGGCGCTGGTTCGGCAGCCGCTCCGAGCGCGCCGCCGAGCGCTTTCTGCGCCGCCTGGGCTACCGCATCGTCGCCCGCAACTACAGCTGTCCCCACGGCGAACTGGACCTGGTGGCCGTGGACGGGGTCTGCGTCGTCTTCGTCGAGGTGCGCTCGACCGAGGGCGCCGACCCGGCCGTGGCCGCCGCCTCGGTCAACGATGCCAAGCAGCGCCGGCTGACGCAACTGGCGCTGCACTTCTTACAGAAGCACCGCCTGCTGAACCACTCCGCCCGTTTCGACGTCCTGGCCATTAGCTGGCCGCCCGACCGCGCCGAGCCGGTGATCGTGCATCACGCCAATGCCTTCCCCGCGGTAGGGCGGTTTCAGATGTACTCGTGACCATGATGCTTCCCCTGCCGTTCGCGAGGCCGCAGGATGAGTGTCCTTCTGTTTCTCGACGAAAGTGGACACGACCACAAGAATGCTCCCTACGAGGTTCGTGGCGGTGTCGCTTTACGAGCCGAGCGCCTTTGGCCATTCATCCGCGATATAAAACGATTGGAAGAGGCTTGCTTCGGGGACTCCTTGCACCACTACAAATCCGAGATCAAAGGGCATCGGCTTCTTGACAAGAATCGCTTCAAGTGGGCGAGCCAGGAGCCGCCCCTCGATGACCTCGCCCGACGCAAGCACGCCGTGGGATTCCTCAATAAGGGCGTGCAGAAACAGCCGCCAACGCGGTTGGAGTTCACTGCCTACGGTCAGGCCTGTCTCGAAATGGTGCGGGGCATCTTCGAGACGCTTCGCACCCACGAAGCGCGTGTGTTCGCCGTGGCGATTCCTTGCTCGGTCGAAAAACCGCCGACTTTCGAGGCAGAGGAATACCTGCGTAAGGATTACGTTTTCCTGCTGGAGCGATTCTTCTACTTTCTCGAGGAGCAGAATCAGACGGGTCTGCTGGTCATGGACCAGACCGATCAATCTGAAGACCGGCGGTTCGTTCGGCGTCTGGAGCGGTACTTCACCTTAACGCAACCGGGGCGATATCGCACGTCACGCATCGTGCCTTCGCCGTTCTTCGTCTCATCGGACATGACCTACCCGGTTCAGGTTGCGGACGTGTGCATCTACTGCGTGAATCACGCCTTTCGCCTGCCGACCCAGGGGATGGACGGTCCCGTTCGGCCGGAGGTCCAGGCTGAGTCCCTGGGCCATCTGTTCAACTTGCAGTGGAAGGGACAAGGTTATCGAGAAGGACATGTGTTCAACAGCTTCGGAATTGCGTTCGTTCCGAATCCGTACAGCCCTGGTTGAGTGGAGAAATGAAAAAAGGAGGTAACGCCTTTGGAGCCACCCCAAAAGGCAGCCCCTCGGCCGAACCTCCATCCATAGTATATACGCCGTATATTACCGTTGTCAACACCGGGTCTATACCCAACAATCCACCCCGCCTCTGTGCGGGTGACATTCCGAGCGCTGGGAGGGGGTGCCGTGAAACCCGTCGATGAACAACTCGCCCTGATCCGCCGCGGCGCCGAGCAGGTCGTCCCCGAGGACGAGCTGCGCAAGAAGCTCGCCACCGGCAAGCCGCTGCGGGTCAAGTACGGCATCGACCCGACCGGCATCGACGTGCATCTCGGCCACACCGTCCCGCTGCGCAAACTACGATTGTTCCAGGAGATGGGCCATCAGGCGGTAGTCATTATCGGCAATTACACCGCCCTCGTGGGCGACCCGAGTGGCCGCGACCAGACCCGCGCCAGCCTGACCCAGGAGCAGGTCGAAAAGAATGCCCAGGATTACCTGCGCCAGGTCAGCAAGATCATCAACATCGACACGGCCGAGGTGCGCTACAACGGCGAGTGGTTCAGCAAGTTTAGCTTCCTCGACGTGATGCGCCTCATGGGCAAGATTACCGTGCTGCGGATGCTCGAACGCGATGAGTTCACCAAGCGTTACAAGGAGGGGACGCCGATCTACCTGAGCGAGTGTCTCTACCCGCTCATGCAGGGGCACGACAGCGTCGAGATCCGGGCCGACGTGGAACTCGGCGGCAGCGAGCAGCTCTTCAACCTGATGATCGGGCGGCAGTTGCAGACCGCCGCGGGACAGGCGCCGCAAATCTGCGTCACGAACCCGATCCTGCGCGGGCTGGACGGCGAGCGGCGCATGGGCAAGAGCCTCGGCAACTACATCGGCGTCGGCGACCCGCCCGGCGGAGAGACCGGGCAGTTCGACAAGACGATGAGCATCCCCGATCACCTCATGCCGGAGTGGTTTACGCTCCTGACCGACCGGACGGCGGAGGAGATCGCGCGACTAACCGACCCGGAGCAGACGCACCCGATGGAGGCGAAGAAGACGCTCGGGAAGGACATTGTCCGCTTCTACCACGGTGTCGCGGCGGCGGCCGCCGCGTGCAACGAGTGGGTCCAGCGCTTCTCGAGAGGGCAAGACCCGAAAGACATTCAAGAGAGAGAAATCTCCGCTATCGACCTGAGTGATGGGACGATCGGCATCGTGCGGCTCCTATCGCTGGTGGGGCTGGCCAAGAGCAACAACGAGGCGCGGCGCGCGGTGGAGGGCGGCGGCGTCACCATCGGCGAGGAGCGGCATAAGGTGAGCGACCCGAAGGCGACCCTCACCGTCACCGACGGGCTGATCGTGCGCGTCGGCAAGCGCAATGTGGTCCGCGTTCGCCTTCGCACAAAAGTGATATAGCCCCGTTGGCCGGAATGTGGACAATCGCGTGGTGATGAGCGCCACCGTCCACATCCTCTGCGGCCCCGCCGGCTCGGGCCATACGGCCCGACTCCTGGAGCGCTACCGCGCCGCTGCGGCCAACCTCGGCGCGGCCCTGTGGCTCGGTCCGACCCATCGCGCCGTCGAGGCGGTGCGCGAATCGCTCCTCGACGGCCCCTGTCTCTTCGCCCCGCGCCTCTTCACTTTTCAGGACTTCGCCGAGGAGATCATCCGCGCGAACGACCCGGCGGCGCGGCCGCTCTCGGACGTGCAGCGTCGCCTGATCGCCGCCGACCTCGTCGCCGAGTTGCATCGGCGGAAGGAGTTGTCGCACTTCGAGCGCGTCGCCGACACGCACGGCTTCACGGAAGGGATTTTCGCACTTCTCGCCGAGCTGAAGCGCGCCGAGGTGTGGCCGGCGCAGCTGGCCCGGGCCGCCTACCGCCGCGGCTACCGCGGCCGGCACGTCGCCAGGACGATCGCTGGCCGCGCCATCAGTCACAAGGACCGGCAGTGTACACGCCTTTACGCCCGCTACCAGCAGCAACTGCAGCGGCTGCACCTCTTCGACCTCGAAGGCCGCCTGTGGTACGCGCGCGACCTGCTGGGGCGCGGCCTGCGCCGGCCGTTCGAGAACGTCCGCGCCGTCTTCGTGGCCGGCTTCAGCGATTTCACGCGGACGCAGATGGAAATCCTCCTTGGGCTGTGCGAATGGGTCGAGGAACTCTGGCTGGCGCTGCCCGGCGAGGAGGGTGACGAACGGGCGGAACTGTTCGCCCGGCCGCGCGCCATCGTGGAACGATTTGCCCATCTTGCACCGCTGATCGAGTTTAGCCGCGACCCGAAGGGGAGCGCGAACGTGGCCGGCCTCGCCCACGTCGCGCGGCAACTGTTCCGCCCCTTGCAATCCATTGTCCGCAGCTCCGACGCCGACGGCCTGCTGCTGCTTGAGGCGCCGGGGATGCTCGGCGAGGTGCGGTTGGTGGCGCGCGAGGTCAAGGCGCTGCTCCTCCAGGGGACGCCGGCCGACGAGGTCCTGCTGATTGCCCGCGAGTTAGTCCCCTACGCCGACCTGGTGCGCGAGGTCTTCGCCGAGTACGGCGTCCCACTCGACGTGGAGGGGGCGGAGCCGCTGGCGCGCAACCCGGCCGTGGCGGCGCTGCTGCGCGCCCTGCGTGTCCCCGAGGACGGCTGGCCGTTTGCCGCCGTGACCGCCCTCCTGCGCAGCGGCTATTTCCGACCCGATTGGCCCGAGACGCAGGAGACGCCCGACGTGGCCCAGCGTGCGGAGGCGCTGCTGCGGCTGCTGGGCCAGTCGCGCCATCGCGAGGCGTACCTGCGGGCCGTCGATAAGTGGGCCGACGACCCCTCCCCCGCTCCGCCCGATGAGCAGGCCGAGGCTTCGCGCCGCGTTCGGATCCACAATTGGGCGGTGCAGTGCCGGCCGTTCCTGCGCCGCTTCTTCGCCGCCTGGGACGCGGCCCCCGGCCGGGCGCCCCTCGACCGGCACCTCGATTGGGTGCGCCGCTTCGCGGACGACCTGGGCATCGCCCCGGCCGCGGCCGGCGACGAGCGCGACGCCGCGGCGCTACAGTGCTTCTGGGACGAATTGGCCGCCTGGGAGCGGCTGGAACGCCGGCGGCACGGTGCGGCCCCCACCATCGACCGCGCTCACTTCCACCGGCTGCTCGGGACGCTGGCGGCCGAGGCGGGGCTGGCGCGGGCGCCGCGCGGGCCGGGGCGCGTGCGCTTCCTGTCCGCGGAGATCGCGCGCGGCGTGTCGGCCGACCACGTCTTCGTCCTCGGCCTCGGCGAGCGCGGCTTCCCGCGCCTGACCCCCGCAGAGCCGATCTTCGATGAGCAGGAGCGGCAATCGCTCAAGACGGCCGGCCTCGACGTCCGCGGCGTCGGCGACCGGATGCCCGACGAGATGCTGCTCTTCTACGGCGTCGTCACGCGGGCGCGGCGGCGGCTGGTCCTCAGCTATCCCGCGGTGGACGAGAAAGGGCAGGGGCTCTTGCCCAGCTCGTTCCTGGCGGCGCTGCTCGACTGCTTCGAGCCGGGTGCCGTCCCCGTCCGCCGCAAGCGCATGCTCATCGAAGGCTTCGACCGCGACGAGCCGCTGTCGCCCGCGGAGTACCGGGTCCACGCGGCGACGGCGCTGGCGGCGGGGCGGCGCCTCCCTACGGGGTTGTCGCGCGACCTGGCCGCCAACCTGCGCTCGGCGGCGCTGGTGGCGGACCATCGTTTCCGCACCGACGAGCACAACCCCTACGACGGCCTGCTGCGCCACGCCGGCGTCCTGGCCGAGCTGCGCGAGCGCTTCGGCGGCGAGAAGGTCATCAGCCCGACGGCCCTGGAGACGTATATCGCCTGTCCGTTTCGCTTTTTACTCGAAGACGTGCTGCACCTGGAGCCGCTGGAGGAGCCCGGGGAGGACGTCGAGGGCAGCGACCGCGGCCTCGTCTTTCACCGCACACTGGCGTGGCTGCACCGCTACCTGAAGGACCACGGCATCCACGGCCCGACGGCCGACGTGGACCGGCTAATCCGCGAACAACTTGACACAGAGGTGAAGAGCCACTCGGGCCACGCCAGCCGCGCAGCCGAGGCGCTGTGGCAGATCGAGGGGCGGCGCTTGCAGCGCAAGGCCGCCCACTACCGCACCGACTGGGAGAACTTCGTCGCGACGTGGGCCGAGCTGAAGGTGGTGCCGCGGCCGCTGTACCTGGAGGAGGGCTTCGGCACGACTCCCGCCGAGGGGGAGGAGCCGTCGCCGCCGCTGGTCATCGCCGGCGACGGCATCGAGGTCCGGCTCGGCGGCCGCATCGACCGCGTGGACGTGGCCCAGACGGACGCCGGCACCTTCTTCTGGATCGTCGATTACAAGACCGGCCGCTCGTCCAATTACTCCGCCGCGAGTCTGAAATCGTTCCAGCGCCTCCAACTGACGCTCTACGCCCTGGCCGTGGAGCGCGTGCTTCTGGCGGGACAGGAGGCACGGCCGCTGGGGTTGGCGTACTGGCTCGTCACCGACACCGGCCCGAAGGTCGTGCTGCCCGGCGACCGCAAACACCACGGCTGGTTCAAGAGCGCCGACGAGTGGGCGAAGGTGTCTCGCTTGCTGGAGGGTCTGGTCACTGACCTCGTGAAGCACATCCGCGCCGGCGATTTTCCGCTGGAGCCGCGCTCGGACACCTGTACGGAAACGTGCCCCTATTCGCAGGTCTGTCGCATCGCCCAGGGGCGGGGGGTCGGGAAGAAGTGGGAACTGCCGCTGCCGACCGTGTAGCCGTCGCTCTCGGCGGCGCGCTCGGCCTTGTGCGCTCGCCATCGTGTCGCTCCAAGAGTAAACTATTGGAAGGGCAACTGTTGGAGGAGGTGACCTTATGTCGCTTGCCGATCTTGTACCTCTGACCAAAGATGCCGATGGCGTGATGCGCGTCGGCTCCAGTCGCGTGACCCTCGATACCGTGGTCGCGGCCTTCCGCGAGGGAATGACGCCGGAGGGAATCGTGGAGCAGTATCCCTCCCTTCGACTAGCCGCGGTGTATTCGGTCATCGGCTACGCCCTCAGCCACCCAGAGGAGGTCGAAACCTACCTGCGCGACCGCCAGCGCCTCGCCGAGGCCGTTCGTCGGGAGAACGAGGCGCGCTTTGACCCGGCCGGGGTTCGGGCCCGCCTTCTGGCTCGGCGCCGCCAGGAGTGATGGCCCATGCTGCGGCTTGCTGCGGATGAGAACTTCAACAATGATATCGTGCGGGGCGTCCGTCGCCGCAATCCGGCGGTAGACATTCTGCGCGTTCAGGACGCGGGGTTGTCCGCGGTGGATGACCCGACCATCCTCGAGTGGGCGGCCCAGTCCGGCCGCGTTCTGCTGACACACGACGTGGCGACGATGACCCGTTATGCGTATGACCGTGTACGCGAGGGAAAGCCGATGCCCGGAGTCTTTGAGGTCGGGCGGCATGTGCCGATCGGGGTCGCGATCGAAGAGATCGTGCTGTTGGCCGAGTGCAGCTTGGACGACGAGTGGGAAGGCCAGGTACGCTATCTGCCGCTCCGATGAGGTGTCCCCTTATCGATCCGGCACCGACGGGCACAGTGATAAACGGTGAAGCTGACCCAAGAGCAGAAAGACCTGCTGATACTCATGGGTAAACCCGACGATGGGAGCCAAGTTCATCTCGTAGCCGATGGTGAGCGAATCACGCACGAACGAATTAGGCTAGACCTGATGCATTCCACCGGCAAGGCCCGCTACAACCTCACCGATGAAGGGGAGCGGCTATACGGGGAACTAACTGGCGAAGATGTTAGCTGACGCTACGGGGAGGGAGCCCCTTGCTCACACCACAGCAGGACGCCGCCGTCACGCGCCGCGAGGTGTCGATCGTCCTGTCCTCCGGCGCCGGCTGCGGCAAGACGCACGTCCTGACCGAGCGCTACCTGTCCCACCTGCGCGAAGGGGCCGAGGTCGGGCAGGTCGTCGCCATCACCTTCACCGACCGCGCGGCCCGGCAGATGCGCCAGCGCATCCGCAAGGCCGTGCTCGACGAGCTGCGCGCCGCCCACGGCGAGGAGAACGTCGAGCGTTGGGCCCGGCACCTGCGCGCCCTGGAGACGGCGCAAATCAGCACCATTCACGCCTTCTGCGGGACGCTGCTGCGCCAGCACGCCGTCGAGGCCGGCATCGACCCGCTGTTCGACGTCCTCGACGAGGTGATGGCCGCCAACCTCCGGGCCGAGGCCCACGCCGACGCCCTGCAGGAATTGCTGACATCCCAGAGCGTCGCCGGCGACGACCTGCGCGAGCTGATCTTCCTGTACGGCTGGCGGCCGACCGTGGCCGCCGTCGAGAACCTCGTCAGCGCCGCCGACGAGCCGGCCTGGCAGGCGTGGTTGCAGCGCCCCCCCGAAGAGGTCGCCCGCCGCTGGGTCGAGGACGAGCGCTGCGCGTTGCTGCCGCGCTACGTCGCCTACCTGGTGACGGCGGCCCCGCGCATCGCCCGCTGCCTGTGGCTGCTGCGGACGACGGAATGCGTCGGCCCCCAGACGCGGACCAACGTCCGGCGGCTCCTGGACGAGACGCCGCGCCTGGCCGACGCCGCCGACCTCGCCGCCGCCGTCGCCGAGTTGACGGAGGCCGCGAAGGTCGGCAAGGAGCGGGGAAAGGCGTGGAAGACCGAGGCGGATTACGAGGCGGTCAAGAAGGCGTTCGAGGACTTCCGCGGCGACCTCGGCGAGAAGCTGGCCCTGTTCACGGAGGCGCCGGAGGACGTGGCGGCGGCCGCGGCGGCGGGACAGCGCTTTCTGAGAGTGGCGGCAGAGGCCGTAACGGCGTACCGGCGCCGCAAGCGCCGGGCCGGCGTCGTCGATTTCGCCGACCTGCTGCTGATGGCCCGCGACCTGCTGCGCGACCAGGCCGAGGTGCGCGAGGCGCTGCAGCGCCGCTACCGCTACCTACTCGTGGACGAATTGCAAGACACCGACCCGGTGCAGATGGAGGTGGTGGAGCACCTCTGCGGCGGCGGCCTGACCGCGGGCAAGCTCTTCGGAGTCGGCGACTACAAGCAGTCGATTTATCGATTTCGCGGGGCCGACGCCTCGCTCTTCCAACGGCTGCGCCAGAGCATGCCGCACGACGGCCGCCTGGGGCTGACGCTGAACTTCCGCAGCCAGCCGGCGGTCCTCCACTTCGTCAACGCCCTGTTCGTCCGGCACATCCCCGATTACGAGCCGCTGCGCCCGCACCATGCCCAGGCCAACCCGGGGCCGTGCGTCGAGTTCCTCTGGTCGGCGCGCGCCGACAAGGACAACGTCACCGAGGCCCGCAAGCGCGAGGCCGACGCCATCGCCCGCCGCATCGCCGCGATGGCGGGCGGCGAATCGCTGGTGGTGGAGGGGGAGGGCGCCCAACGGCGCTTGCGACCCGTGCGGCCCGGCGACGTGGTGCTGCTGTTCCGCTCGATGAGCAACGTGGCCCTCTACGAGGCGGCCCTGCGGCGGCACGGGCTCGACTACTACCTCGTCGGCGGCCGGGCCTTCTTCGCCCAGCAAGAGATTTACGACCTCCTCAATTTACTCCGCACCCTGGAAAACCCACAAGACGAGGTGAGCCTCGCCGGCACGCTGCGCTCGCCGTTCTGCTGTCTCAGCGACGAGGCGCTCTTCCTGCTGGCCCGGCACCGCGACGGTCCCTGGGCCGGACTGCACGACGACGCGCTCCACGAGCAGCTGCCCGAGGACCAGCGCCCCGCCGCCGCCCGCGCCCGTCGCCACCTCGACCGCTGGCACGCCCTCAAGGACCGCCTTCCCATCGCCCGCCTGCTCGGCGCGGTGTTCGCCGACTCGGGTTACGACGCGGCCATGCAATTCGAGCACCTTGGCGACCGCAAGTTGGCGAACCTCTGGAAATTGCAGGAGATGGCCCGCGCCTTCGACCGCACGGGTCTGTTCGGCCTGGCGGAATTCATCGGCCGGCTCGGCGACCTGGTGAGCAGCCAGCCGCGCGAGGAGCAGGCGGCGACGCAGCCGGAGAACGCCGACGTGGTGCGCCTCATGACCATTCACCAGGCGAAGGGGCTGGAGTTCCCGGTCGTCTTCGTGCCCGACCTGGCGGCGCGGGCCGGGGGGGCGCATCAGCCGGCGGCCCACTGGGACACCCGGCTGGGCTGCGTGGTGCGGCCGCCCGCCGACGAGGAGCCGCTGCCGTTCCCCGACTTCGCCTCGCGCCTGTGGAAGACGCGCGAGGCGATCGAGGAATGGCAGGAGGACCTGCGCACCCTCTACGTCGCCTGCACCCGCGCCCAGGACTACCTCGTCCTCTCGGCGTCCCTGTCCGACTCGTTCGCCCCGGAAACGGCGTGGATGCTGGCGCTGGCCGAGCGCTTCGACCTGCGCAGCGGGGGCTGTCTTGCCAACGACGTCCCCGCCGCGGAAGTGCCGCGCGTCCGCGTGATTGACGGGACGAAAGTGACGATTAGCGGCGAGCGCCCCGCGAGCGCTTCGGCAGTGCTCGCGGGACGCCCGCGGCTCAACGACGGCGCGATGGCCCCGGTGCCGGTACGGCTGTCGGGCAAACGCCTGTTCACCGTCGCCGAGATCGAGGGTTGGCTCGAGCGGCGCGGCAAACGACCGCTGCGCCCCGAGGACGTGGCCCCGCAGTTCGACACCGAGGACGGCTCCGACCGGCGCGAGTGGCAGCGGGCGGGCGGCTGGGACTGGCCTGATCCGGGAGGGGCGCTCGACAGGATCGCCGATCCCGAGGTGCGAGCCGAGTTGGCCCGGGCGCGGAGCCTCCTGCGCGACGTGGAGTTCCTCCTCGACGTGCCGGAGGGCGCGGCGGTCCGGGGGCTGATCGAGTGTCTGTGGGAGGACACGGACGGCGGGCGCCACCTGCTGGCCTTCACGTCCGGCGATCGTCCGGCGAAGCGGCGCCGCTCGAAGTCGCGGGAGTGGCCGCTGGGCCTTGTGCTTGCGGCGGTCGCGCTGCATCGCCAGACCGGCGCCTGGCCGCGGACGGCGATCGTTTGCGACTGCGCGACCGGCACGGTCCGGCGGGGCGATGGCGGCCGCCTCCCTCACGCGGAAGCGCTGGCCGCCGTCGCCGCCGCCGTCAGCGGTTTGCGCCGCGAAACGCTGCCTGCGTAGCAGCGTCGCCGAACGCCGCCGTCCGCCAGCGCTGCTCCAGTGTGGCCATGTCCAGGCCGTAGGTCTTCTGCAGGGCCGCTTCATAGCTGCTCTTCAGCGCCTCGTTGACGAAGCGCGTGAAGGCCTGCGACCCGCCCGGCTGCTTGACGAGGTAATCGGTCAGCGACACGCTCTGCAGGTAGAAGGCGAAGGCCCGTCCCGGCTCGGGGTAATCGTCCATCGCCATCAGGTCGCGGACGGGCAGGAGGAGCCGGTCCTCCCGCGCCTGCGCCAATTTGCGCCGGTAGACGTCCAGCTTGTCGCTCGGCTCGCTGAGCAGGGCCATGCCCTCGTCGGCCCAGCGGGGGACGTGGTGCGTGCCGAAGTGGCCGGCGAGGACGGTGTGCGTGGCCTCGTGCGGCAGTGAGGCGGTCAGCAGGTCGGGGTCGTCGCCGCGCAGGTCGATGCGCCGCAGCACCACGCGGCCGGCCTCGAGGTTGATGGTCGAGTGCGCCGTCCAGGTGGGCGGCTTGCCGGTGGTGCGGCTGTAGTCGCTCGCGGTGGGGTGCAGGTAGAGGTCGCAGCGCAGCTTCCACTCGTCGTCCTTGTCGAACCACTTGCGGCCCATGTCGCGCCGGGTCCGCTCCGCCACCCGCGCCACCTTTTCCGCCAATTCGCGGTTCTCTTTATGGAAGATGCGGAAGTTGTCGCTCTCGGCCACCGACCACCCGCCGACGCGCTGTTCGAGGTGGCGCACGACCGCCCCGCCGCCGTCGCGGCGCGACTGGATGCCGGCGAGGTACTCTTTGCCGAGCGAGGCCACCTTCGGCGACAGGGCGATGGCCTCCTTGACCTCGGCCTCCAGGCGAAACAGGGTGGAGGCGTCGGCCGAGGCGAACTGGTCCTTGACCGCGACCAGCTTGCAGTAGGCCCACTCGTCGTGCCGGCCGGCGACGCTCACCGGGTCGGCCGCGTGCGCCTGCTCATAGAGGCGCCAGGCGCTTCGATAGTCTTTCTCAAGATACGCTTTGTAAGCATTTGCCGCCAGGGCGGCAGCCGGGTTCACCCGGCTGTTGCTCGGCTGGAACGGATCGTCCGGCCGGTTGCCGCGGACGAGCAGGGGCGTCTTCGGCCCGCCGTCGGCCGGGACCCCCGCGACGGGGGGCGACGTGGCCGCCGCCAACTTTGCCGGGACGGGCGGGGCAGCCGGGGGCTCGGGCGGCTTGACCGGCGGCGGCACGGGGGCGGCCGCGATGGGGAGGGCGTCGCCGAAGTCGAGGCGGGCGCCGGGGTCGAGGATTTCCAGGCGGCGCAGGTACTTCTGCGACTCGTCGCCGCGGCCGGCCTGGCGCAGCTCCTTGACGTAGCCGCGGTAGGCATCGCGCAGGCAGGTGAGGTACTCGTGGTTGCCGTTGATCTTCGAGAGCTGCTGTTCGAGCTGGTGGACGGCGGTGCCGTACTGCCCGGCGGCCAGCGATTCGCGGCCCGCCTTCAGCGCTTGCTGCACCGCTAGGGCGGTGGTCACGGCGCTGTCGGGCTGCGCTTGGGCGGCCGCGGACGGGATCAGGGACGTAACGAGGACGGTGGCGCAGAGCAGCGCCGCGAAGCCTTCCCGGGCCATGCGGGCATCCTTGCTGGATTGGTGACGGGAAATCTACCGGGGGGTGCCGGTTGCGGGGCCGGCGGGGAGCCGGCCGCCCCTCCTTTGGGTCGTTCCGCGCCCGAGGCCGGGAGCATTGGGTCGGCCCCCAGGCGGCGCACGCTTCCTGGCGCGCCGCCTCGCCTCGAACGGGGCACACGGTAAGGAGGCGGAGGAAAAATTGCAAGGCGAACTACCCGTGGCCCCCACGGCGACCCGCGGGCGGTGCTGGACTACCTGGAGCACGCGCCGGCTCGCGCTCCGTGATTCTCTGTCAGAGGCAGTCACCGTTTCTGGGCCGGCCCCGCGTCCGTTAACTCAAAGGGGTCCAGCTGAGTGGCTTTCGCCTCGACCGTAGCGTGCAACAGGGGATGTTTGGGGTCGGCATAGCGGCCTTTGAGCTTGTCGGGCCCATGCTGGGGACGGCCCTTGCTCTGGCCGGAAACCTGCTTCCACTCGATCACGACGTCGTATTCGCCGGGAGGCGCGCCCTTGCCCAGGGAGCCGCAGACGAGTTCAAATGACCCGTCCTCCTGGACGAGGCCCATGACCATGTGCTCGTTCATGGGGTCGGCGCCGTGACGATAAAAGAAGACGGCCGCGCCCGACGCCGGGGCGCCGTTGTACGCCACTTTACCCGAAACCGGGTAGATTTTGTTCTTGTTGCCGCAGGAGGCGCAGGCCAGCGCCAGCGCCGCCGTCAGGCTGAAGACGACCTTACTCACGCTCACATACCTCCTGAATAGGGACAGGCTTGCTCGTGGCCTTCGGGCCGGGCCGGCCCGAAGGCCGCCACGTTGACGTCTTCGGCGACCCACGGCGTCAGTAGTCGAACGAGATCACTTCGCCCCCGGCCCGACTGAGCAGCGCCTGCATCTGGTTCATGGTGAGTCCGTTCCTGACGAAACGCACCGACCCGTCTCCGAACACGACGTTGCTCCCTCCGGTGTGGAAGGCGAAGATTTCGCTGTCGTTGGTGCAACCGTTGGCGCAGGACCACGGCGCTGCCGGGATTCCCATGAACCCCCCGCCGGCGGCGATGCCGGACCCGCTCGGGTCGCCGCCGTTGGTGGCGATGTAGTTCAACGGGTCGGCCCAGGCGCCCCCGCCTTGCGGTGCCGGGCCGTTGTCGCCGCCCAGGTAGCTGCCCAGGGCCGGCGCGTAGCCGCCAATGGCCCGCCCAGAAGCGGCCCCCCTGCTTCCGTACCACCCCGGGCGCCCCGCGTCCTCGACGACCAGGATCGTGTTCGACAAGCCGTCGCGGACGGTTCCGGCGCGCACCGGGCCGTCAGGGGGTTGGCAAATGATCGAAGCGCCGGCATTGATGCTGATGCCCGGGATGTTCGCGGACATCCCGGCATCAGGGGCGTAGTCGGTCCGCCCGAAGATCAGGCCGGGCGCAGGCGTGACGGAAATCCCGAAGTTGTTGAAGCTGTTGGCCAACTCAGCCGAGTAATCGATGGTGGGGTTCCCCGGCGCGGACGGACACAGGAAGGTATTGATGGAGGTCGAATAGGCCGGGTTGGCGGGCGGCATGTTGACCGCACTCAGCGCTGCCTTCGTCACGTCGATCTGCCGATAGACGTTGTCCTGCTCGATGTAGGGAAGGATCAGGACAAACGCCCCCGCCCCATAGGTGCCCGTGCCGGAGGGTGCCGTCGGGTCGGGGATCGGCAGGGTCTTGTACGCTTGCGGGAACGCCTTCTTGTCACCCTCGTAGTTGTGCAGGGCCAGGCCGACCTGCTTGAGGTTGTTGGCGCACTGGGCCCGGGCGGCGGCTTCCCGGACCTTCTGCACGGCGGGCAGGAGCAGGCCGATCAGCACGGCGATGATGGCAATGACCACCAGCAGCTCGATCAGGGTGAAGGCGATGCGGGGAGAGCGATTCCGGCTCATGAATTATCCTCCTCAACACTGAATTAGCCGCGACTATTTAACGTGATTAGTCTTGGCTAAATCAAGTGCTTAGCCAAGACTATCACCTCAGCCTCGGCGTGGCCAGCGGGGGAGAATTTTTTTTTTGCGAAAAGCGGCGCACCCGGGCCAAGCGGCTCGCCTGAAGGTCGTGCGGGTTGGCGCGGCAGAATGGCTCAGACCTGGGCGTGGGCGCTGGAGAAGAGAGTGGTGGGTGGCGGAAGCGAGACGAGCTCGGGGAGGCGCCGCTTCAGCGGGGGCTCCCCGGGCTCGTTTTCGGTTGATGGTTGTGCTGCTTCAGGCGAGACTCACCGGCCCGTGGTCGTCGCAGTGGTCGCCGTGCGGGTGGTGCAGGTGGCCGCCGACGAGATAATCGACGTGGTCGCCGTGTGGGACCGAGGCGTGGCCGCAGTTGGCCCCGTGCTTGTGCGCCTTGTCGTGACCGCCGCAGCTGTGCTTCGGCGTGCAGCCGGCGGGGTTGGTGCCGTTGACCGCGAGCTGGTGCTCCTCGACCTTGCCGCCGTTCACGTGGTGCAGGTGGCCGTCGTGCAGGTAATCGACGTGCCCTTCGTGGACGACGCCGGTGTGCCCGCAGCCGGGCCCGTGCTGGTGCGTGTGCCCTTCGTGGTGTGTAGCCATCGTCAACCTCCTACTTTCAGGACTCCTTGGCCGGCCCCGCCTCCAGTTCCGCGGCGTGCGCCAGCGCGTTGTGGATCAGGTCGGCAACGTGCCGATCTGCCAGGGCGTAATAGATGTGCGTACCTTCCCGCCGGCGGACGATCAGCCCCTCGCCGCGGAGGATGCGGAGCCGCTGCGATACGGTCGAGAACTTGTCGCCGAACGCGGCCACGATCTGCGTGACGCATAACTCCTTACCCGCCAGCAGCTCCAGGATGCGCAGCCGGCCGCCATCTCCCATGGCGCGGAACAGTTGCGCGGCCCGCTCCGAAGACGCGGAACTCGTCATCGCGACAGTCGGCCCGGGATGCGCGTGCTTCATCGCCCAGCTCACCTTCGTAACTTCAACAGTTAGTAAAATAGTGGATCACTCCTGACTTGTCAAGCGCCACGGCGGACGCAGGACCGCCGGCCTTACCGGGTGGGCGCCCGCGCGAATGTACGGAGCACGGGCCAGACGCCGGTCCCGGGCCAGCGGTGCATGTCCGTCGTATTATTTTGTTATATTTTCTCTTGCCACGACCTGGCTGCCCCATTAAGCTGTCCCCAGGCGTAAGCCAAAGTAATACCTCTGGAGGCAGCCGACCATGAAACGTCCGTCGCGATCTGGCTTTACCCTGATCGAACTGATGGTGGTCATCGCCATCATTGCTGTCCTGATCGGCTTGCTGGTGCCGGCCGTGCAGAAGGTACGCGAGGCGGCCGCACGTACCCGATGCACCAACAACCTCAAGCAGATCGGCCTGGCTCTGCACTTGTATCACGACGCCAACCAGCAGTTCCCACCCGGCTACGTCGATGGCAACACGAACCCCGCCAGCACCCCCGACAACGACGTGGGGCCGGGCTGGGGCTGGGCGTCCTTCGTGCTGCCCTTCCTCGAACAGGACAACGTTTACAGCCGGATCAATTTCAAGCAGGGGGTGGGGATCGGAGCAAACGCGCAAATCTCCCAGCAGCCACTTACGATCTACCAGTGTCCCTCGGATCCTTACCAGCAGGCCTTCCCCGTCTACGACAGTAGCTTCACCAACCCCATCGCCACGGTGGCGCACAGTAACTACGTCGGCTGCAACGGCTGGGAGGAATGCTTCAACAACGCCGGCGGGGGGGCCCTGGGCGGCGGCGCCGACGGCCTGTCCGGCGGACTCGGCACGTCCGGCGACGGCCTGTTTTATCGCAACAGCCAGAACAGAATCGCCAACGTCACCGATGGTCTGAGCAACACCATCTTCGTCGGCGAGCGCTCCGGCAACCATTCCCCCAGCACCTGGACCGGCGCCGTGACGGGAGGAAGGTGCCCCGCCTGGATGGCGAACATCCCCCCCGCCCCCTACTCTCCCCCTCCCGGCCCCCCCTACGACAATGCGGACTGGGGCGAAGCCCTGGTCCTCGCCCACTGCAACGCCACGCACCTGCCCAGCGCCGACTTCCCGATCTTCGACCCCGATACGTTTTACAGCATGCACACGCCGGGGGGAGCCAACTTCCTGTTCGGCGACGGCTCGGTGCATTTCCTCACCACCAGCATCAACCCCAACACTTATCAAGCCCTGGGTACCATAGCCGGCGGCGAAGTGGCCGACGATTGGTGATCCAAGCAATCGGCGGTCAGCGTTCAGCCAAACAACCGCTGACCGCCGACCGCTTTGAAGACGGGGGACGTGAGCTATGCGCGTGCGGACATGTTTTCTTCTGTTGCTTTGCTTGCTGGCGTGCGGCGGCTGCGCCAGGGAGAAATCGACCGCTCAGTTGCTCGAAGATCTGAAGGGGTCCCAAGAGCGAGACCGGCTTATAGCGGTTCGCCTCTTGCCGCAGCGAAAGGGGGACGCGGCACAGATCGTTCCGGCGCTGATCGAAGCCCTCAAGGACAAGGCGGGCGACGTCCGCTGCAGCGCGGCCATCGGGCTTGGGTCGTTTGGCGAACAAGCCAAGGACGCCATCCCCGCGCTCCAGGCGGCGCAGCGCGACCGCGACGCCAGGGTCCGCGAGGCTGCCGGCATCGCCCTGTCGCGCATCGATCCGAATGTCGCACCGAAGGCCGCCCCAAACTCGCCACATAGACAATAACCGCGGACTCGACGACCGAGCTGCTATGAGGCTGTATACTCACGCCATTCGACTTCCGGTTGTTTAGCGGCCGCCCTCGGAGCGGCGCGACGAGGGCAATCATGACATGTCGGCGCGCATTCGTCCACTGTTTAGCGGCCGCCCTCGGGGCGGCGCGTCGGCCGACGCGCCGCCCCGAGGGCGGCCGCTAAACGAAACGACTCCCTCGAACAACGGCGGCGGCTTCCGGTCGGGGCGCTTCGGCGGCGTGGTGAAGTCGAGGTTCAGCCCGTGCTGCTGGGCGTAGCGGACGAAGTCCCAGTGCGTGTCGAAGCGCCGGCCGTAGCGGTTGCCGAGCTGGTCGAGGATGACGCGACGCACCTCGGCGACGCAGGTCGGCATCTTGAGCAGGTTGGCGGCCGAGAACAGGTTCCTGCGGGGGATCGCCTCACACCGTCCAATCTTCGGTGACGAGACCGGGGACCCTCCCGAAG
>DATFNV010000136.1:0-19386 GCA_035266225.1 Gemmataceae bacterium
TTGGGTGTCTCAAGGATCGTGAATGACCGAGAGCTGTGGGATGAACGCAAGTTGCTTTCCTACAAGCTGTTGTGCCGACGCTGGCCGAAATGCCATGCTTACCCCCGATTTCGCCTTGGTAAAGTATGCGTTGACCCTGACGAGGAGGGCGGTCGCGGCCGTCAGGGCGGTCACGGCGGCGGCCCCCAGGAAAAAGCGGCGCGGCGCCAGCGCCAGGAGGAGGCCGACCACGGCGTAGAACTGCTCCTCGTAACAGAGCGTCCAGGCCATGGCGTTGAGGTAGCCGATCCGCCCGCCGCCCAGGTGGTGCCGCCACGACTCCGTCAGGGTGAGGTTGCCGAGCCACTGGCCCGCGCTCAGCCGGCCCGGCGGAGGGATGCCCGCGTAGTCGTCGGCGAGCAGGCCGGGGACGAGCGCCTCGCAAACAAGCACCAGCACGCAGAGCAGGCCGAGCAGCACCCAGTAGGGTGGGTAGATGCGCCGGAAGCGACGCGCGAAGTAGGTGGCCAGGGCGCGCGGGCGCCGGCGCGTGGCGTCGGCGGTGGCGGAGATACAGTAGCCGCTAATCACGAAGAAGAGGGGCACGCCGACCCACAGGCGCGTCGTCGCGGCCACGAACCAGGAGGCGACGGCCGGCGGGATCGCCTCGCCGCGCTCCGCCAGCCGGTAGGAGGGGGCATAAATCGTGGCGTGGTGCAGGACGACGAGCAAACACGCGACGCCGCGCCACAGGTCGAGGGAGTAGTAACGCGGCGACCGCGGCGCGGGCAGGGCGGCGAGACCGGCACCCATGAGGACCCCTCGGCGATGGGCGGGCTGGGCCCCACGAGGGCCGTGATCGAAGTATAAGTCCGGAAGGAGGGGCCGTCCACGACTCCTGGCGCCGGCCAGCCCGACCGCGAGCCTGTTCCCCCGCTGCCCTTCCGTTGTCAGAATGGAACGGGGAGGTTGTCCATGTCTCGCGTGTTGGTCGTCGAAGACGAACGCAAGCTCCTGCGCGCCCTCGAGCGCGGCCTGCGCGCCGAGGGGTACGAAGTCGTCGCCGCCACGAACGGCGACGAGGGCGCCGCGCTTGCGCTGGCGCAGCCGTTCGACGCGGTCGTGCTGGACTGGATGCTGCCGGGGCGCGACGGGCTCCAGGTCCTCGCCGACCTTCGCGGGGCCGGCCGGACGGTGCCTGTGCTGCTGCTGACCGCGCGCGACGCGGTGGAGGACCGCGTGACCGGCCTCGACGCCGGCGCCGACGACTACCTCGTCAAGCCGTTCGCCTTCGCCGAATTGCTCGCCCGCCTGCGTGTCCTGATGCGGGGGCGCGGCGAGCGCGAAACGGTGCTGCGGGCGGGAGAACTGGAGGTGGACCTGCTGGAGCGGCGGGTGCTGCGCGGCGGCGAGGAGGTCGCCCTGACGCAGCGGGAGTTCGAGGTCCTCGTCTACCTGCTGCGGCACAAGGACCGGGCCGTCACGCGCGACATGCTCGGCCGCGAGGTGTGGAAGGAGCCCGCGTACACGCTGACCAACGTGATCGACGTCTACATCAACGCCCTGCGCCGCAAGTTGGAGCGACCCGGCCGGCCGCCCCTCATCCGCACGCTGCGCGGGGTGGGGTACAGTCTGCGAGACGAGCCATGCGACTGAGCATCCGCTGGCGCCTGACGCTCTGGAACACGCTGGCCCTGGCCGTCGTGCTGGCCGGCTTCGCCGCCCTCGTCTACGGACTGCTGGCCCGCGCCCTCGGCGAGCAAACGGACCGGCGGTTGCTGAGCGGGCTGCACGAGTTGCAACACGATCAGCGGCTGGAAACCGACCCCGAGGGGCAGATGCGCCACTGGGCCTACGAGCTGCACGAGCACGAAGGCATCTTCTGCGTCGTCTACGGGCCCGACGGCGAGGTACACCTGCGCACGGAGGAATTGCCCGAGGCATCGGTCCCGCCCGCGCCGCAGCCGGCGGACGGCGCCCCGCACCTGCGTGACGTGGACGTCCCCGGCGCCGGGCGGCAACGGACCCTGGAGGGGCGGATTCGCCTGGGCGAGCGGGACGTCACCCTGCTCTTGACGGCCCCTCTGGAGGAAGTGGATCGTGAATTGGGTCGTCTTCTGGCGGTGCTCGTCCTGGCGGTGCCGCTGGCGCTGGTCTGCTCCGGCGGGCTCGGCTACCTGCTGGCCCGCGCCGCCCTGTCTCCGGTCGAGCGCCTGCGCCGCTCGACGTGCGAGGTGACGGCCGACCGCCTCGACCGCCGCCTGCCGGTCGCCAACCCGGACGACGAACTGGGCCGCCTGACGCAGACGATCAACGAGATGATCGGCCGGCTGGAGCGCTCGTTCGCGGAAGTGCGCCGCTTCACGGCCGACGCCTCGCACGAGCTGCGGACTCCCCTCGCCGCCATCCGCGCCGAGGCCGAGGTGGCCCTGGGCGGCGCGTTAGTGACCCCGGAGCAGGAACGGCTGCTGGGCAGCGTCCTGGAGGAGTGTAGCCGACTGGCGCGGCTGACCGACCAGCTGCTCGCCCTGTCACGCGAGGACGCCGGCGTGGCGCGGCAGGTGCGGGAACCGGTGGACCTGTCGGCCCTGGTCGGCGCCGTGGCGGAGACGATGCGCCCGCTGGCCGAGGCCCGGGGGTTGACCCTCCACGTCAAGGGCCCCGGCGGCGTGGCCGTGTCCGGCGACGGGGCGCGGCTGCGCCAGGTCTTCTACAACTTGCTCGACAACGCGATCAAGTACACGCCGCCGGGGGGGACGATCGAGGTGCAAGTCGAGCCCGGGCCACGCGCCGCGGTGGTCGCGGTGCGCGACAGCGGCATCGGCATCCCGGAGGCGGACCTGCCGCACGTCTTCGAGCGATTCTACCGCGTGGATAAGGCCCGCAGCCGGGCCGAAGGGGGGACTGGCCTGGGGCTGAGCATCGCCCGCAGCATCGTCGTCGCGCACAGCGGGTCGATCAACCTCACCAGCGCCCCCGGCCGGGGGACGACCTGCACAGTGGCCCTGCCCGCGGGCTGACACCGATTCTGTAACGGCCTGACGCGCCCCGAATGGTCGTGGATCGGAGAGGAGCGATCGGAGAGGAGCGGGCGCAAGAACACGGGGGCGGAATCGCTTCCGCCCCCGCCGGCCCGGCGGCCAGGAAACAGGCCGGGCCAGGCCGCCGCGTGCTCGCAAAGAGAAGAACCCCGGCCTCCGCGGGAGGCCGGGGGCCTTCGTTGGTCAGGCGTTCTTGGAGACGAGCGAGCTGAGGAACTCGACGACCGCCTGGGCGCTCAGGTGGTCGCGGTAGCCGAAGTAGTCGAGGGCGCCGAAGACGAGCAGCACGTCGAGGGCGCCGACGACGTAGGGCAGCTTGCGGCCCTTCCAGCCGCGGACGGCGGCGACGAGGGCCGTGAAGCGCTCGCCGAGCTTCTGGCAGGCGCAGTAGCGGGCCTCGAGGCGCTCGCGCCGCTCGACGGCCTGGCCGAGCAGGTACGCCTGACGCGCGGCGGCGTAGGGGTCCGGCTTGCTGGTGTTCCCCGGCTTGAGCGGCTGCGCCTTGAGCAGCTCATCCGTGGTGCGGGCGATCTTGACGTACTTCCTCTCCAGCGCGGCAACCCGGCGCACGATGACGTACCTGGCCACGACGAGGAGGAGGAGCAGCAAGGCGTAGAAGAGAATCATGGGAGTCCTCCTGTCCGAGAGATCGGCGGCCCTGGCCGACCGCCGTGCAGGAATAGACAGGATTCCTCGGGAGAGGTTCACGCGCTTTGTCGTTACGGCCCCTGCCCGTCCCCCTGGAGGCGGCGAATCTGTTCTTCGAGTTCGCGGATACGGTCCTTGTCCGCCTTTGCCTGGCGCTCGGCCTCTCGGCATGCGTCGGCTGCCTCCTTCTCCCGCCGCTCGGCCTCCCGGCGCGCGTTGGCCTCCTCCTTCTCCCGCCGCTCGGCCTCCCGGCGCGCGTCGGCCTCCTCCTTCTGCCGCCGCTCGGCCTCCCGGCGCGCGTTGGCCTCCTCCTTCTGCCGCCGCTCGGCCTCCCGGCGCGCGTCGGCTGCCTTCTTGGCCTGGCGCTCCGCTTCCTCGCGCGCCGCAATCTCCTGTTCCAGCTGGCGACACACCCCGACGTAATCGCCCAATTCCTGGTCACTGGTCGCATCCCAGCAGACGACACGCTCGCCTCTCAAACCGAGGCGAAGGCCCAGCGGCGCCAGTGTCAGGCGGCCGTCGGCGTCGAAGCGCATCGCCACGTAGCCGTCCGCCCTGTGCTCGTAGGCGACCAGCTGGCGCGGGCCGTCCTCTCTCTGCTGATCAACGAGGACGTAAAACGGCACTCCGGCGCGGTGGTAGTGCTCCGGCTTGATATCCACGTCATTGCTGCGGGTGCTTGGCGAGACGATCTCGATGGCGAGCAGCGGGTGCCCGCCGTCCTGGGCAAGCCGGTAGGTCCCCCAGCGGCCCTCCTTGGTCCGCACCCCTTCCAGGACCGTGATATCGGGGCTGTGCGGGCGCAGCCCCGGCACGCCCCAATCGACCAGGCAGTCGGCCAGCGTCAGGACGTGCGGGTCGTTCGCGTAACGCCGCTCCAGAACGTCGTGGAGGTAGCGGCGATCCCTCTCTTGCTGAGTGTTCTCCGGAATGACATCGCCCTCCTGCGGGTGCAGCACGTCCTCCAAAGTGAGGGGAACTTCGACGTGTTCCTTGCTCCCGTCAGGGCGCGTCCGGGTGACGTAGCGCCAGCCGTAGCGGAACGGGTCGGCATCCGGCGGCGGCGGGGGCGACGGCGGCGTGGCGGCGATGCGGGTCATGCCTGGGTCTCCTCCGGGAAGGGCGGGCGCAACCCCTGCACCATCGTAGCCGCGGGCGCGGCGCCGGAGCAAGCCGAGCGCTAAGAAATCAGGTCACTAATGGCGAGCGGCGCGGCGTCAGCCCGCCGGTGAAGCCGAAACCGGCGGGCTGACGCCGCGCCGCTCGCCATTAGTGAAACAGTTTCTACGGCTTCTCCGGCAGCGACGGCTTCGGCAACTTTTCCGTGAATGCCGACAGGTCGCGCACGATGCGCGCCCCATCCGCCTCCGAAATGACGAACACGTCGCTACGGTCCTTGGCCGGCACGCGCGCGTAATAGCGCTTCGACTCGCCTTCCGTCCGGCCGATCTGCACGGTCCGCTTGCCGTCGCGCGTCTGCACGTCGATCACCACTTCCGGCGGGTCGAGGCCGTACAGCTTCGGGTCGGCCCCTTTGTCGAGGACGTAACGCTCCACGCGCAGCCGGGCCAGCGCGTCCAGGGTGTCGTTCACCGCCCGCACGTTCACCGGCGAGCCGGGCTTGCCGGCCACCTCCCAAAAGTTATCGACCTTGTCCAGAGTAAACGGGTTCTTGGGGTATCCGAAGCGGACGCTCTCCACCTGCGCGGCGTCCAGCGGACCGGCCCACACCGCCCGGGTGCGGTACTCGGCCAGCGCCCGGTTCGTCGTCGGCGCGTCGAGCAGGAAGACCACGTCGCCGGCCGCCAGCTTGGCGTAGCAGCGCCGCCCGGTCTTGTCGGCCCCGCCAATCAGCAGGTTCAGGACCTCCTTCGTCCCCGACAGGAAGCGCCAGTGGGCCTGCGGCTTGTCCAGGCCGTACGGCTTCAAATCGTCCGGCTTCTCGGCGACCATCTCCTCGGCGCGCAGGCGGGCGACTGCGTTGATGAAGTCCTCCAACTCGGTTTGCTCCGCCGCGGCCTCCGCCGGCTCGGTGAGCTTCCAGGTGCCATCGACGTTGGCGAAGGTCGCCTTGCGCGGGCCGCGCTCCAGGACGACCTTGTCGGCGTCGGCGAAGCGGGCCACGGCGTGGTCGCGGAAGCGCACCGGGGCGGCCAGCAGCTGCTCGACCAGCGGGCCGGCGATCACCCCCACCACCTGGGATCCTTCCACCTGCACGAAGCGCTCGGGCGGGCCGCCGACGGAGTCCTTCTCCGCCGCCGAGGCGCCGACCTTCAGCACGCGCTCGCCCGGCTTGTCGCCCCCCAGCGGCAGCGTCACCACGGCGGCCGGGGCGTCGAGGCCGAACGGCTTGAGGTCCTTCGCCGGGTAGGCCGCGACGCGCACCGCCCGCAGCGATGCCAGGCGGTCGATGAGCTGCTGCATCGTCTTCTCGTCGGCCTTCTGGTCAGCCGGCTTGAGGATCTGCCACTCGTCCTTCTTCACCACCTCCAGGGCGTCGGCGCCCATCTGCCGCTTCAGCCCCCCCAGCGCCGCCGGCTCAAATTTCAGAAGTGAGTGATCCACGAAGTCGAGATAACTGTGTGCGAACGCCTTCGCCAGGAACCCCGGCAGCACGGCCACGCCGGCGCCGCCGTCCACCCGGGCGTAGCGCTGGCCGCCGCCGCCCTCGACGTCCTTGCCCAGCGCCAGCGTGTGCGTCTGCGCCGGCGGTTTCTTGCCGCCCGCCTCGGGCGGCTGGACCGTCACCGTCACCACCGTCGCCGGCTTGTCGAGACCGTACTTCGCGAGGTCGGCCTTCGGCCCGTAGGCGGCGAAGTGCGACGCCTGCAGGTCGGACCACGCGAAGAGGAAGGCGTCCGCGATGAAGCCGTCCGCGGCGAAGGGGGCCGGGGCCGGCGATTCCGTCACCTGCCAGCCGTCGCCCTTGCGCTGCAACGTCAGCGGCACCGCGCCCCCCTTCACCTGCACGCTCTCGATCGTCTTGGGGTCCAGCGCCAGCAGGCGCCGGTCGAGCAGGTCCAGGGCGCCGCGGTCGAGGGCCGAACTCAGCTTGGCGCCGACCACGAAGATCGCGTCGCCGTCGGCCAGTTTCGCGTAGCGCTGCTGCGGGTCGGCCGCCTCCTTGCCGACAAGCAGCGTCCGCTCCTTGCCCTCCGGTTTGTCTGTGACCAGGACGACGCGCAGGTGCGGCTCGTCGAGGCCGTACTTCTTCAGGTCCGTTGCCTTGGCCGCCTCGTAGCGCTCGCAGCGCGGGGCGGTGAGCTCGGCGAGCATCGGCGTCACCAGCGCCGGCTGCGCCGCCGCCTCGAACGGCCCGGCGATCTGCCAGCCGCCGTCCTTGCGCGTCAGCCGGTACTCCTCCTGCCCGGCCTGTTTCACGCGCAGCGCGCTCACGTCATTGAGCGCCAGCCGCCAGAGCTGCTGCGGGCGGTAGGACAGCGCGTCCTGGTCGAGCGAGTCGCGCACGGACTTGGTTACGGCGAAGACGCTCGACCCGGATTCGAGGCGGGCGTAGAACTCGTTGGGCTTGTCCGGCAGCGCCTTGCCGACGAGCAGGGTCTGGGCCGGCTTCTGGCTGGCGTCGCTGAAAACGACCTTCGCCGCGAGGGCGTCCTTCGTCAGCCCGTAGCCGTCCAGCTCCTTCGCGTCCGGTGCGTCCTTGACGTAAGCGGCGGCCTCCAGGGTTCCCAGGCTGACGGCGAGCATGCCGGCCTTGACGGCGTCGGCGTCGGCCGCGGCCGGGCCGAGCAGCTTCCAGGCGCCCTTCTCCTGCTTCAGCGCCACCGTCTCGCCGCCACGCTTCACCTCGATCCGGTCCACGTCGCCCGCGGCGAAATCGAGGACGCGGCGGCCGCGGTAAGCCAGCGCCGGCCGCTTCGCCAGTGACGTCAGGCTGTCATCGACGGCGTTGACGCGCGGGAAGTCGCCGGCGCGGACGTACAGCTTCTTCTTCTCCTTGTCGTCCTTGCCGAGGGAGAAAGCGAGCGTGCGCGTCGTCTTTTTCTTCGCCTCCCCTTCGCCCTTCTCCTCCTCGACCGTCACCTTGATGGCACCCACCTTGGCCGGGTCGTCGAAGCCGTAGGTCTTGGCGTCGGCGTTGTCGATCACGTCGGCGTCGCGGGCCTCCAGCGCCGACAGCTTGTCGAGCAGCTCGTTGACCTTGGCCATCTCGGCGTCGGCCTGGAATGGCTTCTCCAGACGCCAGCGGTCCTTCTCCTTGACGAGGACAACGTCCTGGGCGTCGTACTTCACCTCCAGCCGGCGGGCGTCGTCGGCCCGGAAGCGGGCGAGGCGGGCGTCGCGCAGGTCTTTGGCCGCGACGAAGAGATCCTTGAGCGTGTCGGCCCGGATCTCGAAGATTTGCTCGTTGTTCTCCAACTTGGCGTAGCGGTACGCCTCCTTGACCAGCTGCGGCGGCTGGGGCGGGAAGGGCATGCCGGGCGGGGGGGCCGGCGGCGCCATCTTCCGCTCGCGCACCGTTGGCGACACCTTGCCGAGCAACAGCGTCACCGTGTCGCCGCCGGGCCGCGTCACCCGCAACGTCTGCTCCGGATCCTTCAGGCCGTAGTCCGCCAGGTCCTTGTTGCCGCGCACGACGAAGACGTCGGCCCAGATGTCGGGGACCGCGGCCAGGATCGGCGTGACCTTGTCGGGGTCGGTGCGGTCGTGGACCGGCTGGCTCAGCTCCCAAACGTCGCCGGCGCGGGTCAGGGTCCAGGAGCCGCCGCCGTCCTTCTTTGTGTCCGTGACGGCGACCGACCGGGCCGCGAGGCGCTCCACCTTCTCGGGCGAGCCGGGCTCTTTCGCCACGCGCTCGCTGGGGAAGAGGCGGCGCTGCTGATAGTAGTCTACCGGCCGATCGAGGGCGGCGACGATGCCGGGGGCGAGGTGAATTACTTCCGGCTGGTCGTCGATGCGCAGGTAGCTCGGCCGCGAGAAGCGGTTGCCGCTATTGTCGTCCTTCTCGGCGAAGACGAGGTGGTAGTCCTTGTCGCCCGCGCGGAGGGTGACGCTGACGGCCGGCCGGTCGAGTCCGAAGGGCTTCAGCGACTCCCCGCCCGGCTCCACCGCCTCGGGGGCGAAGCGCGAGCGCAGGCCGGTGAGCAGGGCCACGAGCCCATCGACCTCGGCCTTCCGCGTCGGCCATTTGCCGGGCAGGCTCCACTCGCCGCCCTCGCCGCGCTCCAGGACGAGACGCCGGTCGCCCTGGACCACCTCGATACGCGTGAGGCGGTCGGGGGCAAATTCCTTCTCCAGCAATTCCACGCTCGGGCTGGCGGCGGCTCCGGGAGGCGCGGAGACGAGCCAGGACGGCAGGTCGGAGCGGTACCAATACGCGGCTCCGGTCAGGCCGGCGGCCGCCACGAGGACCAGAAGGACAAGGGTCGTCTTGAAGTTCACGGCAAGTCCCTCTCCGAGGTGCCGCTTGCGGCTTCGCACGTTTGGCCTGCGAAGCCGCAAGCGGCTGGGATGTGACGGCTGGAGGAATCGTCAGCGGGTGTGCCGCACCATCATTACCACCAGGCCCAGGAAGGCGAACAGGAGCGGCAGGCCAAACACCGCCCCCCAGCGCCACAGCGCCTGCGAGCGGTCGTCCAGCGGCACGCGCGGGTACTTCCATTCCTTGCCCTGTTGGGTGATCTGCTCGTCGCGTCCCAGGAGCCAGTTGCAGGTGTCCAAAAGCAGCTTCTCGCGCGCCGGATCCAAGGTGCGGCCGATGAAGATTCCGCCCTGGCCGATGGCCGCCACGCGCAGCGGCGGGGCCTCGCTCGTCGTCGTCGAGTACCAGTTGGGTACCTCGACGGCGATGCCCACCGGGAACGGCCCCGTCCGCCTGGCGTCGTACGGGTCGGTCACCGGCTCGTCGGGTTTCTCCGGCTCGTAGTGCGGGGTGCGCTCGCGCGTGGGGAACGGCTGACCCTCGTTCCAGCTGCCGGCGTCGGTCATCAGGAACTCGGGCTCGAAGGTGCGGGCGCGCCCCGGCCGGCCGAACAGGAAGAGGCTGCCCCACGAGACGCCCGCCACCCCGCCGGCGTCGGGCGCGAAGGCCCACATCCCCAGCGCGCCGGGCAGCCGCGCCAGCTGGGGGTCGTAATACACCGGCCGCGGGTGGCGCAAGCGCAGGTCGAGCGTGCCGGTGTTGCCCAGGCTGCGGGCCGTCAGGCGCAGGCTCTCGCGCAGCGGGTTGGCCTCGGCCGCCGTCGCGTGCTTCCCCGGCGGCAGGCCCGTCCCCGGCGCCCACTCGTTGAAGCGCAGCGGCGGCACCTCGACGCTCGTCCCGCCGATCACCAGCCCGGAGCGGCGCTGGCCGAACGACTTGCTCTCGACGTCGTACAGCACCGTCTGCCGGCTGAAGTGCAGGCCCAGGCCGGCCAGCATCTCTTCGAGCCCGTCGGAGCCGGCGTCGGGGTCGGGCCGGCCCGGCGGGTCGTTGACCGGGCCGAGGCAGGCCAGCAACGGCTTGCCGGAGCGGACAAAGTCGCGGATCGCGGCCACCTGCGCCGGGTCGAGCTTGTAAAGGCGGTTGGGGATGCTTTCGCCGCGGGCCACGTTGAACAGGGTCGCGCGCGGCAGGATGAGCAGGTCGCAGTCGGCCAGCGCCCGCGCCGTCTTGGCGCGCAGGTCGTTGAGGCGGCGCTGTTCGGCCAGTGGCTCCTCGGCCTTGGCGACCCCCTCGCGCTCCTTGCGCAACGAGTCCAACTCCTTGACGAAGCGCTCCCGCATGGCCGGAACGACGGCGCGGGCCACACCCAGGCTCTCGTCGAGGCTCGCCAGCACGCGCTTGCGCACGTCCTCGTTGAAGTCCTTGTCCGAGGTGAGGTCGAAGCGCCTCTTGGCGGCGCGGCCCAGCTCGGTATCGGCGAGCTTGTCCAGCGGCTCTTTGGCCCACTCCTCGCGCCGCTTCTCCAGTTCCTTGAGGGAGGTGTCGTTGCGGCTAATGGCGTCCTGGAGGTCGGTGATCTGGTCGTCGAGCTGTTCGAGCTTGCTCTCCTCAAAGGTGTAGGTAGCCGGCTCGGGGCCGGCGGGGCCGTCCCACTTCTTCAGCAGCAGGTCGCGCGTCTCGAAGCCGTTGGCCTCCAGCGACTTCTTGACCCCGGTCATGCCCAGGTCTTCGGTGCCCCCCTGCAGGCTCAGGACTTCGTGAATGACGCCGACGGCCACCCGCGGCCGCCGCTCGTCGATGTTCAGCACCCGGTCGGCGAAGGGTTTGACGCCGTGGTAGCGCAGCAGAAGGTTGCCCCGGCCGCCGTCTACGTCCTGCGACCCAGCCTTGTCCAGGGCGTAGAAGTCGTTGAAGCTGAGCCGCTGCACCTTACCGCCGGCGTGGAAGAAGATGCTGTCCTCCGGCGCCCTGTCAATGGCCTCGCGCAGCGGCTCGGGAAGTGTCTTCACATGGTCGGCGTAGTCCTCGTCCGCACTGTCGAGGACGACCACCTTGAACTGCGGACCGAACTCGCGGAACTGCTCGACGAGGTCCTTGGCCTTCTCGATCACCTTGCGCTCGGCCGCCGATTCGTAGCGGTCGAGCTTCTTCTGCTGACGGAAGCCGAGCGTCTGATGCATCTGGTAGACGACGATGGTCGTCTCGCCTTGCAGCTTGCCCAGGTCGCCCTGGACCTCGGCGGGCAGTGTGAAGCGCTGGTCGCGCGTCAGGTCGAAACGGCGGTAGTTGCCCTGCCATTGGGCGAAGACGTTGACGCCGACGACCAGTGCCGCGGCGAGGACGACCTGCGCGACGGCGTTGCTGCCGAAGGCGCTACGCCGCCCGGCGGCGAAGCGCAGCACGCTGAGCGCCTCCGCCAGCAGCGCCAGCAGGACGAAGGGGGCGCCGATCACGAGGAGGGCCACGGCGACGCCGGCGAGGCGGTCCGTGTCCTCCGCCCCGGCGAGGGCATCGCTCAGGGCTTGCCGAGCCGGCCCGAGGGCGGCTTCCACGTAGTCGCTGACGGCCCCCCAGGTAACGGGCTTGCCGTCCCACGGGGGCAACAGGCCGACGACGTGGATCAGTACGGCGCCCACGGCGGCGGCCAGCAGGCCGGTCAAGCCGAGGAAGCGGACCAGGAAGTGCAGCCAGGACCACCAGCGGCCACGGGGTTTGTCGTTCAGCGCCATCGGCGGCTCTCCAGGCTACGGACCGTGAGGAAAAGACAGAACAGGGCGACGCTGACGTACAGGACCAGGTGGCGGCTATCGATCAGCCCGCGGCCGAAGTCCTGCGAGATGTGCAGCGGCACGCCGAAGGAGTAGAGCACCTGCGCCCAGGTGCTGCCGCCCTCCAGCGAGTAGCGCCAGACGCCGGCGATGAGCAGCGCCAGGCTGACCGCCACCGACACCAGCGCTGCCACCAACTGGCTGCGCACCAGGCTGCTGACCAGCAAGCCGATCGCCAGCAGCATGGCGCCGACCAGGATCAGCCCCAGGTAGGTGCAGGCCACCGGCCACGGGTCGATGGCGCTCGTCATCTCCACGACGTGGCCCTCGTCGCTGTGGTAGTGCAGCCAGCCGCCGGCGACCGCACAGGCGGCGCCGCCGAAGAACAGCAGCAGCCCGGCGAGACGGAAGCGCGTCCCCAGTCGCGGCAGCCCCGACAGCAGGGCCACAGCGACCGCCAGCAATCCGCCGATAAAGAGGATGCTGTACGGCGTCCAAACAGCATTCCACGTGGGGGCGCCCAGGCCGAGCAGCACCGGCAGGTAGGCGAGGGTCGGCAGCCACAGGAACAGGTAGAAGCCGAAGCAGGCGACGTATTTGCTCAGCACGACCTGCCAGTCGCGCAGCGGGGCGGTCATGAGCGGTTCGAGGGTGCCGCTGCTGCGCTCCTCGGCGAACAGGCGCATGGTCAACAGCGGCGGGATGAGCAGGTAGACGAGCCAGAAGGCCACACCGCTGAGCAGCTCAGGCAGGCGGGCGCGGCTGAAAGTGATGCTCTCGCCCTCGGCCGATAGCAGGTTGAACAGGAACTGCATCGGGAACTCGGTGCCGCGCGGCCCGGACGCCGTCAGCTGGTCGAGCGTCAGGTAGAAGCGGCAGCCGAGGACGGCGAGGAAGACGACCAGGACGACGTAGGCGACCGGCGAGAGGAAGTAGGCGGCCAACTCCCGGCGGACGAGGCTGCGCGCCCCGAACAGGCCGACGAGGAGGAAAAGCGATACGCCCGCGCCGACGAGGCCGACGAGGCCCAGGGCGACGAGGGTGATCGGGTCGTTCAGTTGCAGGGCAAACATATCGGTAAACCTCTGCGAGCGGGGAGGCGTCAGCCCCCCGGTTGGGTATCCTCACCGGGGGGCTGACGCCCCCCGCTCGCCGGTGAATGGGCTCAGGCGACCGCTCGCCCGTTCTCTTCGCCGACGATGCGCACGAACAGGTCTTCGAGGGTTTGCTGCTGCGGCCGCAGCTCGCGCACCTGCCAGCCGCGCTCGATGGCGATGACGGCCAGCTGCGTCGCCAGCGCCGCGGGGTCGGACGTCGGAATGCGCAGCCGGACGCCATCGGCAAGGGTCTGCGTCTCGGCGCGGCTGGTGTCGAGCAGGCGGCTCACGTCGGCGGGATCGATCTGGCCGCCCAGTTCCGCGATCAGCTCCGCCTGCTGCCCGGCGCGGCGGGCCAGGTCGGCGAGGGGTCCGGACTCGGCCACCCTCCCGCGGTTGATGATGATGACGTGGTCGCAGGTCATCTCCACCTCCGACAGGATGTGCGTCGAGAGCAGGACGGTGTGCTTCTCGCCCAACTCGCGGATCAGCACGCGCGTCTCGCGGATCTGCGACGGGTCGAGCCCGGCGGTCGGCTCGTCGAGGATGAGCACCGGCGGGTCGGCGAGCAGGGCGTCGGCCAGGCCGACGCGCTGGCGGTAGCCCTTGGAGAGAGTACCGATGAGCTGGCGGCGGACGTCGTCGATCCAGCAGCGTTTGAGCACGTGTTCAATTCTTCGGCTGGCGTCGCGGCCGTGCAGCCCCTTGATGCCGGCGCGGAAGCGCAGGTACTCGACGACGCGCATCTCGGGGTAGAGGGGGCAGCTCTCGGGCATGTAGCCGATGCGGCGGCGCACCTCGAGCGGCCTCCAGAAGACGTCGAGGCCATCGATGGCGGCCCGGCCGGAGGTGGCCGTCAGGTAGCCGGCGAGGATGCGCATGGTCGTCGATTTGCCGGCGCCGTTGGGCCCGAGGAAGCCGACGATCTGCCCGCGCTCGACGGTGAAGGTGACGTCGCGGACGGCGGCATAGTCGCCGTAATACTTGGTGAGGTTGACGACGTGGATCACGGCACTCCCCTGTGGGTCCGCGGTGGCGGGTGCGGCGTCGTGGGCGGGCGGGGACCAAAGCTCGGAAAGGTTTGAGGATAGCGGATGCGCGAAGGCGAGGCAAGGGCGCGAACGTGTAACGCCCAGCGCTCGCAACCGGTGGGCTCCGGGGGGGACACGCCGTATAACAATCGCGAAGCTCACCCACCAGGGAATCACCGATGAAGATTCACGAATACCAGGCGAAAGAACTGCTGGCGGCGGCGGGGGCGGCGGTGCCGCGCGGCATCGTGGTCTCGTCGCCGGCCGAGGCGGTCGCCGCCTTTGACCGGATGGGCGGCAAGCCCATCGTCCTCAAGGCCCAGGTCCACGCGGGCGGCCGCGGCAAGGGGCGCTTCAAGGACAGCGGCACCGACTTCGGCGGCGTCAAGTTCCTCACCCGGCGCGAGGACGTGGCCCGCGTCGCCGAGGTGATGTTCAAGTACCCGCTCGTCACCAAGCAGACCGGCGAACACGGCCAAAAGGTCAGCAAGGCGCTGGTGCAGGAGGCCGCCGACATCGCCCGCGAAATCTACGTCGGCATGGTCCTCGACCGCGCCGCCGGCCTGCCGGTGCTGATGGCCAGCAAGGAGGGCGGCGTCGAGATCGAGGAGGTGGCCGCCCGGAACCCCGACGCCATCCTCAAGACGCCGGTCGATCCGCGCAGCGGCCTGCAGCCGTTCCAGGCCCGTCGCCTGGCCTACGCGCTGGACTTCACCGCCGAGCAGGCGCCGAAGGCGGAGGCGATCATGACCGCCCTGGCCCGCGTCTTTCTCGACAAGGATTGCAGCCTCGCCGAGATCAACCCGCTGGTGGTGACGCCGGCGGGCGACGTGATCGTGCTGGACGCCAAGATGTCGTTCGACGACAACGGCCTGTTCCGCCACCCGGACATTGCCGCCCTGCGCGACGAGACGGAGGAGACGGCCGCGGAGTTGCGGGCGCAGAAGGCGAACCTGAACTTCATCAGCCTGGACGGCAACATCGCCTGCCTGGTGAACGGGGCCGGATTGGCGATGAGCACGATGGACATCATCAAATATCACGGCGGCCTGCCGGCGAACTTCCTGGACGTGGGCGGCGGCGTGACGCCGGAGGGGGCCATTGAGGCGTTCCGCATCATCCTGTCGGACCCGCAGGTGAAGGGTATCCTGGTGAACATCTTCGGCGGCATCGCCAAGTGCGACGTGATCGCCGAGGCGCTGGTGAAGGCCGGCCGCGAGGTCGGCTTCAAGGTGCCCGTCGTGGTGCGCCTGGAGGGGACCAACGTCGAGAAGGCGCGGCAGATCCTTAACGGGGTGCGCGGCGAGCTGCCAATGATCCAGACCGCGACCGGGCTCACGGAGGCGGCGCAGAAGGTGGTGGCGGCGGCGAAATGAACGTCGTTTAGCGGCCGCCCTCGGGGCGGCGCGAGGAGGGAACCCAATGGCGACCGTGACCACTAGGCCGATGACCGCGGACGAGTTTTTCGCGTGGGCCAACCATCCGGAGAACCAGGACCGTCTTTGGGAACTCGAACGTGGGGAGGTCGTCGAAATGCCTTCGCCAGGTGAACTCCACGGCATCCTTTGCGGGTTCCTCGCTCACTTGTTGTGGAGTTACGTTCTCCGCCGGGGCCGCGGAGGGGCCGTCTCCAGCAACGATACCGGGTTGCTGGTCGAGGAGGGGCCGGATACCGTCCGCGGCCCCGACCTGATGCTGTTCGATGAGTCATTGCCCCTCGATCAGCTTAGCCGAAAGTATACGCGACGGATTCCCCGCCTCGTGGTCGAGGTTCGTTCGCCGACCGACCAACCGACGAAGATGACGAAGCGCGCCGGACAGTACCTTGTAAGAGGCGTGCCCCTCGTTTGGCTTGTTGACCCCGAGGTACGAAGTGTCACCGTCTGCCGCTCGGACCGTTTCCCTCGTGTCCTGGATGAGACGGATGAGATTACGGGCGAGGACGTGTTGCCCGACCTCCGCTTCCGCGTGGCCGAGTTCTTCACCCTGCCGGGGTCGCCGTCATGAGGGTGGAGCCCAGTGCGGCATGGGAGGCCCTGCACGCCGCCCTCGGCTACAAGCCGCTCAGCCGTCCCTGGGCCAAGGTCGAAATCCTCCTCGGCCTCCTGGCCGCCAGCGTTGGCCTGCTCCTGGGCACCTGGGCAGTGTCACGGCCAACGGAGGTCGAATGGCCGTTTGCCGCGGTCGGGCTGGCCCTGCTCGTCCTCGGCGGCTATCTGGCGCTGGCGGGGCACCGCAGCCACCTGTATCAGTCCAACAACGAGCTGGCGGCCCTCCTGCTGGAAAACGTACAGCGACTCGAAGGCAAAGGTTGACACCCCATGAGCATCCTCGTCGATAAGAACACGCGTGTGATCGTCCAGGGCCTGGGCAAGGCCGGCACCTTCCACGCCAACCAGTGCCGCGACTACGGCACGCAGATCGTCGGCGCCGTCAAGCCGGGCAAGGGCGGCACCACCCAGGAAGGCTACCCGCTGTTCAACACCGTCGCCGAGGCGGTGCGGAAGACCGGCGCCAACGCCAGCATGATCTTCGTGCCGCCGGCCGGTGCCGCCGACGCCATCATGGAGGCCGCCGACGCCGGCATCGCGGTCATCGTCGCCATCACCGAGGGCATCCCCGTCCTCGACATGGCCCGGGCGATGCTCTTTCTGAAGACCAAGGCCGCCTCGCGCCTGGTCGGCCCGAACTGCCCCGGCGTCATCACGCCGGGCCAGTGCAAGATCGGCATCATGCCCGGCTACATCCACAAGCCCGGCCCGGTCGGCGTCGTCAGCCGCAGCGGCACCCTCACCTACGAGGGCGTGCATCAGTTGACGAGCCTCGGCCTGGGGCAATCGACCTGCGTCGGCATCGGCGGCGACCCGGTGGCGGGCACGTCGTTTGTCGATGTCATCCAGTTGTTCAACGACGATCCGCAGACGGAAGCGATCCTGATGATGGGCGAGATCGGCGGCACCGCGGAGGAGGCGGCCGCCGAGTTCATTCAGAAGCACGTCAAGAAGCCGGTGGCGGCGTTCATCGCGGGGCAGACGGCGCCGGCCGGCAAGCGCATGGGCCACGCCGGGGCCATCATCAGCGGCGGCAGCGGCACGGCGAAGGACAAGATCGCGGCGCTGCGGGACGCCCGGGTGGTGGTGGCCGACAGCCCCGCCGACCTCGCCACGTCGGTGCAGAAGGCGATCAAGGCGAAGAAGTGAAGGCTTACGCGACCGGCAGGCGGATCATGCCGGCGGCGACGAGAAGGGCGCGTTCCTCCACGCGCGGGGGGGAATTTAGTTGCAGGAGCCGAGCCGTCACACGCCCCGTCGGAGTCAGCGGCTCGACGCGGCCGTCCATGAGGCGAAAGTGCTCCGACCAACGGTCGCGCCGGGGATGGAACAGCAGAACGATCTCGCCCGTCAGGGGATCGACGGAGGCCAGGTCGCTCCCTTTGTGCATATTGCAGATCGCACAAGATAGAGCGAGGTTCTCAGCGACCGTCGGGCCACCGTGTTTCTCGGCAATCACATGATCGATGGCGTGTGTTGTCAGCGTGACCGACTCGGGAATCCGGCAGTATTCGCAGCAGTGGCCGGCCCGGTCGCGCACCAGTCGGCGCAGCGCAGCCGGGATGTGTGTCTCGCTCATGCTACTCTTCCTGCGAGTTTGAGTGCGGCCTCCGCCTTCGCGATGCGGACCAGATGCTCGACGTACTGGTATTGCTCCCACTCGCGCCGCTCGTCGGGGGAGAGGCCGGCCGAACGATTCTTCTCGAGCAGTGCCTCGACGCGGTCTTGCAAGCCGGGCGAAGCGCGCAAGGCTAGAACCTCCTCCGGTGTTGGCAGGCGGGCCAGCGCCTCCAGCACGTCGCTCAACCCCTCGTAGGTCGGCGGAGTGGAGTGCAGCTCGCGCAACCCGAGTTCGAGGATCTGCGGCAGGCGATCCTTCTCCGAGTGCAAACGAGTGGCTAACTCGTCGGGGATAGTCAACGTCATTTCCATGGCAGTGTCCTGATCGCGCGGGCGCCGGGTGAAACAGTATTCGACGGTCGATCCTCTCCGGGCCACAGAAGAGGGCGTCAACGCGGCTTTTCCAGACCTGAGAGGTCCACGTGTTCGTTCCCGTCGGGCGTGAGCAGCCTGCCCATCCCTTGGCCAGTACACCCGCGCCAGGGGTCGTTGTCAAACGAATTGTGTTCCCGTCACGCGGTCGGACGGCGAGCGGCACAGTACAATGCCCACATCCGTGTTCCAGGAGGCGGCCGTCATGATCCGGGTCGCGATGCATTCCGAGCCCGGCGGCCACCCGGCCAACGAGGACGCCTTCGGCCTGCGCCCGCATCCCGATGACCCCAGCAGCTACCTGTGTGCGGTCGCCGACGGTCAGGGCGGGCATTTCGGCGGCGGCCCGGCGGCGCGACTCGCCTGCGACATCTTCCTCAAGGTCGCCGCCCAGGCGACACTCGCTGAGTTGTCGTCGTTCCCCGTCTGGGACGACATCCTTGCCTTCGTCGATCGCGCCGTCGTCGATGACCCCCACGCCGGGTTCACCACGCTCGTCGCCTTCTGCATCGCGGGGGGCCGGTTGACCGGGGCGTCCTGCGGCGACAGCGCCCTCGTCTTCGCCGAGCCCGAGCAGGAGCGGCTCGTCCTCACCTCGCGCCAGAGCAAGGACCCGCCGGTCGGCTCCGGCGGCGCCGTCTTCATCCCGTTCTCCATCAAACTGCACGCGCCGTGGGCCGCCCTGGCCATGACCGACGGCGTCTGGAAATACGCCGGCTGGGACGCGGTCCTTCAGGCGGCGGCCGGCCCGGCGGGAGAAGACGCCATCCGCTCGCTGCGCCAGCGGGCCGGCTTGCCGGGCACCGGGGCGTTGCAGGATGACTTCACGCTCGTTATACTCTGCGGTGACGAAGGTTGACCTGGGGTCGCACGCCACGGGCGAACTCGGCACCAGCCGACCCGCCGGCGAGCGCCGCGCGTCCGGCTTCCGGGGGGGCCATTTCCAAACGCCTCCCGACGCCCGTCCCGACGAGTGTCATTTCCCATCCAGATATGTTCGGGAGGTTTGTCATGAAGCACATCCGTTGGCCCGCCGTGTCCGGCGCGGCACTGCTTCTCCTGGCCGCGGGCTGCACCAGGTCGAACTCGGTGCCCCCGGCCCGCGAGGTCGAGGTCGAGGTCGAGGCAGGTGGGGCCGCGTATCTCGTCGGCGAGCCGCTGGCGCACAAGAACATGACAGTCTTCGTCCTCTCTTCCCCTCGGGAGGACGAGCGGGACTTCCTCACCCTCGACGAGGGGCTCAAGGGGGGCCAGGTGAAGATCGCCGAGCAGGAGCAGGAGACGGTCCACACGCTGCAACTGGAAAACAAGAGCGATCGGCCGCTCTACCTTCAGGAGGGAGAGCGGGTCCAGGGCGGCCTGCAGGATCGCGTCATCGCCTCGAGCCTTGTGA
>DATFNV010000137.1:0-7032 GCA_035266225.1 Gemmataceae bacterium
GAGCGGGCCTCCGTGTAGGGATAAGGTGTCAGCTGCAAAACCACCCTATCCCGCGGAGGCCCATTTGACTACCCGCCGGGCGGCCGCAACTCCGCTGCCGAGAACTGATTACGTCAGAGCGGGCGACCGGTTACGCCCTTCTTCTTCCGCGAGTGGCACTCCGAGAATCCCTGGCGGCGCTTCCGCGTCCCCTGGCGGGACTGCCCGCGCATCGACCCCGCCTTCATCGACAACGAGGTGCGCTCGATGGGACAGTCCTGGGTCGATCAGGAGTACAATTGTCTCTTCACCGCCCTTGAAGGCGTCGTCTACCCCGACTTCGAGACGTGCCTCATCGACGACCCGGCAGCGGGGCGGGCGGGCGTGAGGTACGTCGGCGGCATCGACTGGGGCTTCAATAACCCGTTCGCGGCCGTCTGGGGTTGGCTCGACCGCGACGACGTGCTGTGGGTCGGCTGGGAGCGTTACCAGAGCCGCTGCCCGTTGCGCGAGCACATCGCCGCCGTCCGGGCGCGGCACGACGAGGACCCGACCTGTCCGGACCCGGCCCGCGTGATGTGGTACGCCGATCCGAGCGGCCCGGAAGAGATCGTTGAGTGCCGGGCCGCCGGGTGGAAGGTGCTCAAGGGGTTCAACGACATCCGCCCGGGCATCGCCGCGGTGACGGCCCGCCTCCGCAGCGGGCGGCTGCGCGTGGCGCGGCGCCGCTGCCCCAACCTCGTCGCCGAGGCGCAACTGTATCGCTACCCGGCGCCGCACGAGCGCGCCCTGGCCGGGGAGAACCCGGTGGACGAGCACAACCACGCCCTCGGCGCCCTGCGCTACCTGATCGCCCGGCTCGACCATACGTTCATCGTCCGGCTGCGGAAGCCGGCGAATTCCGACCCCGCCGACACCGACCCGCCCGACAAGGCGCCGCGCAGGGACGACCGGGACAACGAAGATCTCTGGACCACCATTTAACCCCCCTCGCCCCGGTACTCCGGGGAGAGAGGTCGGGGGTGAGGGGTGCCTTTCCGGGCAGAGCAGAACCCCTCACCCCCGACCCCTCTCCCCGGAGTACCGGGGCGAGGGGAGGCAGTAAGGGGTGAATCATGCGTGAGACTCTGCGGCGGCTGGTCAACTTCGTGCGGCGAATGGCTGGCGGCTCCGACAAGTCGATGCCGTCCGCGCTGATGGGCGGCCAGTGGACCGGCACGGGCTTCGTGGACGCTTACAAGCGCAACCGCAACCCGACGCCCAACGAGCTGCTGGCCGAGCTGAAGGGGACGGCGTGGAGTTGCGTCAGCATCAACGCGGCCGTCTGCGCCAACTTCCCGCCGCACCTCTACGTTTCCACCGCCCGCGGTCAGGCCCGGCCGAAGTGCCTGACCAAGGCGCTGTCCCCCGAGGTGGAGCGTCGCCTGCGCGCCGCCCCCCACCTCGCCCGCCACACCAAGGCGGCCGACGCCATTGAGGAGGTCGTCGAGCACCCGCTGCTCACCCTGCTGCGGCAGGTAAATCCGGTCCACAATGCCTTTGACCTCTGGGAACTCACGCAAACCTACCTCGAGGTCCACGGCCGGGCGTTCTGGTATCTGTCGCTGAACCCCGCCCTCGGCGTCCCCGACGAGATCTGGATCCTGCCCAGCCAGAACGTCACGCCGCGGCGCAAGCCCGACTCGCGCAACCTCATCGACTACTACGAATATCGCACCGGGGCGAGCGACCAGAGATTCCGCCCCGACGAGGTGATCTTCTTCCGCTACCCCGACCCGCGCGACCCGTACACCGGCGGGCTGAGTCCGCTGCGGGCCTGCTACGAACAGGTGGCCCTGCTTTCGGACTACGCCGCCATGAAGAAGGCGGTCTACGAGAACCAGGCGATCCCCAGTGCCCTGCTGACGCCGGAGGAGGTGATCGGCGAGGAGGAGCGCGACCGGTTGGAGACGCAGTGGAACCAGCGCTTCCGCAAGGGCGGCGCCGGCCGCGTCGTGGTGGCCGAGTCGAACATGAAATTGCAGATCCTGTCGCACTCGCTGGGCGACCTGGCGCAGCTCGCGGAGATGGGGACGACGAAGGACGACGTCATGAACGCCTTCCACATCCCCGTCAGCTACTTCACGAGGGAGACGAACCTGGCCAACCTGCAGGCCGCCGACCACCAGCACAAGAGCCTGGCCATCGCGCCGCGCCTGACGCGGCGCGACGAGAAGCTGAACGAGCAGCTGCTGCCGCTGTACGACCCGACGGGGCGGCTGTTCCTGGCGAGCGAGGACCCGGTGCCGCTCAACCAGGAGATGGGCTTCCGCGAGCGCGAGATCGACATGAAGTACGGCATCGTGACGATCAACGAAGTGCGCGGCGAGCGCGGCCTGCCGCCGGTGCCGTGGGGCGACGTGCCGTGGATCCCGGCGACCCTGTGGCCGACGACGGCGCCGCGGGGTGAGGGTACGGGCGCGGCCGGCGGCGACGAAAGATGATATCGACCGAGGTCAATGCGTGTCGAAAATGGATCAAAATTAGTCACTAGCGAAACTGAGGTGTCCCATGAAATGGCTGCAATTCGACGGGTCGGCAACCCCGGCGCAGTTGGCGATGGTCAACCGCATCCTCAACGGGTGGGAGCGCGAGCAGAAGCTGCCGGAGTTCCTCCTGGGGATGCTCATCGACAACTTCATCGCCGAGCTCCGCGACGCCAAGGAGTGGTTGGAGAAGGAGCTGGCCCAGCAGGATTGAGAGAACGGCGCGGCCGCTCGCGCAGGCCATCGCCCGAAGAGGCCAGGGGTGGTACAATAAAAAGGTCGCCATTTCGAGAGGAGTTGGTCATGCGCTCGCTGGTCGTTACCGCTGTCGTCACCCCGGAACACACCGTGACCGTTACCGTGCCGGGGGACATCGCCCCGGGCCCGCATCAGGTCGTACTCGTGATCCAGGAAGACGTCCAGCCGCTCCCCCAAGGTCAGCCGGATTTCCTCAACTGGCCGGCCCACCCCGTGGCCCTCGTCGATCCGTCCTTCACGTTCCGGCGGGAGGACCTCTATGGCGACGACGGTCGTTGAACCGGTGTTCGTGGATGCCAACATTCTCGTTTATTTGAAGGTGACGGGATCGCCGTTCCACGCCGCGGCGCGCACCAAGCTGCAAGGGCTCGCGGGCGCGGGTCATCCGCTCTGGTTAAGCCGGCAAGTCGTTCGTGAATACCTGGCAGGCATGTCCCGGCCCGGAACCGTCACCCCGCCGCTGCCCATGAGCACCCTCCTCGCCGACGTGCAAACGCTCCTGGCGCGGTTTCTGGTTGCGGAGGACGGTCCTGCGGTCACGGCCCATCTGGTATCGTTGCTCGGTTCGGTGACCTGCGCCGGCAAACAGGTGCATGACGCGAACATCGTCGCGACCATGCTGGCCCACGGCATCCCCAGGTTGCTGACACATAACGTCGCCGATTTCAACCGATTCGCCGGCCACATCACCGTCATTCCTTTGATCCCCTGATGCCGGCTCGGGCCATGCCGCTCACGCGAAGAGCTGCGCCACGGGGACGCGGAAGCCTGGCAGGTGCGGCTCGCCGGACAACTCCTGGCGCACGTTGACCAACTCGGGCTCGGCCCCCGGCCGGAAGATCTTGACCGTCCGGCGATGGGGGTTGATCACCCACACCAGGGCAACCCCGGCGGCCAGGTAATCGTCGATCTTCTCGTTGATCTCTTCCTGTGTGTCCTTCGGCGAGAGGATTTCGACGGTCAGCACCGGCGCACCCTCGATCAGCGTGGTGTCGTCGGACTGCCGCGCCATCACCTCGGCCGAGACGTAGACGACATCGACGCCGACCGTGGTATCCGGGTCGCGCCGTAGCCTCACGCCCGCCTCGCCGCAAAGCACCCGGCCGCGAGGCTCCGGCTGCTGATCGAGCCAAGTACCAAGGTCTTTCGTCACCTGTGCCATGATGCCACTGTGCGTGCGGTTGCGGACGGTTATCGGCTTCTCCCCCGGCTGAGGCTTCTTCTCTCTCAGCTGACCGCGAATCAACCAGCGCTCCACGCCGTCGTCCGGCAGGGCGAGAAACTCCTCAGTCGTCATCAGGGACGGCGCGGCGGCAACAGGCATCATCGACCCCCTGGTTCTGTGAAAGGATCGCGGGCCACGACACTATAGCAAAGCCCGGGTTCTGGTGACAACCAGACCTCGAGGGACCGGCGCCGGCTTGCCGTTTCGCGCTCGCGGCATCCTTTCGCGAGCGCGAAACGGCAAGCCGCGACTCTTCTCCCATCTGCTCTCCCCTGATTCCTCCTGTCCGTGTTACCGTCGGCCTCGTCGTGATTCCTCCTTCCCCGACGGTATACCCATGAGCCACTTCCTCAAGCACTACGGCACCACCGAAGGCCCCCTCGGCCTGCCGATGCAGGACCGCCAGGCCTTCCTCCTCGAAAGCATCCTCAAGGCGCTCCCGCCGGAGGACCGCGCCCTGAAACACGCCGTCGTCGCCAAGGCGCCGACCGAGCTGCTCGACGGCGAGCGCGCCGACGTCAGCTGGATCAGCACCGAGGAGATCGACCGCGACCGGGAGATCGTCGTCAGTCGCGGCATGAACGACGCCCACTTCAAGCTCAACCCGCTGGTGACGCTGCAGCACGCCTACTGGCGGCCGCCGGTCGGCCGCTCCCTTTGGCGCAAGCGCGTCAAGGACGGCCCCCTCGTCGGCATCAAGGCCAAGACGCACTTCCCGCCCCGGCCGGATGACTGGACTGACGATTGCTGGGATCCCGATACAGCCTTTTCGCTGGTCAAGGCGGGACTGCTGCAAGGCAAGTCGATCGGCTTCATCGCCCTGAAGAGCCACGCCCCCTCCTCGCACGAAATCGCCGCCCGGCCCGAGCTGGCCGAGGTGTGCCGCATCATCGACGAGTGGCTGCTGATCGAATACGCCTGCGTTTTCCTGCCGGCCAACCAGTCGGCGCTGGTGAGGCAGTCAGCAAGGGCGCCGTCGTCGTCCCCGAACCGGTGCTACGGGCGCTCGGCTTCGACCAGCCTCTGCCGCTCGCGGCGCCGCCGCCCCCTCCGCCGCCGGTCGTCCTCCCCTTCACGCCGGTCGAGGAGATCGGCAAGGAGCTGCGCCGTCACCTGGAGCGCCTCAACGTCACGGCCCTGATCGAGGGCCGAATCCAGGAGGCCTATGACGCCGCCCGGGGCCGAGTGTAACTTCGATTCCAACATCAAGCCGTCAGGGTATCCGGGAAGAGATAGACACCAAGCTGTCACCCCCGGCGAGCCCGGAGACGCGCGGGTGCAACCCGTGAAACCCGATTCCATCCGTTCACCCCCGAGAGTGTGTCCCATGTTTGTCCAACTGCTCAAAGACTTCCTCGGCAAGAAGGCCGGCGAGCGCCTGAGCGTCGATGACGCCGAGGGCCAGACCCTCGTCGCCGGCGGCGTCGCGACCGCCGTCAAGGACGACCCCCTCAACGACCTGGTCGGCCGCGAACTGGCCGGCTTCCTCGACCGCTTCACCAAGTCGATGGACGCGGTCATCAGCGCCGCCCTGCAGAAGTTCGCCGAGGCCCAGAAACTGGCCCACAAGCACGCCACCCCCATCCTCTTCGGCCCGTCCGGCGACGGCGACCCCAAGGGCAAGTCGTTCGGCGACTGGCTGCTCGGCGTGGCCCGCAACGACCGCGGCTACCTGGAGAAGCACTACGGCAGCCGCTTCAACGAGTGGACCCAGAAGGCGGCCCTGGGCGAGTCGTCCGGCGCCGCCGGCGGCTACACCGTGCCGCCGGAGTTCTACCAGGCGCTCATGACGATCGTCGCCGAGAACACCTTCATCCGCCCCCGCGCCTTCGTCGCCCCGATGGCCGCCGCCACGCTTCAGATCCCCTACCTCGACATCACGACCGTCCAGAGCGCCGGCGTGTCGCCGTTCTTCGGCGGCGTGCAGATGTACTGGACCGCGGAAGCCCAGACCCGCACCGAGACGGAGCCCGCGTTCAAGCAGATGGAGCTGAAGGCGTGGGAGCTGTCGGGCTACTCGGTGTCGAGCAACGTGCTGCTCCAGGACTCGGTGATCGGCCTGGAGAAGTTCCTGATGGTGCTGTTCGCCAAGGCGATCGCCTGGTTCGAGGAGTACGCCTTCCTGCAGGGCAACGGCGTCGGCAAGCCGATCGGCATGCTCAACGCCGGGGCGGCGGTCTCGGTCAGCCGGGCCGGATCCAACCTCGTGCAGTTCGCCGACGTGGCCGGCATGTGGTCCAAGCTGCTGCCGTCGTCGTGGGGCAGCGCCATCTGGACGTTCTCGCCGACCGTGGTCCCGCAGCTGTTGCAGCTCAAGGACGGGGCCAACCGCGCCATCTTCATCAGCATCGACCAGGGCATCACCAAGACGCCGACGTGGTCGCTGCTGGGCCGGCCGGCCTTCCCCACGGAGAAGGTGCCGCCGCTGGGCACCTCCGGCGATCTGATGCTGCTCGACCCGGCCCTCTACGTGATCGGCGACCGCATGTCGGTCGAGGTCGCCGCCAGCGAGCACGTCAACTTCTTGAAGAACCAGATGACGTGGCGGGTCGTCGAAAGAGTCGATGGCCAGCCCTGGATGGAGAAGCCGGTCACCCTGCAGGACGGCTCGACTCAAGTTTCGCCCTTCGTGTACCTCCACTCGTAACCCCGTAGCTCTCAGCTCTCAGCTCTCAGCTTTCGGCCAGCGGGGCCGGGAGTGATTGGCTGTGGGCTGAAAGCTGAAAGCTGAAAGCTATGTACACCGAAACCCTGACTCAGCGCCTGGGCATCACCGCCGCGGTCAACCCGCAGTCCATCACCAGTCAGACGGTGACCAGCGGCGCCGTGGACCTGAGCAAGTTCCACCGCGCCCTGTTCGTCCTCGAGGTGGGGGCCGTCGTCGCCGGCGGCGCCCTGACGGTGACCCTCATCCAGTCGGCCAGCAGCAACCTCAGCTCGCCGACGACGGTGTCCGGCCCGTCGAGCGGCAACGCCCAGCTGACCGGCCTGAACACGGCCAACAAGCAGTACACCTTCGAGGTCCGCGCGGACGAACTGACGGCC
>DATFNV010000138.1:0-11669 GCA_035266225.1 Gemmataceae bacterium
CGGCTTCCTGATGGGGGTGGTCGTCCCGCTCAGCCTGGCGGCCGTCGCCCCCGCCCAGACCGAAGAGTTGGTTCCCCCGCCCACGCCGGTGACGGTCCACAGCGTTGGCGGGCCGATGCCTGGCGGGCCGATGCCGTCGGTGTCGGAGTTGGCGCACGAAGTCAACCCCGGGCTACCGCCCGAGTCGGAGGTGGTCGGGTTGCCGCAAATGGAGCCCGGGCACAAGCCCGACGAAAGCCACAAGGTCCCGCCGTTGCCCTGCGTCTTCGCGGAGGCGGATTGGATCTACTGGTGGTTGAGCAGCGCCCGCGTCCCCGTCCCACTCGTCGCGTTCCTGCCGCCGGGGAATCAGCCGGAGGCCCCCGGCATACTGGGGGGGAATCCCGCGGGGTTCGACGTCTTCTCCGGCGCCCGCCTCCGTGTCGGCGGCTGGTTCGATCCGGAGGGCGACTGGGGAGTGGAGGGCAGCGGCTTCCTCCTGGCCCGTCAGCAACGGACCCTTGGGGCCCTGTCCGACAGCGGCGGCAACCCGTCACTGGTTCGGCCGTTCCTCGACGCCTCCGACTTGCAAACGGTCCTGGTGCCGGTGAGCGTGCCGGGCGTGCTTGTCGGAACGCTGACCGCGACCGCCGCCCTGAACTATGAAGGGGCGGAGGCGAACGTCGTCGCCGGCCTGGTGCGGCAGGGGTGGCGCCTCGACGCGCTGGCCGGCTACCGCTTTCTCGACCTGCGCGAGTCGCTAAACATCCTCCAGCAGGGCCAGGTGCTCCCGGGCGCCGTCCTCGACGGGGGCCCGCTCGGCCCCCTTGGTGGAGGGACGTCGTTCCTGATCGGCGACCGTTTCCACACGACGAACGAATTCAACGGCTGCCAGGTCGGCCTGCGGGCACAGTGCTTCTACCAGGCGGTGGACCTGCAACTCGTCGGCAAGATCGGCGTCGGTGACAACCGCCAGGAGGTGCAGGCCGTGGGCGCCACCTTCGTGACGCCGACCCCGGGGGGGCTGGCCGCCGCCGGCGGCCAGGCGGGATTCACCAGCGCCAACGGCCTGCTCGTGCAGCCGAGCAACGCCGGCACCTTCGGCCGCGACCGGGCCTCGTTGATTTCCGAGATCGCCCTCATCGGCGGCGCCCAGGTGACGCCGCACGTGCGCCTGACTGTCGGCTACTCGGCGCTCTACTGGGGGGGCGTGGTCCGGCCGGGCGACCAGATCGATCCCGTCATCAATTCGAGCCAGGTGCCACTCAACCCGGCGTTCCGGCCCGGCGCGGTGCAGGGCCCGGCGCGACCGGCCACGCTGTTCCGCACGTCCGATCTGTGGGCGCAGGGACTCGTCCTTGGCGTCGAACTGTCGTACTGAGCCCGTCGCCCGGCGACGCCGCTCGGCCCCCCGCGACGCGGGGCGACTCACGGGAACCCGAGGGGGAGTTATGGGGTCGGTCCTGTCGAGTTGGTTGTCCGCCGGTCGTTGGCCGGCCGGCTTGGCGGCGGCCCTGGCCCTGGCCCTGTGCCCGGTGGCGGCCCGCGCGCAGCCCAAGCTGCTGCCCGGCAGCCCCGAGGCCCTCTCCGCCGCCATCGCCGCCGGGCCGGGGGGGCTAGCTCCCGGGGCGCCGCCGGCCTCGAGCGTCGAGGAGACGGCGGCGACGTTCTCCCTGGGCGAGTTCTTCCAACTCGGCCCCGACCCGGAGGTCCTCAAACTCAAGGAGGTCTACATCAACCGCAACAACATCATCCAGATCTTCCCCATCGACAAGGACAGCATGGTCATCCGCGCCGTCGGCAAGGCGCTCGGGGTCGTGCAGATGACCATGGTCGGGCAGAACGGCAAGATGAAGGTTATCAAGATCCGCATTACCCCAAGCTTGGCCCTCCTGCGCGAGCGGGTCAAGCGACAGTTCCCGCAGGCCAACGTGAGCATCACCGCCGTGGGCGACAACCTGATGCTGCTGGAAGGGACGGTCGATTCGCCGGCCGAGGTCGAGCCGATCTACAAGTTCCTGAGGAGCTTCACCGGCGGCGGCGAAGTGATCAACGGCCTCAAGGTGACGGGCGTGCAGCAGGTGCAGCTGCAGGTGTGCATCGCCACGGTGGACCGGACGGCCCTGCGCAACCTGGGGGTGAACTTCCTGCGCAGCGAGGTGGGCAACATCGAGGTCCTGCAGACCGGCAACCTGGCGGGCGTGCCGACCATCAACGCCCGCGGCGGCGCGACGCCCAACGCCAGCAACGTGTTCAGCAACTTCGCCGGCGGCAGCACGGGGGCGGTCCTGCCGCCGGAATCGACCTTCGTCTACGGCCTGACGGGGATGGGCACGGCCTTCTTCGCCTTCATCGAGGCGCTGCAGCAGCAGGGCCAGGCGAAGATCCTGGCGACGCCGACGCTGGTGACGCTCAACGGCCGGCCTGCCGACTTCCTCGTCGGCGGCGAGCAGCCGGTGCCCGTCGTCACCTCTGCGAGCGGCACACTGCTGCCGTCGGTGGACTACAAGCAGTTCGGCACGCGGCTGACCTTCGTGCCGGTCATCGTCGGCGACGGCAAAATCCGCCTGAACTTGATCCCCGAAGTAAGCCAGGTGAACGGCAACGTGCTGGTGAACGTGGGCGGGACGTTTGTGCCCGGCTTTACCACGCAGCGGATCAACACGACCGTGGAAATGGAGTCGGGGCAGACGCTGGCCCTGGGCGGCCTGTTGCAGACGCAGGAAGCCGCGACCGTGACGAAGGTGCCGGTGCTGGGCGACATCCCCTACGCGGGCGTGCTGTTCCGGCGCATCACGCACACGAAGACCGAGACGGAGTTGCTGGTGCTGGTGACGCCGACCCTGGTGTCGCCGCTGCGCGGTTGTCAGGCCCCGGGTCGGCTTCCCGGTCAGGAGTCACGCTCGCCCAACGACTGTGAGGAGTACCTGAAGGGCTATATCGAGGTGCCGGTCGATCCGCTGCCGAAGAACGGCTTCCCGGCCGCCCTCCACGGCGTCCCGGACCCCGTGGTCCCGATCCCTGACGTGCCGGACCCCTTCGTCCCGACGGTGCCGGTGCCTGAGCCGGTGGTCGTGCCGGCACCGGCGGTTCCCTACCCGCGTTGAGAGTCTGTTCCAGAAGGGGGGCGGCATGCGGAGCATGCCCTACGCAGCGCGTAGGGCATGCTCCGCATGCCGGCCTTCTCTGCCAGCGCGGCTGTGCGAGCGGCCGCTCAACGGACAAATAGAAGGAGATATTCATGCGACGACAAGTCAGCGGGGCGGCCGTGCGACTCTTCGCGGGCGGCCTGCTGGGCCTCGGGGGTTGGGCCGGCGTCGCGCCGGCCCAAGAGCCCCACCCAGAGATGAGAACGTGCCCAGGTCGAACTTTGTGGGGGTGGGCCGCCGTCGCGCCGGCCCAGGAGCCTCGCCCCTCCGTCCTGCCGGACCTCTGGCAGGACATGCTGACCCGGCAGGCCCAGGCCGAGGTCACGCACCCCTTCACCATCCAGACGGCCAACGGCACCGTCTTCGACCAGACGCTGTGGACCTACAACTTCAACTACGACCGCCCCGGGGAGCTGCACGGCAGCGGCATGACGCTGCTGGACCGGCTGGCTCGCCGCTACATGGACCAAGGCAAGCCGCTCCCCCTGCGGCTGTACCTGCAGCGGAGCCAGGAGCGCGCCGTGGCCGTGAAGCCGGCGGTACTGGCGGTCCGGCGGGCGGAGACGGACCAGCAGCACTTCCAGGCCATCACCGAGTACCTGGCCGCCTTCTGGCCCGACGTGCCCTACACGTTGGTGGTCTACGACCCGGCGCCGCAGGGCATCAGTGCCATCGACGCCCGGACGGCCTACCTCGGCATGCAGGCGACGTCGTTGGGCTACATCCCGGCCGGCTTCCGTGTCGAGGCGGCCAGCTCGAAGGGCGGTCCGACGTCCGGCGGCATCATCCCCGTCACCGTGCCCCCCGACGTCACCACAAGCACCCCCAGCGCCATCGGCGCCAGTGAAGGGGCCATGACCCCCGGGCCTCCTCCGGAGTGAGCCGGTGACTGCCGCTCGTTAGCGGCAAGCTGCCAGCTTGCCGCTGCCGAGCGGGGCCGGGGACAACTTGACCGGGGCGGTGCGGCTCCGTCAAATGAAGGTGCCGCCCGACCCGCCAAGCCGGAGCCCCGCCATGCCGCCGCCGCGAACCGCCGCCGATCTGTTCTTGACCCGCCGCGACCTCTTGCGACGCGGCGGGCTCGGCATGGGCCTGCTCGGCCTGGCCGGCGTGCTGGGCGATGCCGGGCTTCTCACCGCGGGGGACGCACGGGATGAGCCTGGCGGTTCCCCGACCAACCCGGTCGCCCCGAAGGCGCCGCACTTCGCCGCCCGGGCGCGGCGGGTCGTTCACCTGTTCATGAACGGCGGGCCGTCACAGGTCGATACCTTCGACCCCAAGCCGCTGCTCGACAAGTACCACGGCAAGCCGCTGCCCTCGCCCAACCTGCGCACCGAGCGGAAGACCGCGGGGGCCATGCGCTCGCCGTACAGGTTCCAGCGCTACGGCAAGAACGGCGTCGAGGTGAGCGAGTTGTTCGCGAAGACCGCGGCGTGCATCGACGACATCTGTGTCATCCGCTCGATGCATGCCGACGTGCCCAATCACGAGCCGTCCCTGATGCTGATGAACTGCGGCGACGGCCGCCTGCCGCGGCCGAGCATGGGGGCGTGGGTGACTTACGGGCTGGGCAGCGAGAACCAGAACCTGCCCGGCTTCATCGTGCTGTGCCCCGGCGGCTACCCCATCGTGGCGACGCAGAACTGGCGCTCGGCCTTCCTCCCCGGCGCCTACCAGGGGACCTACATCGACTCGCAGCACACCGACGTCCAAAAGCTGATCGAAAATATCCACAACAACGGCGCGTCGCTCGCCGAGCAGCGGCGGCAGCTCGACCTGGTGCGCCGGCTCAACGAGCTGCACCGGCGGGAGCGGCCCGAGGAGGGACAACTGGAGGCGCGCATCCAGTCGTTCGAGCTGGCTTACCGGATGCAGACCGAGGCGGCCGACGCCTTTGACATCAGTGGGGAGCCGAAGTTCATTCAGGAGATGTACGGCCCCGGCACGCACGGCCGGCAGCTGCTCATCACGCGGCGGCTGCTGGAGCGCGGCGTGCGTTTCGTGCAGGTATGGAGCGGCGGCGGCCAGCCGTGGGACAGCCACGACGGCCTGGAGAAGGCGCACCGCGACCTGGCCAAGGGGTGGGACCAGGCCATCGCCGGGTTCCTGAAGGACCTCAGGGCACGCGGCATGCTCGACAGCACGCTGGTGATCTGGGGCGGCGAGTTCGGGCGCACGCCGGTCGCCGAGCTGCCGGGACTGAGTGGGCGTGATCACAATCATTATGGATTCAGCACGTGGCTGGCCGGCGGCGGCGTGAAGGGGGGGTACGTCCACGGGGCGACGGACGAGATGGGCTTCCAGGCGGTGGAGAACAAGGTGCATGTCCACGACCTGCACGCGACGATCCTGTACCTGCTCGGCTTCGATCACGAGAAGCTGACGTACCGCTACGCCGGCCGCGATTTCCGGTTGACCGACGTGCATGGGAAGGTGGTCAAGGAGTTGCTGGCGTAGCCGCTTGCGGCTTCGCAAGGTCCGCCAGGTGCGCCAGCGCCGCGTGACTGGCTCGCACCTGCTGCCGCCGCACCCACGGCGGGCAAAGTAGCGCCAGCACCGTCCCCGGCCGCGACCACGACCGCAGCGCCACGATCACTCGGCCTGTCGCCATCTCCTTCTCGAAGCTGAAGGTCTCCTCACCGTACTCTGGGTGCCCGATCAGCGTGCGGTAGGTGAATCCCGTCCGCCACACGCCGTCCTTCTCTTGGTCGAAGCACGCGACAACGCGGGCCGCGAAGAACACGTCGATTCCCGGAGCCTGGTGGTAGCAGATGCCGACCGTGTCGCCGACCTGGATCGGCTCGCGCCGCAGCACCGGGCGGACGAGTCGCGGCGGAAAGATATCGTACTTCATGATCGACTCGGCGGCACGCCGGTGGAGGCCGTCCGCCTCCGGCGCTCCCGGCATCTCGACGCCGACCTCGCGCTCGTAACAGTCCTGCCCGTCGCCTGGGGCCGGGCCGTTCTCGACCCCTGGCCAAAGCGGACGTTTCTCCCACTGGTCGAGGGACGGCTGTCCCCCCAGCGCCGGCACGACGATCTGCAACTCGGTCCCCCGCAACCGGGCGAGATGCCACGCCAGCAGACCCGGCAGCGCGAAGCCCAGCGCGTTCAGCGTGCCGTGCCAGGGGATCATCTGAGGGATGGTGAGCCAGTCGGTTTTCCAGAAGGTAGACAGTGCGTAGACGGCGGCCAGGCTCATGCCCGCGAGCAGTAGGAGCCCCGACAGGGCGAAGAGACCGCGCTCGGGCCAGAAAGCCGCCCGCACGGCCAACTCCGCCTGGAGCCAGACGACCAGCAGGCAGGTGACAGCCAGGAACCACGCGGCCGACAATTCGAGGACACCCCCGGCCGTGATGCCGACGGCGACGAAGGGGACGCCGAGGACGACGCCGGCGATGGCCAGCCGGGCGGGAAGGGGACGGAGCGACCCGGCGGCGAGGCCGGTCAGGACCGGCAAGGCGAAGCCGGCGAAATGGAAGTGGGCGCCGGTGAGCAGCACGATCGGCTCGCGGAAGCCCATCGGCTCCATGCCCCAGCGCGAGGCCAGCGTCCAGGCGCCGCCGATCGCCAGGAAGATCAAGCCGGCGCTGGTGGCGATGCCCGCCGCGCTGCGGTAGCCGTCCCGGACGAGGCGAACGAAGCCGAGCAGCGCGGCGATGGCGGTGAAGCCGAGCCAGGGAAGCGCCAACAAGCCGGCGCGCTCCCCCGGGTATATTGGGAATGAGACGAGCAAGGTCCCGCCACTCAGCAACTGGATCCACGGCAGGAGGGATTGCAGCCGCAGAGGGCGCAGGACGGTGTCCAGGTCATCGAGCAGCGCCAGGCCGAGCGGCACGACGACCAGGGCGCCGAGGAGCAGCAGGGCGGGCGCCCAGTCGAGGGGGAGTGCGGACAGGCCGATGAGCCAGGCGAGAAAGCCGAGTGCGGCACTCCGCAGCCAGGCGGCCCGATGAGCCAGAGCGATTGGCATGACCACATCCTTCCCGTAGCGAGGACATTATTCGTCGCTGTTGTACGAACCGCAGGGGGAAGGACCTGTTAACCCGTAGGATGCGCGGATTACTCTGTGTGCGACCGTTACGTTTGTATAGACCATGCCGATCAAGCGGCCGAGGAATTGCCATGCCGTCCACCTCCTTGCTGCGTTGGCAGACGGACCGAATGCCCCGCCTGGCTGAAGTCGAGGCGCAGTGTGCCGCGTCCCTGGTCCTCGTGCCGCCGCAGCCCAACCTGGTGGAAGAGAACTTGCGCGGGAACGTGCTTCTGCTCAGCGCGCACTACCAGGGGTTCTGCCGCGATCTCTACACCGAATGCGCTCAAATCGTCGTGTCGAAAGTTCGTCCGGCGCTGCGGCTGCTGATCCTGGAGCAGTTCATCGCCCACCGGAGGCTTGACCACGGCAACCCGAACCTCCAGAACCTGAAGGCCGATTATGAGCGCTTCGGCTTCACCCTCGATCTGCCTGCGGCCGACCCGCTCAATCCGGCCCGGTTGACCAACCTGGATCTCCTGAACAAGTGGCGAAACGTGGCCGCACACCACGGCACGATCCCCGCCGGGATTCCGTTGAGCCTGCCGGCGCTGCAGGGTTGGCGAAATTCGTGCGACGGGCTCTCGACGTCCCTTGACGCTATCATGTACAATGAACTTCGTCAGATTCTGAAGCGCGCCCCCTGGGTGCCTTGACAGCGGAGGGCCTGACGATGGCCGAGAAGAAGGATGCCATTCTCTTTAAGGTGGGAGATCGAGTGAAAATCCGCTACTACCGTGGCGGCCCCGGACGGATTGTCGAGCTTCGCGGCCCGCTCGCGCCCGGCGGGAAAATGGTCTATCGGGTTCTTGTGCGCCGAAAGCCCAGGCCGGTTTACAACGAGCTGACCGACGAGTTTCTGGAGCTGATTCCGGCCGACAGTTAATCGGCCGGATTTCCGCGGCGAGCGCCGCGGCCGCAGCAAGAAACCTCAATAAACCCAAGGGGGTGGGGCGTCGATCCGGGGATTGACGCCCCACCCCCTTGGTTCGTTCCGGAAGACCTACCGGGCCACGCCGCTCGCGAACCGGTTGGAGAACTCATCGTGCCTCTGAACGCGCTCCCGGCTCCCTCCATCGATCCCACGCCGATCTTCGAGGTCTTCCGCGGCAACCACGCCACCGAATTGCTCACCGCCGCCGTCGCCCATTTCAACGTCTTCGGCCGCCTCGCCGCCCAGCCGATGACCGCCGACGACCTGCGCCGCGACCTCGACCTCGCCGAGCGGCCCGCCGTCGTCCTGCTCACGGCGCTGCGGGCGATCGGGTTACTGGCGACCGACGCTCATGGCCGCCTCGACCTGACGCCGCTGGCGCGCGAACATCTCGTCCCCGGCGGGCCGTTCGACGTCAGCGACTACGTCGGCCTGGCCGCCGACAGCCCTGGCGTGCGCGAGATGGTCGAACGGTTGCGAACCAACCGCCCCGCCGGGGCTCAGGAGGAGAAGGGGGCGGCGTTCATCTACCGCGAGGGGATCGAGTCGGCGATGGAGCGAGAGGCGACGGCGCGGCACCTGACGCTGGCCCTGGCTGGGCGCGCGAAGAACGTGGCCCCCCTGCTGGCCGAGCGCGTCCCCCTGGGCGGCGCCCGCTGCCTGCTCGACGTCGGCGGCGGCTCCGGCATCTACAGCGTCGCCTGCCTGCGGAACAATCCTCAGCTGCGCGCGATCGTCTGGGACCGTCCGTAGGTGCTGAAGGTGGCGCGCGAATTCGCCGGCGCCTACGACGTGGCCGACCGTCTGGAGTGCCGGCCCGGCGACATGTTCCGCGACCGCGTGCCGCCCGATTGCGATGTGATGCTGCTGTCGAACATCCTGCACGACTGGGACGTGCCGGAGTGCCGTACACTGGTGCGGCGCTGCGCCGACGCCCTGCCGGCCGGCGGACGGCTGCTTATCCACGACGTTTTCCTCAACGACGCGCTCGACGGCCCGCTGCCGATTGCCCTGTATTCGGCGGCCCTGTTCGCGCTCACCGAGGGGCGGGCGTACAGCGCCGCGGAATACCGCGACTGGCTGCGCGCGGCGGGTCTGACGCCGGGCGAGGTGGTGCCGACGCTGATTCATTGCGGAGTGTTGGCGGGGACGAAGGCGCCGCTCGCGGCTTAACGTTCGTTTCTCTCTGGACCTGCGGCGCCGTCCGGGTTACAAGAGAACAGGTGGACGCGGATTCCGTTCCAGGTGACGGACCACAGGGCAAATGGGCCGTCGGCGGCCCCGGACACGTTTACGAGAGATGGGCAAGGCGCAGGTAGACGGCGTCAACGGCCACGCCCAGCGGCCGCTGACCCCTTACGAGAGCATGATTCGCGGGCTCAGTGATCGCCTCGTCGAGGCGCAGCGGCCCATACGCATCCTCGACGCGATCAAGTGGGACGACGACATCGAGCGCGCCTTCTTCGAGAAGGGTTGCCGCGAACTGCCGCCGGTCGCCCGCGACTACTACCTCTCCCGCCCCCTCCCCTTCGACCCCGAAAAGAAGCTCACCGAATTCCACACCATCGAGCGCGACATCCGCCGCCAGCTCGGCGAGTTCAACGCCCCCGGCCAGATCATGGGGCGCATGTGCCAGGAGTACCGCGACGTCGTCCACCTGCTGACGCACCGCGGCACGTCGATCTTCGGGGAGATCTCCGAGCGCCTTTACGGGTCGTCGTCGGACAGCTTTCACGCCGGCGACCCCAACCTCGTCGATCTCGGGCACATGATGTCCGACATCCTCGACAACCTGTCGCACGAGACGATCTTCGGCCACGAGGAGGCGACCCTCGACGCCCGGCAGGCCGTCGATGCGCTGTCGGGCCGGATGAAGGAGTACTTCGGCGACACGGGGACGGTGCGCGTGCGGCTGTCGGACGGCATCGTGGCCGACGCGGCGGCCGGCAGCGACTACATCAAGATCCGCAACAACGCCCGCTTCACGCCGCGCGAGATCCGTCTGCTGGAGGTCCACGAGGGTTGGGTCCACCTCGGCACGACGCTCAACGGCCAGGACCAGCCGGTCTGCACCTTCCTGAGCAAGGGGCCGCCCTCCTCGACGATCACGCAGGAGGGGCTGGCGGTCATCAGCGAGATCTTCGCCTTCGCCTCGCACCCCGGCCGGGTGCGGCGGCTGACCAACCGCATCGAGGGCGTGGCGATGGCCGAGGCGGGGGCCAATTTCCTCGACGTGTATCGCTATTTCCTCGAAGAGGGTTACAACTCGCGCGAGAGCTACCAGCACACGATGCGCATCTTCCGCGGCAGCCTGCCGGAAGGGGCCGGGCCGTTCACCAAGGACCTGTGCTACAGCAAAGGCTTCGTGCTGATTTACAACTACATCCGCCTGGCGGTGAGCCGGGGGATGCTACGGCGGGTGCCGCTCTTGTTCTGCGGCAAGGCGGCGCTGTGCGACATCAAGACGATCGCCCAGCTGGTGGACGAGGGGCTGGTGACGCCGCCGCGCTTCGTGCCGCCGGCCTTCGCCGACCTCAACGCGCTGTCGGCCTGGATGTGCTTCGCCAATTTCCTCAACCGGCTGTCGCTGAAGCGCATCCAGGACGACTACGCGGGGTTGTTCTGAATCGTTCAGATCGCCAACGTCGCGGAGGGCCGTACGTGGGGCCGTATAATGGCGCCGGGGAGCAACCCGCAGGGAATTCCGACGCCCGGATAAAGAAGGAGTAGGTGCCCCGTGGCCGATCAGACGAGTGAACATCCTGGAACTCATACTGCCGTTCGATTCCTGGCAAGCGATGTCGTTGCCACCAAGGGGACTGTTGTCGGCGCCGTCGCGGGCTGTATCATCGAGGGGCCAGGCGGACCCCTGGGCACGATGGCCGGGCGTACTATTGGCGACTGGCTGCGACAGACTTTCCTCAAGGGGGAGGTCATTGGTGAAGCACGGGAAGGGCGGACGGATTGTCTCGTAGTAAAGGTGCCCGGCCAGTCAGAGCCTCTCCTCGTGCCGGTTGGCAGGGTAACGCCGTTGGCGTCATTGGACAGTGGCGGAGGCATCGCCCCCGGCGCGGCCGAGCCCGCCACGCCTCCGTCCCGCCCCCCGGCGGAAGCGCGGGCGAAGGTGGAGGGGATGTCGGACGTGCAACTCGTCGGCTCCGACGCTGTCCGGCGAGAGTTGCCCCGGCTCCTGCGTGAGGTTCCCGGCAAGTGGATTGCGTATCGCGGCGAGCAGCAGGTCGCTCTCGCCGACTCGGCTCGCGAGGCCTATGCACAGTTCACGCGCGCCAACATCCCGTTGGACGAAGTGGTCGTCCTCCGAGTCGAGCCCCTTGCTCCTCCCCTCGACCTGCGCCGAATCAGACGGGTCGGAGGCGTTCGCTGAGGACGGGATCTGTGGGCCTCTTTATTCACGATGAGCCGTTCAGCGTTGAACGCCGCTTTTCGCAGGAGCCCAACTTGCCTGATCGACACTCAACTGTCCGGCCCTCCACGGGGCACGGGTAGCCTCCGTCACGCGACGACCGCAGACTTGAGGCTGGGGTTGTCAAGGACACTCGAGGCGAACGCATCG
>DATFNV010000139.1:0-20127 GCA_035266225.1 Gemmataceae bacterium
CTGGTTCAAACGCGGGTCGCGCTCTGCCCGTGCCCGTGCCCGTGCCCGTGCCCGTGCCCGGTCTGGAATCGGGCACGGGCACGGGCACGGGCACGGGCACGGACCCGCGCCACCTGAAACGGCCCGTTTCTGAACCATGCCTGGCCGCTTGCGGCTTCGCAGCTCCAACGTGCGAAGCCGCAAGCGGCTAGCGCCGCGCCGCCAGCAGCTCGCGCACCAAGTTGGTCAGGGCGGAGGGAGTGAATGGCTTCTGCAAGAAGGGGATGCCGTCGTCGGCCTCGTTCGAGGCGTAGCCGGAAACGTACAGCACCCGCAGACCCGGGAAGCGCGCCCGCAGCCGTCCGGCCAGTTCCGCGCCGGGGAAGTACGGCAGCACGCAGTCGCTGACCAGCAAGTGAATCGGGCCGGGGTACGAGGCCGCCAGGTCCAGCGCCGCCCGGCCGTCGCACGCCTCCAGCACCGTGTAGCCCTGCCGGCGCAGCACCTCGCGCACCAGGGCGCGCACTGAGTCCTCGTCCTCGACGACGAGAATGGTCTCCTTCGCCGGCCGCTGCCCCACCCGCGCCGGGCCGGGCAGCGTCTCCGCCCCATCGGGCGCTTGCGGCAGGTACACGGTGAAGAGGCTCCCCTGGCTCGGCGCGCTCGACACCTGTACGGTGCCGCCACTCTCCTTGACGATCTCCCAGACGTTGTGCAGCCCCAGGCCCGAGCCCTTGCCCGGTCCCTTGGTGGTGAAGTACGGCTCGAAAATGCGCGCCAGCGTCAACCGGTCCATGCCGCAGCCGCTGTCGCGCACCGAGAACATCACATGGGGGCCGGGGGTGTACGCCATCAGATACTCGCCGCCGGGCGCGGGCAGCTCGACGTTGGCGGTCCGCACGCTCAGGGTGCCGGCGCCAGCCAGGGCGTCACGGGCGTTGAACAGCAGGTTCAGGACGAGGTGCTCCAGGTGGCCGCGGTCGGCCAGCACCCACGCGGGGGCGGCCCGGAAGTCGCTCAGCAGAGTGATGGAGCGGTCGAGGACCACGTCGAACGCCCCGACCGTCTCGGCGAGCAGGGCGTTCAGGTCGAGGCGGCGCCGCGCCGGAGGGTCGCGCCGGCCCAGCATCTGCCACTGGCGCATCAGTTGGGCGACGCGCTCGGCCGCCCGGTGCAGTTCTTCGACCTCGGCGCGGCTGGCCCCCTGCGTCTCGCCGCGCTGGAGCACCAGGTTGGTGCGGCCCAGCATCAGCGTCAGCTGGTTGTTGACCTCGTGGACCACACGGGCGCCGAGCCGGCCGAGGGTTTCCATCTTCTGCGCCCAGCGCAGCTGGTCGATCGAGTCGGCGCCGAGCGCCAGGTGAGGCGCACCCAGCGATCCCAGCGCTCCCGGCAGCGACTGCGCCGGCCCGGGGGGCGGCGTGGCTTGCCTTCGCGGTTGTTCATCGTGCTCGGCCATGGGTGCCACCAGCTTAGCCAGTCGTCGCATAACCGCTCGCTCCCTCTCCCCGCGCCGGGATCGGCGCGGGGTGACTGTCATCGCCTCTTGCGACCCCCGAATTCGGCCGTCTTGACGCCCCTCAAACAACCACGGTCTCGTAGCCGGCGTGGACCGAATCGGCCCCCGCGCGCAGGCGGCCCACGACCCGCGCCGACAGCGACGCCCCGGTCAGGGCAGTCAGGGCGTCGGCCCGCTCGGGGCCGGCGCCGACGCGCTGGGCGACGTCGCGGATGCGGTGGTCCAGCGCCGACGTGCCGCCGCCGCGGAGGGCGCGGCGCACCACCGGCCTCAGGGCCCCTTCCAGCAGCCGCCGCAGCTCCGGCGCCGCGCTGGCGTCACCCCGCTCCACGCGCTGGGCGAGGGCCTCGAACTCGTTTTGCTTCGCCAACATCATCGTTTCTCCCGAAAAAGTCTCACAGGACCTCACCGCCGGTGCCGGGGCTCACGGGTTGGCCGGCGGGCGCGGGGTTTGCTCGATGGTAAAGTCAGCCGGCGCGGACGTCTGGGTGCCGTTGGTGGCCACGGCGGTGCAGAAGCGCGTCGAGTTGGTCGCGCTGGTACACGGCGGCAGCGTGAAGGTGGTCGAGAAGGTGCCGTCGGCGTTGACCGCGACGGCCGGCTCGGCCGTCTGGTCCACGGTGATCTCGATCTGCAGGCTGGCCGGGTTCGGGTCGCTGACGGTCCCCGAGACGGTGTAGTTCCACTCGGCCTCCTCGGTGACGCCCGTGATCGACGGGGTCGCCAGCCCTGGGGCGGGGGGGGTGGGCACGGGGGCCGGAGGAGTCCCTGGGGGAACGGTGTCGCCGGCCACCGGGGCCGGGGTGGCGGGCGCGGAGGTCGTCGCCGGGGCGGCGCTGCCGCCCGCGGCACCGCTCGGCGAGACGGTCGCGGGGGCCGGCGTCGCGGAAGGGGCCGGCGTCGCCGCAGGGGATGGTGTCGCGGACGGGGCGGTGTTGCTGGTGTCGGGTGCCGGTGAAGGATTGGCCGTCGGATCGCTCGTGGGGGAGGTCGCGGCGGCGCTGCCCGACCCGGACAAGGGATCGGTCTGCGCCGGGACCGACGTCGTCATGTTGGCCGACGGGTCCGGCGGCGGCGGCGTCAGGAACGAGGCGGGGTCGAGGGAGGACGGCGAGTCGCGCCCTTCCAGACGCTCCACCTCCAAACGGGCGCTGTACGGCCAGCGGGGGGCGGGGCGGCGCTTGCGACGAGAGAAGAGGCTCAGCACGACAAACTCCTTGGCAAGACGAGCGACGGCTTCAGGGATTAGACGCCGGTTGGGGAAACCCCCGTACACCGGGCGCAGAACGGCGTCTAACGGAGCGTAGATCAAAAACGGTCAAGGCGAGGGGGCGCAGGATGCCAGACCCCGGCAACGCGGACGTCGAAACCCGGCGTTCGCTCCCGTCGGGGATCCCTCAGACCGTCGGCTCGTCCATCATGAGGAATCGAGATCGGCCCGGGGGAATGGACATCGGTTTGACGTTTTTTGTTTTGCCAACGCAAGAGCAAATGTGGATTATTGTCGGAAGAGTCGGGCGCGGCGGAAAAGATAGGTAATCTGGGAAATGTGAGGCGAGGGGGGCGTCTGTTGAGCGGGGGCTCGCAGGGCCGCGTGGCCCTGCGAGCCATTCCGATCCGTCGCGAAAAGGACGGAGGAGCGATCACGGCCCGGGTGATTTCGATTTGGCCAGCCGCTCCAGCGACGCCTTGGCCTGTTCGCGCACCAGGCCATCCGGAGCGGTTTCGGCCAGCGACTTGGCGGCTTGCCGGGCCTCGGGCGTGCCGATCTTCTCCAGGGCGGCGAAGGCTCGCTTGAGGGCTTGGGCCTCGGACGGCCGGGGCGGCGCTTCGGGCGGCTTGGGTGGCCATTGCCCCCTCTGCCAGAGGATCAATTGTTCCTTGGTCATGTGCTTGGGATCAACGGGCAACGGCAGCGGGGCGGGCCGGTTGTCGAAGGTCGCCAGCAGTTCCTCGACGCGCTTCCGGACCTCGGCGGAAGGCTTGTTCTTTAGCACGCGCTCCAGGGCGAATTCCGCCTCGGGTCCCAGCGCCTGCAAGTGCCGGGACGCTTTCTCGCGAACCTCGAATTCGTTGTCGTCCAGTCCCTTGACCAGCTGGCGGACCCGTTCCTCCAGCTTCGCCAGCCGTTGCAGGCGGCCCGCCAGGTACGGCACAGCTTCCTTGGGCAACTCGCCGAACGCCTTGACGAACTCCTCGGCCTCGGCATCTTTCCGAAGAGCCAGTTCGCCCCACAAGGCGTCAAGCCGGAGGCGCGGCACGTCCCAGAGCTGGACAGTGTTCTCCGACGGCACGACGGCGAGCGTCTTGCCGTCCGGCGAGAAGGCAAAGAGGCCCGGAGTTGATCCCCGCCCGGGTTTCCGGAGACATAATTGCTTGCCTGTTTCGAGACTCCACAGACTGAAGCCGCGCCCTTCAAGAAGGGCCAGCACCTTGCCGTCCGGCGAGACCGCCCAGCGATCGACGCGACCGGACTCCATCGCCCTCCGCCAACGTATCTCGTCCTTTACCTCCAACAAGGAGCGGCTGTGCAGGACATACTCTACCGGGCCTCCCCGATACTCCTTTCCCCGGTCTATTTCGAGACGAAATAGCTCCTTGTCGGCAGCCAGGAAGTTACCCCACCCGAGTCTCGACTCGCTGTGGCCAGTCTCGACATTTCCCAGCACAAATTCGCCCTTCCCGCTCCCCAGGGCGATTCTCTTGCCGTCGGGCGAAAAGGCGACGGCAACGACCTCGTCGCTGCGACTGTCCAGCACGAATTGCCGCACCTCCTTGCCCGAGGCGACGTCCCAGATTTTGGCCGCGTCGTCGCGGCCGCCGGAGAGCAGGCGCTTGCTATCGGGGGAGAACGCCAGGGCCTGGATCCTGCCCCGGTGGGCCTCGATCTCCCGGATGAGCTTGCCGCTCGCAGGATCCCAGAGCCGCAGCTTTGCCGGGTCGCGCTTCCCAGGTTGCTTGGGAGGCCACTCGGGCCCGCAGCCCGTCGCGACGATTTCGCCGTCGGGTGAGTAGGCCACGGCGACCACGTCCGATTCATGCCACGGGAGCAGGTGGCGAACCTTGTTTGTTGTCAGGTTCCAGATGAAAGCGGTCGGGGGCCACTGCCAGCCCATGATGAGGCTTTTCCCGTCGGGCGAAAAAGCAAGGCTAACGGCACTGCCCCGATGCCACTCGAATTGAGGAGGAGAGTTCTCGGAGCCTGCCTGGGCGCGAATCTCCACGTCGCTGTCAGGTGGAGCAGCAAGCACCTTGCCGTCAATCGGGGAGAGAACGACGGCGAGGGTAGTGGTCGCCACCAGTTCCACGATCCAGGGAATATTGACGGTTGTTGTTCTGCTGGGAAACCGCATCGAGATGCCTCCCTTGGGCGAAAGCATCGGGCAATAACTCGATCATGCTGGATGCACCGGAGGCCCGCCGACGCGGCTGGGGAGCGGTCGGCGCAGCAAGCAACCCATCAGTCGGCCAGCGGATCGACTAGCCGGGCTGTCGGTAAGTTCACCACGGGGACGGATTGGTTCCGAAAGGCGGGGTGCTTGTTCAGCTCAAAGCGGAGGTACAGTGGGCTCCACGTGCGCCCGCCCAGGTAGAGACCCAGTCGATGGGCGTGTTTCAGGTGAGTGAGGGCGTCGGCGTCCCAGCCCCTCTCCAGTTCCAGTTTCCCGGCGGCGGCACACAGGTCGGCGATGTTCCCGTACAGCTCGGCTGACTCGGGGCAGGTCGCGACGGCGGCCGTGATCGCCGGGCGGACCTCGGCGAGGCGCCCGCGTTCGCCCTCGCTCACTTCCTGCCGCAGCAGAACCAGGCGGTTATGGCAGGCCGCCGGCAGGGGTGGGACCGACGCCAGCGCCCGCCCCAGGTTCTCCCGGGCGTCCCGGCGCCGCGAGGTGTTCAGCTGGCTGTAGGCCAGGTTATTGTACACCGCAGCCGTCCGGAACTCTCCCTCGATCGCGCGCTCGTTTTCGACGAGCGCGCCGGGCTGGTCGCCTTCGCGGCTCAGGCAGTAGGCGATGCCGGCCGTCAACCGCGCGTCGGGTGCCAGGCGGTTGGCCTCGCGGAACTCCTTCAGCGCCACCCGGAAGCGGCCCTGGCGCTGGGCGACCCGGCCGCGCAGGACGTACGCCTCCACCGAGTCCGGGGCGCGGGCGAGGACGCGGTCGGCCCGGTCCAGGGCCGTCTCGTTATCGCCGGCCGCGTAAGCCGTCCTGGCCTCTCGCAGCATGCGCTCGGCATAGGGGGGCCGGGCGGCCAGGTAGACGACGTCGCCTGACGCCAGCGCCAGGGTGAGGGCCCCGGCCGCGGCCAGTTTCCACGGGTGGCGCAGCAACCGGCGCAGGGCGCGGCGATGCGGCGCCAGGTCGCGGTGCAGGGCCGCCGCCACCGCGGCGGCGTCGCGCGGCCGGCGCTCGCGCTCGAAGGCCAGGCAGCTCGCGACGACCCGCGCCAGCGCCGGCGTCGCTTCCGGGCACAATCGCCGCAGCGATGGCGCCCCCTCCTTCTGCCGTGCCAGCAGGGCCGCACAATCCTCCTCGCCGGGCACGCCGCGCGGCACCTCGCCGAACGGTTGCCGGCCGGTCAGCAGCTCGAAAAGGATCACGCCCAGCGAGAACAGGTCGGAACGGGCGTCCACCGGCGCGGCCGTCGCGCGGTCCGGGCCGAACGTGGCCAGCACCTGCTCCGGCGACATGTACGGCAGGGTGCCGCCCAAGCGCTCGCGGCCGGCCTCCGGGTCGGCCGACAGGTTGAAGTCGAGGAGCATCGGCCGGCCGTCCGGGCACAGCAACACGTTGGACGGCTTGAGGTCGCGGTGGAAAATGTCGCGCCGGTGCAGGAAGGCCAGGGCGTCGGCGAGTTGGGCGCCCAGCAGACACACGCCCTCCGCGTAGGAGCCCTTCTCGAGCAGCGGGTGGGAGGGCGGGCGATCGCCGGCAGTGACCTCCGGGCCAGGGGTGGCGCGGGCGGCGTCGAGGATGACGCGGGCTTGCCGGGGCCGGCCCGTGGCGAAGGCCGACAGGATCCCGTCCAGCGTCGCCGCGCCCAGGTACGGCATGCACACCGCCGTCAGCCCTGAGCGCTCGTCCTTGCGCACCGCGTGGACCTTGACCACGTTGGGGTGGTCGAGCCGGCCGAGGGTTTGAGCCTCGGTGCCGCCGTGCGGCGACACCTTGACCGCGACAAGGCGGTCGCCCAGGTCCGGCTCGGCCGCCAGGAAGACCCGCGCGAACGAACCGCGTCCCAGCTCGCGCAGCAGGCGGAAGCCGAGGAACGTCTCTCCCTCGATCGGCCAGGGGACCTTCTCCTTCTCCTCGAGGAGGGCCGGGTTGGCCACAAGGTAGTCGTGTGCCTGGATGACGCGGCGCAGCGACGACTGGAAGGTCGGGAAGCGGGCGCAGAAGACTTCGGCGTCGGGGGTTTCGCCGGACTCGACCAGCCGGCAGTACTCGTCGTAGGCGAGGTCGAGGACCGCGTCCTTATCGTCGCGCAGCGGGGGGTTCCGGTCGAGGAACGCGCGCACGTCGGACGGCGTATCCTGGGGCCACAGCCCGGCGACGGCCGGCCCGTGCAGCAAACCGGAAGCCGGTTCTTGGCGGCTCATGGGGCGGGCTCCTCGTTGAGTTTCTCGAGCACGCGGCGAATGGTCTTCTCGTTGACGTTCAGTTCCCGGGCGATGTCTTTCTGCGTGTGCCCCTCGCGTAGCAGCACCAACATGCGCTGGTAGCGGGCGGGCAGGTCGGCCAGCAGGCGCTGCCACTCGTCGTTGGCGACGGCGACCTGGCTTGGCGTCGGCTCGCGGGCCCGCAGGCCGGCCGCCTCGGCCGCCACCGAGCCGTCGAGGGCGCGCTCACGGTTGACGTTGTACTTCTGCGTCTGCAACCGCTGCCGCACCGCGTCGATGACCTTGTTCTGCGCCAACGTCACCAGGAACGCGATCAGCGCCTGCGGATGATCGAAGCGGCGCTGGCGCGGCCTGGCGAAGAACGAGGCCCAAACCGCCTGCACGAAGTCCACCGAGTCGAACTTGGAGCGCAACTCCCGGTTCAACTTTCGCCGCACGACGCGCAGGATGTGCTCGCCGTAGCGGTCGAGCAATTCGCGGGCGGCGTCCTCCGACCCGTCGGCGAGGCGCCGCATCAGGTCGCCGAACTCGTCCTGACTGTCCGACATCGGACGTCCCCTCCTTCTAACGGCATCCTCGCGGTCAGCCCACCGGGGGATTCGGTCGGGACCAACGCGGCGACGATTCTCGGTGGGCGAGGGCTTGAAAGCTGTGGGGAGACGGTTCGGGGGGAGGCAGCCCCTTCCATTGCTCTATTTAACTCATGCGGAGGCGCCGGGACAAGCGAAAAGTTCCCCAACTTGACACCCGGTGGCCGGCGGCCGAAGGACCGGGACGATTTTCCCGCCGGGAGCCGGCGCGGACTTGCCTTCGCCGCCGCCAACCGCCAATCTAAGCAGCACGGTCGCCACGACGGTACGTGCGTCCCTTCCCCTTCTGGCCGGAGTTGCTGATGGCAGCCCCCGAGACAGTCGCCCCCGAGTCCCCGCAGGAGCACAAGCCCTACGTCCCCGACGAGGTCCAGCTGCCGGAGTTCACCTGGCCGTCGGTCCTCCTTGGGGCGGTGCTCGGCGTCATCTTCGGCGCCTCGTCGCTGTACCTGCTCCTCAAGGTCGGTATGACGGTCTCGGCGTCGGTGCCCATCGCGGTGCTGTCGATCACGCTGTTCCGCGTCTTCTCGAAGTCGTTCGGCTTCCGCCGGGCGACGATCCTGGAAAACAACATTGTGCAGACGACGGGGTCGGCCGGCGAGTCGATCGCCTTCGGCGTCGGCGTGACGATGCCGGCGCTCTTGCTGCTCGGTTTCGAGATGAGCTGGGTGCGCGTCATGACCGTGTCGGTGCTGGGCGGGTTGCTCGGCATCCTGATGATGATCCCGTTGCGGCGGGCGTTCATAGTCAAGCAGCACGGCAAACTGAAGTACCCGGAGGGGACGGCGTGCGCCGAGGTGCTGGTCGCCGGCGAGAAGGGCGGCATGACGGCGAAGATGGTGTTCATCGGCTTCGGCGTCGCCTTCGTCCACAAGTTCCTCGCCGCGGCGGGCAAGTTCTGGGCGGGCGAGCCCGAGCAGAACCTGTATACCGCAACGGCCGCCGGACAGAAGGTCGGCCTGAAAGGGGCGGCGATCGGCGGCGACCTTTCCCCGGAAATGATGGGCGTCGGCTACCTGATCGGGCCGCGCATCGCCTGCATGATGATGGCGGGCGCCGTGGTGTCCTTCTTCGTCATCGGCCCGCTCATCGCCACCTTTGGGGAGCAACTCGAAGAGCCGGTGGCGCCCGCCACGTCCAGCCCGGCGATCCTCAGCGACGACGAGATCACCTCGGTGAAAGGGACCGTCCTGGGGACCGACCGTCCCGGCGACAGGAACAGCTACTGGCGCGTGGCCAGCCTGGTGGGGACCGTGGGCTCTCCCGGGGGAGCGGGGCCGCTGGGGGCAAGCGCGTTACTCTACACGCGGGTCGAGGACAAGGGCCTTATCCACAATATGGGTCCGGGAGCGATCTACAAGTACTACCTGCGCTACATCGGTGCCGGGGCGGTGGCCGCCGGCGGGATCATCAGCATGTGCCGCGCCCTGCCCCTGATCCTCGCCTCGGTCCTCGCCGGCCTGCGCGATCTCCGCTCCAGCGCCGCGGGCGGCCCCGCCGCCGCCCGAACCGAGCGCGACCTGTCGATGAACGTCGTGCTGTTCGGCTGCCTGGGACTGGTGGTCGTGCTGGCGGCGGTCCCCCAGCTCGGCCTGGGCCTCAGCCTGGAAGGCATCCTCGGCGCGATCCTCATCCTGGTGCTCGGCTTCCTGTTCGTCACAGTGTCGTCGCGCCTCACCGGTGAGGTCGGCTCGTCGTCGAACCCGATCTCCGGCATGACGATCGCCGCTCTGCTGCTGACGTGCCTGGTGTTTGTCCTGGTCGGCCGCCGGGACGTTTCGGCGATGCTGACGGCCATCTCGGTGGCGGCCGTGGTCTGCATCGCCTCGTCCAACGGCGGCACCACGTCGCAGGACCTGAAGACGGGCTACCTCGTCGGTGCCACTCCCAAGTACCAGCAATTGGGCATCCTGATCGGGGCGATTACCTCGGCGATCGTCATCGGCGGCACGATGCTCGTTCTGAACACCGGCGGGACGCACTACACTACCCGGGGCATTCCGGCCGACACGAAGGTCGAGGTTCCCGTGGACGCCCCCGAACGGAAGGTCGGGCAGCCCTACGAGGGCCAGGACAACAACACCTACCACGTCGTCTTCTTGCGCGACAACTTGCCAACGGACGTGAGCCGGGGTTGGTATCTGGTCGCTAACGGGGGCTACCTGAAGTACCGCATCGACGTGCCCATCCAGCGGGAGTATGACGAGATGGACAACGGCGCCAAGGCGCCGGAGCGGTTCAAGGCGCCGCAGCCGCAGCTGTTCCAGATCATCACCGAGGGCATCCTCGGCGGCCGGCTCCACTGGGGCCTGGTCATCACGGGCGTGCTGATCGCCGTGGCCCTGGAGTTGATGGGCGTCTCGGCGCTGCCGGTCGCCGTCGGCATGTACCTCGGCCTGAGCACGGCGACGCCGATCTTCGTCGGCGGGCTGCTGCGCTGGCTGACGGACCGCTGGCGCGGCGTGTCGGCCTCGGAAGCCGAGTCGGAAACCAGCCCCGGCGTCTTGCTGTCTAGCGGCTACATCGCCGGCGGTACCCTCTGCGGCCTGCTCATCGGCTTCGCCGTGATGCTGCTGCCCAAAGGTGCGATGGAAACCATTGATTTCGGCGAGTACGTCAAGGGGTACGAGGACTCGGCCGGCGCCAAGATCATCGCCCTGGTCATGTTCGCCCTGCTCGGCGCCGTCCTGCTCTGGGTGGGGTCGCGGAAGGAGTCCGTCGAGGGCATTCCCGAAACCCCGGCGGAGTAAGCCGCTTGCGGCTTCGCACGCCCTGCGAAGCCGCAAGCGGCCTCAGTCTCGCAACCCGCGGAACGTCGGCTCCTCGCCTTCCCCGGGTTTGCCGGCGCCGCGATTGACGTCGCAGAACACGCCCGGCTTGACCCAGGTCACGCCCTTCACCTTCAGCCCGGAGATCAGCGGCTCCTCGCGCACCAGGCGCGACAGCCGGCTCATCAGGTCCTGGCGCACCTCCGGGCCAAGTCCCTCCCGGACCACGCCGACGAATTGCAGCCGGTCGCCGTCCATCGCCGCCAGGACCAGACCGGTCACCGTCGTGCCGTCCGTCTGGTAGCCGATGACCACGCACTGCGTCACCGCGCGCTTGTCGCCCGCGGCCGGCGCCGGGCTCGACGACCCCGCCGGCACGGCCGTGGCCTTCGCTTCCCGGGCCGCGGCGTCGGGCGAACCGTCCCCGGCCAGCACCTCGGCAACCTCCCGCAGGCGCTTGGCCTTCAGCGCCTCCAGCCAGTAGTTGAACCCGCCGACGACCGCCCCGCCGCAGACCAGGGCGATGAGGCACCATGCCCCGAGCCACACCGGCTTGCGCGTCTCGGGCAGGCGCCGCAACGTGGCGCGCCACAACCGCCCCGGCAGGATGACGTCCTTCGCCCCCAACCCCTCCTCGTGAGCGCCGACGATCAGCACTGCCCAGAGCTGCGCGGCGATGAGCCCGATGACGCCGAGCACCATCTGCAGCGCCGACCACAGGGCGCGGGCGAGGCACTCCTCGGGCAGCAGGTAGTCGGCCGCGACGGACACACCCGCCACGATGGCCACGCCGCCGAGCAGCGGCCAAGCCCAGCCGGGCATCCGCTTCATCGCCTCGCCGAACTCGGAGGCGCCCAGCACCGACGGCTTCTTCGGCGCGGCCTCTTCCGCCGGGGGGGCGATCTCTTTGCCTTCTTCCTCAAGCGAGCGGCAGTAGCCGCAGCGGGGGCACCAGCCGAGCCCGGTCGGGTTGGTTAGCTTGCCTTCGCAGCGCGGGCACACCGAGGGGTCGGCCGGCGCGGCGGCTTCGCCTTCGGCGGGGGGCTGGGGAATGGGGTCGTCGGCCGGCGGCGGCCGGCGCTTGGCGGCGGAAGCCATGCGTGAGCCTCCTGGACTGTTCCGGAAGTAGGTCCCGCTTGCCGAGCGGGACCAGACGAGGGGGTCCCGCTCGGCAAGCGGAACCTACCGCACTATACGTCACGCCGCCTCGCAGCGCCGCAGCAGCAGGTATTCCAGCAGCCAGACCAGCGTCGCCAGACTGCGGTCGTCCTGGTCGCGCCCCGGGTCGAACTCGGAGACGGCCACGCCGGCCACGCGCTCCGACCAGGCGGCGTCCAGGCAGCGCAGCAGCTGCTGGGGACTGAGGCCGAACGGCACCGGCTGCCCCACCGCGGGGAAAAAGGCGGGGTCGAACACGTCGCAGTCGATGTCGAGGAAGACGCGCTCCGCCCGCCGGCTCGCGTCGCGCACGGCGGCCAGTGCCCTGTCGGGGTCGAGCGCCAGTAGCTCGGCCGGCAGGGCCAGGCGGTAGTGCCGGGCGACGTGTTCGGGCCGCAGCAGCAATTCGCGGTGGCCGACGTTGACGACCGGGGGCAGCGGGCCAGCGCAGTGCAGGAGGAAGTTGCCGTGCGACAGCTCCGAGGTGCAGCCGGCGAAGTCGTGGATGTCGAGGTGGGCGTCGAGCTGCACGACCAGGCAGCGCTCGCCGAGGGCGGACAGTTCGTCGTAGAGCGGCAGGGCGCCGAGGTGGTTGCCGGCCAGCCACAGCAGGAAGTCGCCCCGGCGCAGGACCTGGCGCACCGCCTGCCGGCCGCGCCGGCGCCAGCCCTCGTAATCGGCCAGCGTCTCGAAGGTGAACTCGCGCAGGCGAAGCCGATCACTGTAGGCCGCGGCGCGTGTCGGCACCGTCTCGCGGCGGTTGTCGGCCAGCACCTCGCGCAGCTCGTCGCCCAGCAGCGCCGCCCCGGCGCCGGCCCCGGGACTGCCGAAGAGGTCGAACGGAAAGACGATGGCCGTGGTCCGTGGTCCGTCGTCGCTCATGATTGGTCGTCCGTGGTCGAAGACTCGCCCCCATTGTACAGTGGCGGGGGAGAGAACTGCTGGCCACGGACTACGGACCATGCAAGCGATCAAGGATTTCTATGTTGCGCCCGGGGTGGTGGTGACCGGCGACGTGGTGCTCTCGGCCGGGGTGAACCTGTGGTTCGGCACGATCCTGCGCGGCGACCTGGCGCGGATCACGTTGGGGGCGCGCGTCAACATCCAGGATGGGTGCGTCATTCACACCGACGACGGCGAGCCGCAGGAGCTCGAGCCGGGGGTCGTCGTCGGCCACCGGGCGGTGCTGCACGGCCGCCGCGTCGGCCGCGACACCCTCGTCGGCATGGGGGCGCTGCTGCTGTCCGGCTGCGAGGTCGGCGCCGAGTGCCTGATCGCCGCCGGTACCCTCGTCACCGAGGGGCGGCGCATCCCGCCGCGCTCGGTGGTCATGGGCGTGCCCGGCAAGGTCGTCCGCGAGATCACCCCCGAGGAGCTGGCGCGGACGCAGCGGATCGCCGCCAGTTACCTGGAGTTGGCGCAGCGCTACGCCCACGGCGCCTTCCCGCCGCCGTGGGGCACCTCCTAGCCGCTTGCCTCTTAGCAGGTCAAACGTGCTAAGCCGCAAGCGGCCCGTCGGTCGCGTTCGGGATTTTCCGACGGGACACCCCTCGAACAGTTTGCGCGCGAGATAAAACCCTTCGCAGCGGCCGGGAAACTTGCTATCCTCGACTCTGGGCGATTCGCGCTTGGCACCGTCTTAGTGGAAGCACCGCGGGACGCGGTAGGCTCGCCGGCTCAACGGGGAGACCGATGAGCATCCCCTCCGAAACCCTGGTTCAGTCGTTTCCCCTCCTGGGCGGCCCGAGTGCCGCGGAAGGGCCGGGGCGACGTTCCGACATCGACGCCAAGCAGGCCCGTCTCGCCACCCTGCTCGAACGGACCAAGTGCGACGGCTTGCTGATCCTCGACCCCGACAATTTCGCCTGGCTGACCAGCGGCGCCGTCGCCCGCTCCGTCCTCGATCCGGCCGCCCTGCCCGCCGTCTACTTCAGCGCCGAGCAGCGCTGGCTCCTCTCGGCCAACTGCTCCTCCCAGCGCCTCTTCGACGAGGAGATCGACGGCCTCGGCTTTCAGCTCAAGGAATGGCCGTGGCACCAGGGGCGCGAACAACTGCTGGCCGACCTGTGCCAGGGGCGCACGGTGGCCTGCGACGTTCCTTTCGGCAACCTGCGCTCGGTGGCCGGCGAGCTGCGCCTGCTGCGCCGCACCCTGACGCCCTACGAGCAGGCGTGTCTGCGGGCCCTGGGCCAGGTTGTCAGCCACGCCCTGGAGGCGACCTGCCGCACGATGAACCCCGGCGAGACGGAGCGCGAGGTCGCCGGCCAGGTCAGCCACCGCCTCATCCACCGCGGCACCCTGCCGCTGCAGGTCGGCGTCGCCGCCGACGGCCGCTCGCGCCTGTACCGCCAGTTCGGCTTTACCTCGACGCCGGTGCGCAAGTACGCGGTGCTGGGCGTGACGGCCCGCAAGTACGGCCTCTACGCGTCGGCCACCCGTTCGGTCAGCTTCGGCCCGCCGGAGGACACCTTCCGCGCCGAGCACAATGCCGCCTGCAAGGTGGGCGCGACCTACCTGGCCTCGACCTGGCCGGACGCCCTGCCGCGCGAGATCCTCGCCGCCGGCCGCCGCGTCTACGCCCTGACCGGCCAGGAACACGAATGGCGCCTCAACCCGCAGGGTCACGTCACCGGCCGTGCCCCCGTCGAATTGACCCTGATGCCGGGCACCGAAGAACTGTTCCAGGCCGGCTGGGTGGTGACCTGGAACGCCGCCGTCGGCGCCGCCCGCAGCTGCGACACCTTCCTCGTCACCGACCAGGGGCCGGGCGTTGTCACTCCGACCGAGCCGTGGCCCCTCAAGCGCATCCGCATCCAGGGCGCCGACTTCGTCCGGCCGGACATCCTGCAGCGCTGACGCCTCGTTTAGCGGCGGCGCTCGATTTATCGGTTCGCGAAACGATGAATCGCGGATTCATCGTTTCGCGAACCGATAAATCGACGGCCGGTAAACGACGCGATTGTTGGAGGGCACATCGGTTGATTCAGGTCACCAATCTTCGCAAATCGTTCGGCCCCCTCGTTGCCGTGGACGGCGTGTCCTTCGAGGTGCGGCCCGGCGAGACCTTCGGCCTGCTCGGGCCCAACGGTGCCGGCAAGTCCACGACCATCAACATGCTGTGCGGGGCGCTGCGGCCCGACTCGGGCCGCGTCGCCATCGACGGCGCCGCCGACCCGACCCGGCCCGAAGTGCGCCACCGCATCGGCCTGGCGCCGCAAGCGCTGTCGCTCTACGACGGGTTGAGCGGCGAGGAGAACCTGTACTTCTTCGGCAGGCTCTACGGGCTGCGCGGGGCACGGCTCAAGGAGCGCGTCGATTGGGCCCTGACGTTTGCCGGCCTCACCGAGCGGCGCCGTGATCGGACGGGCATCTACTCCGGCGGCATGAAGCGCCGCCTCAACCTGGCCTGCGCCCTCGTCCACGACCCGCCGGTGATCTTCCTCGACGAGCCGACTGCCGGCGTCGATCCCCAGTCGTGCAACCATATCTTCGAGAACATCGAAGGTCTCGCCCGCCAGGGCCGCACCGTCCTGTACACGACTCACTACATGGAGGAGGCCCAGCGCCTGTGCCACCGCGTCGCCATCATGGACCACGGCAAAATCCTGGCGCTGGACACGGTGGCGGGACTGATCGCCCAGCACGGGGGCCGAGCGGTCGTCGAGGCACGGCTCGCCGGGCCGGTGCCGGAGGGGGTCGCCCTGCCGGGGGCGCTCGACGGCGACCGGCTGCGCATCGACACCGACCAGCCGCTGGAGGAATTGGTCCGGCTGGCCGCCGCGGGGGTAAAAGTCGCCGCGATCCGCACGGAGGAGCCGGACCTCGAGGCCGTTTTCCTGGCCCTGACCGGACGGAGGCTGCGCGACTGATGGCCGCCATCACCCTGGCCCTGAAGGACCTGCGCCTGCTGGCGCGCGAGCCGATGGGGCTGTTCTGGATCTTCGTCTTCCCGCTGCTGTTCGCCCTCTTCTTCGGCACGATCTTCGGCGGCGGCGACGCCGGCCGCGGGGCGATGGCCGTCGCCGTCGTCGATGAGGACGGCAGCGCCGACGCGCGCGCCTTCGTCGCCCGGCTGGAGGCCTCGAAGGCCCTGAAGGTCACGGCCCTGTCGCGGGACGAGGCGCGGGCGGCGGTGCGCTCCGGCGACCAGGTCGGCTACGTCGTCATCCCGAAAGGCTTCGGCGACTCGTCGCCGTTCGGCGGGGAGAAGGCGCCGGCGCTGGCCGTCGGCATGGACCCGGCGCGGACGGCGGAGGCGTCATGATGCCCCTGGCGATGCTGGGCGGCGGCATGATCCCGCTGTTCGTGATGCCGGCGTGGCTGCAGACGGCCAGCAACTTCAGCCCGGTCAAGTGGGGCATTTACGCCCTGGAAGGGGCCATCTGGCGCGGCCTGGGCCCGGGGGAACTGCTGACGGCGTGGGGCATCCTGCTGGCGGTCGGCGTGGTCGGCTTCGCCCTGGGCGTCAAGTCGCTGTCGCGCCAGGATGCCTGAGCCGCTCGCGGCTTCGCAGTCAAACCTGCGAAGACGCAAGCGGCGGCGGACAACGGACCTACTCGCCCGCCCGGCGGCGTTGTAGGATGGCGGGCATGACCGACGGCCCGACGCAACCCGGCAGTAACGACCTCGCCGCCAAGATCGCGCGCCTCGTCGAGGAGCGCGGCTGGAACCAGAGCGATTTCGCGCGCATCACCAACCTCAACTTGCAAACCATCCGGCAGATCCTCGTGCCCAGCGGCGATCGGCGCCTGCGCAACGCCACCATCGGCGCCTGCGCCCGCGCCCTGGGCCTGACCGTCAACGAGCTGCGCACCCAGCCCATCGAACGGCTGCTCGGCCGCATGCACAACCCGCGCCCGGCCGAAGGCGACCCGGCCCGGCGCCGCCTCTACGAGGAGGCCACCCAACCGGAACTGCTCGACTGGCTCGAGCGCAACCCCGAGCGCGCCGGGAACCTCACCGCCGTGGAGATTGACGAGTTGCTGTCGCTCCAGGGGACCGGCGGGCCGCTCACGTCGTTCGGCGTCGAACATTTCGTCACCATCCTGGAGCGCAAGCGCGATCTTCTCGACAAGGTGCAGGCCATCGCCGGCACGGAATATCTCGAGTTCCTGGAACAGTTCGTGGACCTGGTCTACGACAAGGTGCAGCCTTACGCCGACAGACGGTGATTTCCCTTGTTGTTCGACCCTGTAGCGCGATCAGTGACGGAATCCCGGGGAGCGGTCGAGGCGGGTTGGAGCATTGCCTGCCCCGGCCGCTGGATTGGTCCGGCGACAGCCGCTTCCCCTGCCGGTCACCCGCGCGCCCGAGCCCCTGCCAGCGACGCCGCTCGTCCGTCGCCTTGGCCCCACCGGAGAATGGATTGCCTTGCGCGGCGCCCACACGGCCAGGCGCCACCCCGGCCGCGTCGGGCGTTCCTTCGCCTGGCGGGCTGTGCCAAGCGCCGTTTCGTTTCACGGGGGGGTGAAACGAATCGCGTTTCCCGATGTCCTTGTCCCTCCGCGACTTGCGCCGCCGAAGACCCATTCGTTTCACGCCTTTGGTAGACACACTTCGGGGGGGGGCAATGAAACGATTCGTCAGGGAGGAAATTCGGCCGAAGCGACGCACGGGGTGAACCTCCAGCTCAACCGGGGAGAGGCCCCGCTGACTGTCCCCCGGCTTTGAACGGCGACCGTGTCAAACTGCTGTCCTGGGACAAGGACGGCTTCGTCATCGTCTTCAACCTGCGCCAGCCGGGGACGATCCTCTCCTCGTCCGGCGAGCCCTTCCGCGGCTTCTTCCACACGCGACACCTCCCCGACGCGAGGAATCCGGCCGTCGTCGCCGCCACCGCGGCGCGTATCCTGACGGGAGACGAGAGGGAGGAACGGTGATGGAGAAGAACGAGCTGCGCGAACTGCTGGAAGGGGTCGGGTCGGGCCGGCTGAGCGTGGACGCCGCCCTGCAGCGCGTCGAGAGCGGTGCCGTCGCCGACCTCGGCTTCGCCCACGTCGATCTGCACCGCCGGCAGCGCTGCGGCTTCCCCGAAGTCATCTTCTGCGAGGGGAAGACGCCGGAATGGGTCGAGGGGGTGGTGCGCAAGTTCGTCGAGGCACGGCAGGACTGCCTGGCGACGCGGGTTAGCGCCGCCCAGGCCGAGCACCTGGCCCGGCAGTTCCCGCAGGCGCAGCAGGACCGCGTCGCCCGCATCTTCTGGCTGCCGGCGCCGGGGTGCGAGCCGCGGGCGCCGGCGGGTAAGGTCTTCGTGCTGACGGCCGGCACCAGCGACCTGCCGGTGGCCCAGGAGGCGGTGAACACGGCCCGGGCCCTCGGCGCCGAGGTGAAGTTGGTGGCGGACGTCGGCGTGGCGGGAATCCACCGGCTGCTGCGCTACCGCGAGCAGTTCTGCACAGCCGACTGCATCGTGGTGGTGGCGGGGATGGACGGGGCGTTGCCGAGCGTGGTCGGCGGGCTGGTCGATTGCCCGGTGATCGCGGTGCCGACGAGCATCGGCTATGGCGCGTCGTTCGGCGGACTGGCGGCGCTGCTGACGATGCTCAACGCCTGCCCGGCGAACGTGGTGGTGGTGAACATCGACAGCGGTTTCAAGGGCGGCTACGTCGCGGCCCTGATCGCCCGCCGCGCCGCCGGGACGAACCGTTGACTTGCCGCGACCCTTTTGCCGCGCCCGCATCTCGCAAGCCGCGGAAGCATCGGGTATCATCCGGTGATAGGCGGCCACTTTTATTGCGTCGGCGAAGGCCGAAGGCTCACGCCAAGGCGCCAAAAGGCAAAGGAAGCCTGAGCTTGGCCCCTTCGCGCCTTGGCGCCTTGGCGTGAGCTTCTTCTTTGCCGGTTTCCTTCATGACTGAGGACTACGCCTGATGTCGCCTTCTGCCGAGCCGCTGTTCCCCCCGCGTGGCGAGCGCGATTACGATGCCGCCGGGGTCGAAACCTTCCCCTGGCCCGCCGTCGCCGGGTACGACGACGTCCACCGCTGGATGGATCAGGGCCAGGCCGTCCACGCCGTCTGGCAGGTCCGCGACGCCTGGGAGGGACTGCTCAAGTTCCTGGCCACCCTGGCCGTCGCCGACCACCTGGCCGCCGCCCCTCCCGAGGACCCGCGCACCGGCCGGCTGCTCGCCAAGCTCCTCAAGGCCAACGGCCTGACCCTGAGTGAGTGGGCGGACCTGATCGAGGCAGACCCCGCAGGTCAAACCGTATTGCTGTGCAAGAGGAAGAGTTGGGGGACGTGAGAGAAGGGGCGCAAAAAAAACCCCGGGTTCATCACCAACTCAGAGGTTGGGAGAGGAATAGCCCGGGGACGGTCTACCTAGATAGTAGCAACAAGAGGGCGAAATGCAAGGCCCCCTGTTCCAGAAAATCCGCGCGTGCGTTTCTTCCCCGCGTCTGGACATCTATCGGCAGCCCGGGGATTCTGACTTTGACGTCATCGTCAGGTATTTGTGGAACGTCCAGCTGTGTGAGGCGCTCTATCCCAGCCTGCAGGCCCTGGAAGTCGCCTTCCGCAACAGCCTGCACGCGGCCGCCACGGGGCGCTTCCACAGCGAGTTCTGGTTCGACCCGCCGCCCAACCGGCTGGCCCGCTCGGAACAGGCCGACGTCACCACCGCCAAGGCCGACCTGGGGAAGCAGGGCAAGCCCCTCGAGGTGGGCCGCATCATCGCCGAACTGACGTTCGGATTCTGGACCAGCCTGCTGAACACCCGTTACGAGCGCGTCTTCTGGCCCTGGATGCTGTTGCCGACTTTCCCCGGCATGCCCAGGCACATCCGGACTCGCCACACCGTGAGCAAGCGCTTCAACGAAATTCGAGCGCTGCGCAACCGCGTGTTTCATCACGAACGGATCGCCCATTGGCCGAACCTGGCCCAGCGGCACGCGGACCTTGTGGAGGCAATCGGCTGGATCAGTCCCGAGGGCAAGAGACTGCTTCCGGCCATCGACCGCTTCGCGGAGGTGTATGCCGGGGCATGGACTCGCTCCGGCAGCAGGTCGGGCGAATCGTGTACGAGGAAGGCTACGCCATCTAATTCACGGGGCACTTCGGCGGCACGGAATCGATCGTCTGTGAAGAGCCGGGTCGCGCGGACGAGGTTTGCGGGACGGCCGATTGACGATGGGGGTCCGCCGCCGCGGAAGCGCGGGTCGGGATGAAATCGGTGTCAGTTCATTTTTGCCCGTCGGAGGGGCGAAAAATGAACTGACACCGGAAAAAGAAAGAGGACGCAGCTCATTCAGACGTTATGTCTGAACGCGCTGTGTGCCCTTATCCGCTGTGCCTTATCCGTTGACCTTCATTCCGGCTCCTGACACCTTTCTGCCCTCCTACGGCTTAGCTGCCGCAGCCTGTGGCACTTTCTCAGCCCGTCCTTCGGTTTTTTCCGGTTCTCCGTTTTCTACTTCAACCTCCGGCGCCTCAACCTGAAGCGGGAGGGAAGGCTCCTCGGGGAGGGGAGGGAGACCAGCGGCAGCTTCCTCGACGAG
>DATFNV010000140.1:0-20229 GCA_035266225.1 Gemmataceae bacterium
GCGTGAACGCCGACGCATCCTCAACGACCACGTCCACCGTCTGACCGGCCAGGCGCTCGTTCCCGTCGAAGACGACGATGTGATCGGTCATCGTCCGCCCTGTGAGCTGCATCGGCCCGCTCTCAGAATCGTGCTTCAGCGCGTTCTTGCTCGGCCCCTCGACCAGCACCCGCACCGTTTGCCCGATGCGGCCGCGGTGGTCGGCGAGGCTCACCTTGTTCTGGATCGCCAGCAGGTCGTTGTTGCGCCGCTTCTTGACCTCCTCCGGGACGTCGTCGGGGTACAGGTCATCAGCCTTCGTCCCCGGGCGCGGGCTGTATTTGAAGATGAAGCTGTTCTTGAAGCCGGCCTCGCGCACCAGGTCGCAGCTGCGCTCGAACTGCTCCTCCGTCTCCCCGCAGAAGCCGACGATGAAGTCGCTCGACACCGCCACGCCCGGCACCCGCTCGCGGCAGCGGGCCAGCATCTCGCGGTAGAATTCTACCGTGTAGAGGCGCTTCATCCGCCGAAGCTGCTCGTCGTCGCCGTGCTGCGCCGGGACGTGCAGGTACGGGCACACCTTCGGCAATTCACGCACCGCGTCGAGCAGGTCGTCGGTCATGTCCTTCGGGAAGTTCGTGATGAACTTGACGCGCTCGATGCCGGCCGTGTCGTGGATGCGCCCCAGCAGGTCGGACAGGCGGAAGCGTCGGCCGTCGCCGGTGTCGTACTTGTAGCTGTTGACCGTCTGGCCCAGGAGCGTGATTTCCTTGCAGCCCTCGGCGGCGAGCTGGCGCACCTCCGCGGCGACGTGTTCCGGGGGACGGCTCTGCTCGGGGCCACGGACGCTGGGCACGATGCAGTAGGTGCAGAACTTGTCGCAGCCGATCATGATGCGGACGTACGCCTGGAACGGCGACGGCCGCATCGACGGGTCGCGCATCGGGTCGAAAGTCTCGAAGGAGCGCTCGACCTCGTGGCGCGACGCCTCGTTGCGGGCCAGCGACAGGGCCGTCTGCCGCTCGCCGGACTTCTCGACCGCGGCGATCAGCTCCGGCAGGCGGGCCAGCTGCCCGGTGCCGCAGATGATATCGACGTGCGGGGCGCGGCGGAGGATCAATTCTTGATCCTTCTGCGCCATGCAGCCGAGGACGCCGATCACCGTGCCGGGGTGGCGCAGCTTGTGGTGGCGCAGCCGACCGAGGGCGCTGTAGATCTTGTCCTCGGCGTGCTGGCGGACGGAGCAGGTGTTGAAGAGGATCACGTCGGCGCCGGCGGCGCTGTCGCTCAGCTGGTAGCCCTGCCGGCGCAGGCTGCCGACGACCAGCTCGCTGTCCAGCACGTTCATCTGGCAGCCGACGGTTTCGATATAAAGTTTCTTGCTCATGACTTGCGCCGCTGTCCCTTCCCCTTCTTGCCCTTCGGCGAGGCACCGCGAAGGCGGGCTAGCTCCTCTTCGAGAGCACGGACCCGCCTCACCGCCGCCAGCGCCTCCTCCGGTCGGGGATAGTGCTCCCCGGTCTTCGCATCGATCACGCGCAATTGGCCGTCGGCCTCGATCACCACACGGAACCCAAGACCGCTCGTAATACCGCCGTCTTCGTCCTCCTTGTCTCGCCAGGTGCCGTCCGGTTGTCGCCGCAGGAGCAGGAGGCGCTGTGCCAGGAGTTCGCCGGTCACGTCGGCAATCAGGTATTCGTCAATGCCGATTTCCCCGTACTGGATCGGCTTGCCGGTCAGGTCGCCCTCCCTGTACGTCCTCGGCGAGAGGACCTCGGCAACAAGGAGAGGCGTCGGTCCCTGTTCCCCGATGCGGTACGAACTGAGCTGTGCGGGCAACGGGCGCGGCGTTTTGACGACCATGAGATCGGGCGTGAGGAACAGGTTCGGGTTCTGCCGGGAGAAATAGAGGTTCAGGTTGCCGAGGACTCGCAAGCCCGCCATCAGGACAAAGTGGAACGCCAGGCCATAGCGGAGGATGTCGAGGGTGAGCGTATGTACGGTCGATTCGCCCATGTTCGATTCCTCGTCTTCGCAGGCCCACACCATCCCCTTGGGACGGATTCGTTGAAGCACCGGATCGTTCTGGATCGCCCGAATTCGTTCGAGGATCGCGCTCGCCCCATTGACGGCGGGCGGCGTTGACCCGGTTCGATGCGCAGCCTTCGCGGTGGCCATGTTAACCCCTCATTCGCAGCCGTGCCCAGTAGCCGCCGTCCGACGGCTTGCCGGGCACCTGTTCCTCTTCCACTTCCAGTTCCAGCTCGCGCAACCCGCGCAGCGCCGCCCGCACCACGGCCCCGTTCTCCTCCGGCTCGGTGCTGCACGTCGAATAGACCACAACGCCCCCCGGCCGCACGCGCTCGCCGGCCCACAGCAGCAGCTTCGTCTGCAACCGCACCAGGTGAGCGAAGTCGCCCGGCTTCAAACGCCAGCGCACCTCGGGACGGCGACCCAGCACGCCGGTGTTGCTGCACGGCACATCGACCAGCACCGCGTCGAACGGACCGGTCGGCGGCTCCTCACCGGGGGTCTCACGACCCCCGCTCGCCAGCCGTCGCGTCTGGACGATACCGATTCCCAGCCGGGCGCACAACTCGGAGACGATCTTCAACCGTTCGTCGTCGATGTCGCAGGCGACGATTTGCCCTTCGTTGTGCAGCAGCTCGGCCAGGTGCGTCGTCTTGCCGCCCGGGGCGGCGCACAGATCGAGGACACGCCAACCGGGCTGCGGGTCGAGGGCCGACCCCACGCGCATCGCCGACTGGTCCTGCACTGTGAACCAGCCCTCGCCGTAGCCGGGCAGTTCGCGGATCGAAGCCGATTCATCCAGCCGAACCGCCTGCGGGTGGTCGCCCGGTTCGGCGGCGATACCGGCCTGGCGCAGCGCCGCCAGGAACGAGTCGCGGTTGGTGCGCAGCGGGTTGACGCGCAAGTACAGCGGGGGTGGCCCGGCGAACCAGAAGCCGAGGCGCACGCACTCGTCCCACGGGTAGCGCTCCGCCCAGCGCTGGGCCAACCAGCGCGGCAGCGAAAACGCGGACAGGTATTCTACCGGCTTCGTCGCCGGGTCGGGAAGCACAGGTCGAGCCAGGCGCCGGAAGACGCCGTTCTCCAGCGGCAGGGCGTCGGCGGCCGGCCTGTCGGTGCGGTCGTCGGTGAGCAGGCGCAGCAGCGAGCGCAGCACGCCGTTGAGGAAACCCTTGGCCCCCGGCCGGCCCCACTGCGCGGCGAGCTCGACCGTCTCGTTGAGCGCGGCATGAGCGGGGACGTGCGACAGGTAGGCGAGCTGATACGCCCCGAGTCGCAGCGCATCCCACAGCCACGGCTCGACGTTATGGGGCTCCCGCGTGATGACCGGGTGCAGCAGGGCGTCGAGACTGCCGCGGCGGCGCAGGACGCCGTACGCCAGGTGCGTCGCCAGGCGGCGGTCGGCGGGACTCAGCGGGGATCGGGTCAGGTGGCCGTCGAGGACTTCCTGCACGAAGGCGTCACCGTTGCGGCAGTCGAGGAGGACTTGCAGCGCCAGCGTGCGGGCGGTGTGGATGGGACCGGTGAAGCGCGCGGGTTGGAGTCTCATTCGGATTCCGGGCCGAAGTGGTCGCCCGGCTGGATGGGGTGCCCGCGCAGGAACTCGGCGGCACTCATGCGCTTCTTGCCCGCGGGCTGGAGTTCGAGGATCTCGACCCGGGAGGTATTCGCCCAGACACACAACCTGGCAGGGGAACCGGGAACTACTTCAATCGTCCCCGGCCCCGGTATCTCGTCCTCCCATATATCGACGAGTTTGGCGCGAGTAAGGATGACTCGCACCGGCGGCTTGCCTTCATGGTGGAAGAAGGCGTAGGCCGTGGGCCAAGGCTGCATCGCGCGGACCTTGTTCGGCACATTATCCCGATCCCAATCGATCCGCCCGTCTTCCTTCTTCAGCTTCGGCGCCTTCGTCACCTGCGATTTGTCTTGCTTGACGCCCTGAACCGTGCCGCGCGCAAGTTGCTTGACCACGTTCAGCGCCAACTGTGCCCCAATCGGCGCCAACCGTGCCTCCAACTCCCCGGCGGTTTCGTCAGGATGAATGGCGATGGCCTGTTGCTCCAGCATGTCGCCGGCGTCGAGGCCGGTCGTCATGCGGATGATCGTCACGCCGGTCCGCGTCTCGCCGTGGTAGATCGCCCACGCCACCGGGGCCGCCCCGCGGTACTTCGGCAGCAGCGAGGCATGCACGTTGATGCCGCCGTGCGGCACCGCCTCCAGCACCTCCTTCGACAAAATCTGTCCGTAAGCGGCGACGACGAGCAACTCGGCCTGCCATTCCTTCAGTTTCGCGACGCCATCCGGCGTGTTGATGCTCTCCGGCTGCAAGACGGGGATGCCCTTCTCCTGGGCGATGGCCTTCATGCCCTTGCCGGTCTGGCGCGTCGAGCCGCGCTCCTGGCCGGCGACGCGGTCCGGCTGCGTCACCAGCCCCACGACCGGGTGCGGGCCGGATAGTAGCGCCTCGAACGTCGGCTCGGCAAAGGTGCCGGTGCCCATCATCACCAGACGCATCGGCTCTCCTCCTTTGGCGCTCGTAGTGACCGCATTTATGCGGTCGCTGCCGGCCGAGACCCGATAAATCGGGTCACTACGAGCGCGCGACACGCAACCTCAGAGGATCGGCGGCGTCCCGTTGCCTTCCGCCTGCTGCTCCTTCAAGCGCTTCTCAATCTCCGCGTCCGACGGATATTCGCCCTTTTCCTGCGACCGGCGGAACTCACGCTCGAAGTCGCGCAGCGTGCCGCGCGCCGCCAGCCTCCCGAGCGGCCCCATCTTGTCGATGAACAGCACCCCGTGCAGGTGGTCGATCTCGTGCTGCAACACGCGCGAGGCCAGCTCGGCGAAGTTTTGCGGCAGGTCGCTCGTCAGCACCTCGATGACCTTCCCTTCCAGATCGTAAGCCTGCACCTTGACCGTCTTCGCCCGGCGCACCTTCTGATACAAATCGGGGAAGCTGAGACAACCTTCCTCCCCCTCGATGGTCCCCTTGCGCTCGACGACGACGGGGTTGATGAGGATGCGCTGCTGCTCGGCCTCTTCGGGGTTGGCGGTTGCGTTCATCACGAACATCTGGAACGGCCAGGCGACCTGGTTGCCGGCGAGGCCCAGGCCACGGGCGCCGTACATCAGCTCCAACATCCGGCCGGCGATCAGGCGCACTTCCTTGTCGATCGCCTGCAGCGGCTTCGACTCGAAGCGCAGGGCCGGGTGGGGGTACTTGACGATCTTCAACTCACTCACGGCAGTCTCACGGAAGAAGGATCGGCAGCCGAACCAATCCATTATAACGCCAACGAGCTGCTTGCGGCTTCGCGTTCGCGCGGCACAGATTGCGCGAACGCCAAGCCGCAAGCGGCTCGCCATCGGTTACTTGCTGAAGTACGCCGGGCTCGACTTCGCGTCCTTGAAGGCCGCTTCCGGGACGAGGAACACCTCGTTCGGCAGCTTGTTGCTCGACGCGAACAGCTGACCGCTGTTGTCCGGATCCTGGTTGCCGACCAGCAATTCCAGCGGGCCGCCCTCGGTGCTGATCTCCACCTTCAGCGCCTTCTTGTTCACGTCGAGGCCGGTGTCGGTGTTCGGCTTCGGCGTCACGAACTTCGTCGCGCGCAGGTGGCTCAGGTTCTTGATGAAGTCTTCCACCTTGGTCCCGTCGGGAGTGATCGGGCCGTCCTTCGCCGTCCAGTCGTTCTCCTTCTTCCGCTCCAGGTCGAGCGTGGTCGGCTTCTTGAAGTCGTTGCTCCAGACGGTGAGCTTCGCCCCTTTCACCTGCTTCATGTCGAAGTTGAGTACCGTCAGGTCGCGCAGCTCCGCGCCGTCCAGGCGCTCGACCACGTTCTTCGGCACCAGGTAGACCAGGTCGTTCTTGCTCAACTTCGAGTAGACGCCCATCTTCGTGTCGGTCTGCTTGCCGAAGGAGTAGACCCACTCCTCCGACTTGTCGTCCTTCTTCACCGTCACGATCGCCTTCGTCTCCGGCGACTTGAGGCCGTAGAGCTGATCCAGGTTGGTCTCGTTCGGCTTTTCGTCCACGATCTTGTCGGCCCTCAGGCCGCTCAGGTCGCGCAGGACGTCGCCGATGCCGACCTCGTTGGCGGTGCGGCCGGCCATCGCTTGCGGCTGGGTGAACTTCCACACCGTCTTGTCGCCGGACTTCTCCTTGCTCAGCTCCCACGTCTGGCCGCCGCGCCGCAGCGACAGCTTCGTCACGTCCTTGGTCGCGTCGAAGGGGTCCTCGCTAAAGGTCGGCACCTTGCGATCCAGGTAGGCCAGGGGGCTGCTCCCCTTCACGATCTTGTCGAGCAGACCGGCGGACACCGTGACGATGCTCTTGTCGCCGCCCGACTCGCGCCGGACGTAGGCCAGGTCCTTGTCGTTGTCGCGCTTGCCGAAGGTGAGCGTCACCGCCGACGTGGTGCTCTTCAGCTCCGGCTCCTTTTCATCCTTCTTTTCATCCTTCTTTTCGCCTTCTTTCTTGTCTTCCTTCTTGACGCCGTCGATCCAGACGGAGACGACGGCGGCCGGCTTGTCGAACTCCAGGCCGTCGTCCTTGTCCACGAAGGTCTTCACCAGCGGCTGCTTCTTGTGCAGCAGCGGGTTGTCGCCGGTGAGGGCCTCGATCAGGTCGCGGACGGCGCCGGCGTCGGTGGCGCGGGCGCCGTCGTGGTACAGCGTCCACTTCAGATCGGACTGGCGCAGCTTGAGGGTGTTGCCGCCGGCCCGCACGTCGATGGCGTCGATCTTCGCGGTGCCGGGGACGGTCACCAGGTCGCGGTTGCGCAGGGCCTCGGGGTTGGCGGCCACGTCGAGCAGAGGCTTCACCTTCGCCGCCGGCACGCGCTCCACCGACTTCTCGCCCTCCAGGCGGACGAAGTAATAGTCCACGCTGTCTTCGGGCTTCTTTTCGTCCTTTTTTTCATCCTTCTTTTCGTCCTTCTTGTCCTGGACCTTCGGTGCCTTCTTGCCGATCAGCAGGACCTCGGTCTTCTCCTCGCCACTGAGCGGCTTCGACTTCGTCTGGATGCGCAGCGTCTCCGGCTTGTCCCCCAGGCCATACTTCGCCACCAGGTCGCCGTCGCTGACGCCCTCGGCGACGAAGTCGTTCTCGGCTTCGACGCGCAAGCCGTTGGCGTCGTCGATCAGGTCGCGCACGCCGTTGACCTTCTTCTCCCCGACGACCGGAAGGGCGGACGTCTCACCGCCTTCCAGGTTGGCGGGGCCGTAGGCCGGCTTCAGGAAGCGCCACAGGCCGTCCGCGGTCTTCTCCAGCGAGAGGACTTTCTCGCCGGCATCGAGCTGGACCGACGAGGTGTTGGCCGAGGTGGCCGACAGCAGCTCGCGCGAGCGGAAGTCGTTGACGTTTTTGAAGACGGCGTCGAGGCTGTTCTTGCGAACCGCGGCCGGCTCCTTCGGCTTGTCGGCGTTGCTGGCGTAGACCACGCCGCCGGAGCCCGGCGACTGCTTGCCGACGTTCAGCTTCCATTCCTTGTCGCCCTTGGCGAGGATGACGACGACCTGCGGGTTGTCCAGGCCGTATTCGGCCAGGTTCGAGGACATCTGGCTCTTCTCGCGCTGGGCCCCCGTCACCTGGCGGAGGAGGTTGTCCACCTGGTAGCCGTCGGTGCGGAGGGCGTAGGGCTCCTTCATCTGCCAGCCGTCCTTGCCGCGGACGAAGTCGAACGTCTCGTTCTTGCCGCCGGACGAGCGCTCGATGCGGATGCGGTCGATCTCGTCGGTCTTGACGGGATCCTTACCACTGTTGAAATCGGCGAAGAGGTAGTCGCCGGAGGCCCCCTTGGTGTCGCCGCGGTCGCCCCAGAGCTGGTAGGCGGCGAAGGCGAGGAGCACCACGACCAGGAGGCCGAACAGGATGTAAGTCGTCTTGAAGTTCATGGCATCAGTGCTTCCGGCTGTCGGTGAGGTGAATCGGAAGGCGGGAGGGGGGCGGCACTTCCCGGCCGCCGGGTCAGGTCAGCGGCGCCGCACCACCCAGACGCCGAGGCCGAGGCCGATCACGCCGAGGAACATCAGCAGGAACGGCGTGAGCAGCATGGAGGCCGGCTCGGCCGTGTTCTGGATCTTGTACACGTCGCGGTCCTTGTGGGTGATGCCGATGCTGCTCGGCTTCTCGCGCAGCCAGGCAAGGGCGCTGGAGAACATGTCGTAGTAGTCCGAGTCGGCGCCCTGCTGGCGCTCGGCCCCGCGGCCGCGAGCGATGATCTCCGCGTCCGAGGCGAAGCCTGTACTCCCGATCACGACCAGGCGGGGAGTGCCTTCACTGCGTGAGGAGCGCATGAAGGCGTGCGGGTCCCTGGCGTCGGGCGTCCCCGGGTCGGAGACGGCCACGCCAACCGGGATGCTCGCGACCAATTTCTTTCTTAATTCATCGCTGTGGTTATCGATCAGATCGCGGACCAGCGTTTCGGGGTCGCCCAGGCTCGAGTCCGTGAAAACCTGGAGCTGGCGAAGTGGCGCCAGGAGGCGCGAGGTCTCCAGAAGCCGGTCCACCTGGTAATTCCCTCCTGCGCCGGGCGGCACAGCGCCGGAGGAACGAGGCTGGACCGGCCGAATGTCTGGCAGGGGGAACACCTGCCGGTCGAAGGCGGTGGCCAACGGATTCTTGCCGCGCAGTTCGGGGTTGGTGTTCACGGCGATCAGGTCCGGCCGGTTGCGGTCCGGACGCAGCACGCGTTCGGCCGGCGCCTCCACGTCGAACTCGGACAGCAAGCGCTCGATTCCCAGTGAGGCGATTTTCTTCGGGTCGTCCGGGTCCGGCGCCAGGTCCAGCAGCACCATCATCTTCCCCTTCTTCTTCTTGGGATCGGCGGGGCGCATGTACTGGCGCAGAGCCTCGAGCTGCTTGTCGCTGAACTTCTCGCGCGGCCCGGCGACGACCACGGCCGAAGCGTCGTCGGGCACGGCGGTGGCGACGGTAATGCGACTATCGAGGCCGGATAAGGACGTGTCGCTCAGGATCAGCCCCTTGACGTCGTAGTGGTCGTCGCGCAGGCGATCCCCCAGCGCCCGGGCCCGGCGGTTCGGCTTGGCCCCCACATCGACGCCAAACAGGTCGAGGCAACCGTTGCCCTGCACGAAATAGAGCGCCGGCTTCTTCTGCCCTTCTTCCATGAACCGGATAGCCGACATCAGAAGATCCTCGCCCTTGAACGTCGGCGGCCGCCGTGGGGCCTCCTGGTCCATTTGCATCGGCGGCATCTGCATCAGCTCCGACTGGCGGACGAAGTGGTTCAGTTCGTTGTCCCCCGAGCCGTACACAATCAGCAGGCCGGTATCGTCACTCAGCTTGTACTTCCGCATCAGTTCGCTGACCGCGCCGGGGTTCATATCGCGCAGGAGGTACTCCACCTGTACCTTGTCGCTGGCCGAGCGCACGTTCTCCATCAGCGCGTGCGTTTCCTTCGACAGCGCGGTGCCGCGGTCTTCCTCGAGGACGTAGACCGTGACCGGCTGCGACAGCCCCTTGAGGACGTTCTCCGATTGCTGGTCGAGGGTGTAGATTTTCTGAAAGGTCCAGTCCGACGTCTTGGGCAGGAAGACGTAGGACAGGACGTTGATGCCGATGAGGAGCGCGAGGAGCAGCAGCCCAGGGAGGACGGCGTTGTTGTAGCCGTACAGCAGGACGCGCAAGGAGCGGTTGGCGTTCTCCTCGGCGCGCGCCAGCAGCAAGCTGGAGAACATGACGGCCAGGCCGACCAGCCCCGTCGTGACCAGCAGCCAGGGGTGCAAGCGGTTCTCGCCCCGCCACGCCTCGATCGTGCTGACGTCCTTCCACCAGGGGATCATCTGCCAGAAGGTGAACACAGTCAGCGCCAGCCCGATCACGCCGCCCTCGATCAGGACGAGGAGCCGGGCCGCGTCGGTTCCCCCGAGCGTCCCGGACGGCGGGGAGAGGAACCACAGGCCGCCGGCGGCGAGGGCCACGGCGCATATAAACGTGCCCGCGATCACCGGGGCCGCGGGCCCCCCGTACTTGTACCAGAGGATGCCGTCGAGCAGCAGCAGGCCGCCGGCGACAGCGAGCAGCGCCTGGCCCACCGGACGGCTATGGCGGGCGATGGCCTGCAGCCAGGGCGGGGGAGGGGTCTGTTGGACATTAGTCATCGCTTCATCCCTATTATCTCATTATCTCAGGCCGCCCCAGGGGCCGCCGGGGCGGCGCTTCCCATCGGCCTCAGCGCCACTTGCGCGACTCCAGCACCTTCACAGTCAGGAACAGCCAGAAGACCGCGGCCGAGGCGTAGACGATGATGTCGCGCGTCGCCAGCTTCCCCTGGATGGCGTTGAACCACATGTCCACGAACGACAGGTGCTCCAGCGCCGTCTGCAGGGCGTCGGGGACGAAATAGAGATCCTTCACCCAGAATACGGCCAGCAGGAAGAACATGCCGACGAAGGTGAACACGGCGGCGATGAGCTGGTTGCGCGTCAGGCTGGAGAAGAACAGGCCCATACTGACGAAGCCCGCACCGTTGAACAGCAGGGCGACGCCGAAGCCGAGCAGCGGCCGGTAGTCGAACTCCGAACCGCCCTCGGCCCGCAGGTCGATCAGGTACAGTCCCCACGGTAGCCAGACGATCAGGAAGAAGGCGAGGGCCGCGCAGAACTTGCTGAGCACCACCACCCACTCCTCGACCGGGGTGGTGAACGTCATCTCCAACGTACCGGTGCGGTGCTCCTCGCTGAACAGGCGCATGGTGATGACCGGCACCAGCATGATGACGCACATGATGGGCAGCCAGTTGAGGAGGTAGCGGGCGACGATCGGCTCCATCACCGAGCGGGGAATGCCCAGGCCGGTGGTGGGGTCCATCTGCCACAAGGCGGTGATGAAGGTGGCGTAGATGTACCAGCCCAGCAGGGTGTAACCCACCAGGACGAGGTAGGCCAACGGCGAGAAGAAGATGGCCCCCAGCTCGCGGCGCGTCAGGACGACGAACTGGCGGTCGGAACACACCCCGGCCCCCACCGCGACGTAGAGCAGCCCGCCCACCATCAGCAGCAGGCCGGCGGGCAAGAGGAACTCATCGTAACCCGACTCCATCAGCTTGAACTTGAACAGCAGCCACGGCACCAGCGAGCGGCCCAGGGCGACGAGGAAGGCGACGAGGCCGAGCCCCCCCGTACCCAGCCCGACCAGATAGCCGAGGTCGTCGCCGCCGCCGCCGCGCAGGGCCACGGCCGCCCACAGGAAGAACAGGCCGAGCAGGATGAGCAGGCAGCCGTAGGGCAGCAGGAAGGTCTTGGGGTAGATGTTGCCGAGGACGAAGCCGAGCAGGGCCATGACGATGCCGAGGCCGCCGATCACATACACGGCGATGTCGCGCAGTTTGGCGTCCGTCTCGTTGCGGACGAAGGCCATCGTAAACAGTAGGCCGCCGACGAAGCAGGGTAGCCCAACCGGCAGGAAGCGACTCGCGGCCGGGGTGCCCTTGACCAGCATCGGCAGCACCGACAGGCCGGCGCCCAGGGCCAGCAGCAGAAAGCCGAGCCCCATGTAGACGCGGCGGATTTGCTGGTCCGCGTCGTTGGCGGCGTGGTACATCAAGCCGCCGACGCCGAGCAGGAAGAGGAACCCGCCCAGGTTCGGGCCGATGAGCCGGTTACCCTGGCCCACCAGGTGGGTCAGCAGGGCGATGCCGCCCATGACGACCAGCGCCAGGCCAACTGCACCGACCCAGCGCGACACCAGCGGAGCGCTGTCCTCGAGCGCCGACGGCGCCACCTCCACCTGCGTCTGCCACCGCAGCGGCTGCGGGGCGTCGTCCTTCTTCTCGGTAATCGCCTTGCTCGACATATCACTTCCCTCGAGTTTAGCCGCCGCGCTCGTAGTGACCGCATCCATGCGGTCCAGTTGACCAGGACCCGATGAATCGGGTCACTACGAGCGCGGCGCTAAACGGGATACTCGCTTACCCCGCCTTCCCTTCGGCCGCCGTGGCGCCGTGGCTGACGACCTCCATGAAGTGCTGCTCCAGGCTGCGGGCGCGCTGCTCGAGCTGGCGGATGGTCCAGCCGTTGCGCGTCAGGCGCTGGGCGATGGCCTCGCGCAGGTCCTTGCGCTCGCGCGTCAGCACCTCGCAGGTCACGACGCCGTCGGCCTGGGCCTTCTGGCGCACCTGCTCGACGCCGTCGGTGGTCCTGAGCACGTTCAGCACTTGATCGGGCGGCCCATGGACCTCGACGTGGATCGGTCCGCCGCCGGCCAGCTCGGACATTTTCTTGTCCGACGACAGCAGGCCGCGGTGGATGATCATGATGCGCCCGCACACCGCCTCGATTTCGGACAGGATGTGCGTGGACAGCAGGATGGTGCGGCTCTCCCCCAATTCCTTGATGAGCGCCAGCGTCTCGCGGATCTGCACCGGGTCGAGACCGGAGGTCGGCTCGTCGAGGATAAGGATGGGCGGGTCGTGGATCATGGCGTCGGCGAGGCCGACGCGCTGACGGTAGCCCTTGGACAGGGTGCCGACCAGGCGCCGGCGCACCTCGCGGATGCGGCAGCGGCCAAGGCAATACTCCAGGTGCGTCTGCCGCTCCTTACGCCCCACCCCCTTGAGTTTGGCGCGGAACTGCAGGTACTCCTCGACGCGCATCTCGGAGTAGAGCGGCACGTTCTCCGGCAGGTAGCCGATGCGCTGGCGCACGTCGAGCGACTGGGTGCGGACATCGAAGCCGGCCAGGTGGGCGGTGCCGCTGGTGGCCGGCAGATAGGTGGTCAGGATGCGCATGGTCGTCGTCTTGCCGGCGCCGTTGAGGCCGAGCAGGCCGACGATCTCGCCGCGGCTGATGCTAAAGTTGACGCGGTCCACGGCCAGGACCGGCCCGAAGTACTTGGTGAGGTTCTTGACGTCGATCATGGGGTCATCCTGTGGCCTGCCGCCGCACGGGGCGCCGCGGTGAGAGAGTGCCGGCACGCGATCCAGTCACGATCAGGGATGTGGACAAGGCTTCCCTCATGCTAACTACGTCGGTGCGGTACGGCAAGTTCGGGGTGAGACAGCGCCGAAAAGGTATCTTGTAGGGCGCGCCCCGGGGCATTGCAAGGGAATGAGGAAGGATGTTGCGCGGCGTGGCGGCCGCTTGCGGCTTCGCAGGGCCTGCGAAGCCGCAAGCGGTCCTTCGACGAGCGGCCGGTTATTGTGGCTTGCCTTTATCGTCTTTCGACTCGTCAGGCGGCTGGCCCTGGCGGTTGAACAGGATCGGATCGAACTCGTCCACCGGCCCGGTGGGGACCGGCGCGGGCCGCGCGGCGGCGAACCCGGCCGACGGCGGCGCCGGGCTGGGTGGCGCGGGTTTGGCGCTGACGGCGGGCGTCGGCGGCGCGGGGGACGGCGCGAGCGGGGCGGGGATGGCCGCCGCGGCGGGCGTCGGCGGCGGGCTGCGCTCGCGCAGGTGCGGGTTGCTGGCCAGCGTCGTCTGCACCCAGTCCTCGATGGTGTGGTAGGCGGCCATCTGCTTGCTGTTCAGCGGTGCCTGCCGGGCCTGCGGGTCGTGGGCGGTCACCGCCTTGACGAGCAACTTGCTCTCCTGCGGCTGCTGGAGGTTCACCTGGGCCAGCACGGCGGCGAGGTTCTGCTGCAGCGACACGCGGCTGAAGGAGGTGGTGTCGTAAGTGCGCGCCAGTTTAAAGGAACCGCCACGGTTGGCCGTGTGACAGCCGGCGCAGGCGTTCATCAGGATCGGCTCGACCTTGGTGGCGAAGGCGGCACGGGCCGCCGTATCCAGCTCCGGCCCCTCAAACAGCTCGGGAGCCGCGGCGGTCGGGGCGGCCGGCGTCAGCGGCGGCGCCGCCGCTGCCCGCTGGAGGCCGGCCAGGAGACGCCGCGCCTCGGCGTGATTCGGATCGAGCTTCGCCGCCGCCGCGACGTTCTCCAGTGCCTCGGCCGAGAGCCCGTGCCCGTGACACCAGCGGCCCAGGCGCAGACACTCGTCCGGGTCGTTCAGGTTGGCCCGCGCCCGCAGCGCGCGGTAGGCGTCGGCCATGTCGGCGCACAACCGCAGCACCTTGTCGCCCGGCACCCACGTCTCGCCGACGGCGTGGCGGACGCGGTACTGGTCGCCGACGCGCTCGATGTCGCCCTCGACGGTGCGCTCGTTGATGAGGATGAGCACGTGCCCGGTGGCGGTTGGCTCGGCCCGGTCGGCGGCGAGGGCACCGGCGACCGCCGCGGCTACCACAGCCGCGGCGCACAGGATGAGTCGGTATGGGGTGGTCATGGCGGGGCGGTGATAGGCACACCCCGCCGGGGGGTCAAGAGCAGTTTGTAGGTTCCGCCTGCCGGGCCGGCCGGGCGGGACCCGGTGCTCGTAGTGACCGCATTCATGCGGTCCCGGTTGGCGGACCCGATAAATCGGGTCACTACGAGCGCCGCTCCAGGTCCCGCCCGGCAGGCGGGATCTACTTCTTCAGCAGCCCGCGCCCCTTCATCCAGTCGGCGAGGTGCTCCTTCCACGTCGTCAGCACTGGGTCGTTCGGCGTTCCGCCGGCGCCGGTCGCCAGGCCGACGCCGTGCCGGCCTTTCTCGTAGACGTGCAACTCTGCGGGAACCTTGTGTCTGCGGAGCGCCAGGTAGAACAGGACGCTGTTCTCCGGCGGCACGGCGGCGTCTTCGCTGGTGTGGAACAGGAAGGTCGGCGGCGTCTTCGCCGTCACCTGCTCGTCATTGCACAGGCTGGTGAGCAATTCCTCCGACGGCTTGTCGCCGAGCAGGTTGTCGCGCGAGCCCTTGTGGGCGTGCGGCTCCCTGAGCGTGATGACCGGGTAGGCCAGGATGAGGAAGTCGGGACGGCAACCGGCCTTCTCAACGGGGTCGTCGGCGTCGGGCTTGCCGTCGTCGAAGTGGGTGCCGGCGGTGGAGGCGAGGTGGCCGCCGGCGGAGAAGCCCATGATGCCGACGCGACGCGAATCGACCTTCCACTCGTCGGCCCGGGCGCGGACGGTGCGCAGGGCCCGCTGGGCGTCCTGCAACGGGGCGGGGTGGCGGTAGCGCGGGGCGTGCCGATAGCGAAGGACGAACGCGGCCACGCCCTGCTCGTTCAACCAGCGGGCCACGTCCTTCCCTTCGTAGGTATCGACGACCACGCCATAACCGCCGCCGGGGCAGATGACCACGGCACAGCCGTTGGCCTTGTCGGCGGGGGGCAGGAAGACAGTCAGCGTCGGCTTGTCGGCGTCCTCGGTCCCCTTGGCGCCGGGGGCGCCCTTCGGCCAGAGCGGCTCGACCTTGGGCTTGTCGGACTCCGCGGCGGCAAGGGCCGCGGTCAGCAGGATGGGCATCAGGATCATGGGGTGTCCCTCCGTTGGCCGCTCGCGGCATCTCAGGAGGCAGCTTACCGGGCGCCGGCGCCGATTCAACTCCGCCGCGGCGGCTGCCGATAACTCTATGGCCCGAGGCCCGCCTGGCCGGCGCGGTGAAGCGTGGCCGGGCGGAATCCTGTGGAGGGCACGTCGGTGCCGCACCCACTTGCCGAAAGGCGGGCGGGTCACCTATAATGTGGTAGTCTCACCCCGGTGAGGTCACCCTTGCGGGGGCGATCTGGTTTCGACCGGGCAAGTTGAGGCGTGGGTGGCGTGTCGTGGTTGATCGGTTGGCCACGCTAATAGCCGATCACACTAACAACTGCTGAACCGCAGTTTGCTCTGGCTGCCTAAGAAATGGAGCCCCTACTTCGCGAGCTTTGCCTGAGAGGTCGCGGATAGGTCGCCAAATCAGGCTCGCTGTCGCCTGAACACCGGAGGCGGCGATGGCTAAAACTCACCGCCGGTTAGCCCGGACGGCACCCTGCTTGTCGGGGGTCGTCGGGGCGAACGCGGACGGCGGAGCCGCAAGGTTCCGGCCGGCCAGGACTAGACAAGATACACACGTAGAAGCCGGCGCTGAAGTGCCACGGGACCCGGGTTCAATTCCCGGCGCCTCCACATTTAACGAAGAAAGACCTCCGGCCTGAGCAACCGGAGGTCTTTCTCGTTTAACGAGTTACGTCAAATCACTCCTCGGTCTGACCCCCCCACCTCCCGGCCTGATCGGTCTGATTTTGGTCTGATTTTTTGCCCGGCTGCTGAGCTTCCCACCCGGCAATCAGACCAGTCGAAGCGTCCTCCCCCGGCCTGACTGGTCTGATCTTGGTCTGTTTTTTCCCGCCTACTGAGCTTCCCCCCCCCCGGCAATCAGATCAGTAACGTGTACTACACTTCAGCGGCACACCGGAGAAGCGCAACGATGAAACTGGGCACGATGAAGAACGGGCGATTCTTCCGCAACGTGGGCTACCTCCACTCGGGGAGCCAGCCGAAGTTCTACCTCGGCCGGGACAAAATCGAGGCGATGGTCAGGGCGGGCAAGATTGAGCAGCTCTGGCGGTTCGTCGTCGCCGACCATGAACGGGCATACAGCCACTGGACGGCTGAGGAGCGGGCGGACGACAGCGGCCCCTTCTGGTTCGGTTTCCCCCTGGACGCCGCCCGTGCCGTGGCCGAAGGCGTGCCGGTGGGCGAGGTGCCGGGGGGCTGGCTTGAACGGCTGGCAGAGGTCGGCATAGCCACGACGAGCCCAACCGCCCTGGCCACTGGCAAGATTGAGACGTTCGGGCAGGCCGTCAAGGACTACATCGCTGCCGTCAACGAGAGCCACCCGACCCTCTGGGGCACAGGTAAAGTTCGCCTCATCGAGTTCGTCGCCGAACGTGTCCCCGACTTCACCCTGGGCGACCTCGACCTGGCCAAGATTGACAGCATCCTCCGGCTGATGGCGAACCGGCCGGTGAGCAACAAGACCGGCGAGCCCATTAGCCAGGCGTGGGCCAGGAATGCCGTCAAGGAGTTCCGATGCTTCCTTCGCTGGTTGCACCTGAACAAGCACTACCACTGGCGCCGGCCCGACGATTACGAAGTCAGGCCCGTCAAGGTCGCCCGGTCACAGAAAGAACGGGCGAGAATCACTTCACTCGCCGTGGAAACCTTTTCCGTCGAAGAACTGACGACCCTCTGGCGGTACGCCTTGCCGTGGGAGCGCCTCATGATGGCGCTCGGGCTCAATTGCGGTTTCGGCATGGCGGAAATGGCGACCCTTCGACCTGAGGAGGTGTTCTTCGGCCAGCCGCACCCCTTCGCCGGCCGGCTCGGTCTGCCCGAGGAGCCCGCCGACTGGATTCGCCGCCTCCGGGGCAAGAGCGACGTGTACGGGGAATGGCGCCTGTGGGACATCACGGCCCACGCTCTGCGCTGGGTCATGGCCCTCCGACCACACCCCACACCCCCAGCGGGTAATGACGACAAAAACGGGCGGCAACCTGCACCCACCAGGTTGTAGGAACAATTCGCTGGCAAACTCGTGGACCCGCCTCATCGACCGAGTGCGGGAAGACATATCAGATTTTCCAGCCCGTAGTTGTAACAAGTTGCGGAAGACGGCCATCAACATGGTGCGGCAGCAAGCGGGCGAGGAGGTGGCGTCCCTGTTCGCAGCGCACGGCAGGCCCGTCCACGATGACCTCATTCGGGTCTACGCCAACCCCCGCTGGCCCGTCCTGCACGCAACCACGGAGGCCGTCCGGCTGAAGCTGGAACCCGTATTCGCCTCCGTCCCCGACCCTTTCCCCCCCGAAGAGACCAAGGGGGGGCCGAACATCAGCCGGGGGACCATCGAGACAATACGACGCCTTGCCGCCGAGGGGAAGCGGATCTCCGAAGTGGCGAACGGGGCGGGTGTCAGCAGGGAAACCGTCAGGCGCTGGCTGCAACGACAGTGAGGAGCGGCTACCTCAAGTAAGGTCAGGGCTACCGTGAGGCGAGACCCTGCGCTGCTCGGCTCCCCCTCACGACCCCTGGCCAGGTTTTTTCGCCGCCGGCCGATTTTTGCGGATCACCCCTTCACGCTCCGTCCAGCACCCGTCCGTGCGCCCAGGAGTGCGCCGCCTCGAAAAAGTGCAACACGAAAGAAAAGGGTGGTCGCCGAAGCCCATGCAGGGGGGATGCTCAGCCTGCGGCACACCTTCCTTGAGGAGGAAAAAGGGATGAATTTAGTGCAATAACTTCTCGCACGACCTCGGCGGCTCATCGTTAGGCGCCTCCGGTCAGCAGCTGACAGCAGAGCCGGGCGCAGCGACCCGCCGGCGCACAGCGGTCGCCTACCAAGCTGGCAGGTCAGTGAAGATTTGAACATCATCCTCCACAAAGGAGGCAAATGCTGTGAGCAACTTCTGCATCACCTGCGAGTTTCACCAGGGCGTCAGGCGTCATTACCACACCTTCTTCGCCGCCCTGGAGGTCTTCGCCGACCGCTGCCACGCCCTCGAAGCCGTCTGGTTCATCCGCACGGACTGGAGCCAGAGCAGATCCACGCTCACCTGCGGCGGCACCTTGACCTCGAACACGCCCTTGGCGTTGACGAGATGCCTGTCGGGTTCGGCTGGTCGGGCTGGGTTCGTCAGGATGTGCGGGAATGGCTCACGAGGCAACTGGGACCGGCGGCGTGAGTGCCTGGGCTGACCGCACCGGCGAAGGCGAAGCCGGACGCCCTCGGCAGGGGCGGGAGGAACAGCCCTACCCCCAACCCCAGACCCCCAGCAAGCGAGCGAAGGAAGGGGAGGCGGAATGAAAAGGCTCGGCTTTGTTCGCTCGCTCGCCCTTGCCCTGGCGTGGCGTTCCGTCTGGCAAGCGACCGAGGATATGGGTAAACTGTCGGACAAGGAGGATGAACGAGGCAACCGGAGGCGAGCGATGAAGGCAAATTTGAGACAAGGGCAAGGGTTGATGCGCTGGCTGGGCTTGACCTGTCTGGGGCTGACCGTACTGTCGCCCCTGTCGGCACAGCAACCAAAACTGCGGGATACCCTCAAGGGACACACAGAGGCGGTATGGTCCGTGGCGTACAGTCCGGACGGCAAGACGCTGGCCTCGGGGGGTGGTTTGGGCGGCAAGCCAGGCGAAATCCAACTGTGGGACGTGACGACGGGTAAGGAACAGGCCACCCTCAAGGGACACACGGACGGGGTCTCCTCCGTGGCGTACAGTCCGGACGGCAAGACGCTGGCCTCGGGGAGTTTCGACGGGACGATCAAGCTGTGGGACGTGGCGACGGGCAAGGAACGGGCCACTCTCGCCGGGATACTCAACGGATACACCGGGGTGTTCTGCGTGGCGTACAGTCCGGACGGCAAGACGCTGGCCTCGGGGTGCGATACCGGCGAGATCGACGTGTGGGACGTGGCGACGGGCAAGGAACAGGCCAAACTCTGGGTACACACGTGTAGGGTGGACTCCGTGGCGTACAGTCCGGACGGCAAGACGCTGGCCTCGGGGAGCGAGGACCGGAAGATCAAGCTGTGGGACGTGGCGACCGGCAAGGAACGGGCTACCCTCAAGGGACACTCGGACGTGGTGCGGTCCGTGGCGTACAGTCCGGACGGCAAGACGCTGGCCTCGGGGAGCAGGAACAAGACGATCAAGCTGTGGGACGTGGCGACGGGCAAAGAACAGGCCACCGCTCTTCCGGTTTTAGGTGCGAGTACCGTTGGTTTGCTGGCCTCGCCTTTCGGCCAAGGCCCGATTCTCACTGCTTCCGCACTTTACCCCGGAAGAACCCAGGATACGTTCAGGGGACTCACGGGCATTGTGTACTCCGTGGCCTTCAGTCCAGACGGCAAGACGCTGGCCTCGGGGAGCGAGGACCGGCGGATCAAGCTGTGGGACGTGGCGACGGGTAAGGAACGGGCCACCCTAAAGGGGCACACTGGCGAGGTGTTGTCCGTGGCCTTCAGTCCGGACGGCAAGACGCTGGCCTCGGGGAGCAGGGACGGGACGATCAAGCTGTGGGACGTGGCGACGGGCAAGCAGGCGGGCAAGTGAACCAGCGTCACCACCGCACCATCCTCCGCTGGCTTGATTGAAAGGACAGGCACATGGCCCGCCCTTGTTCCTTGAGGAAGTCGGAGGGTGGCATCACGGAAGGCCATTCACAGTATACTCTGATGTTTGACGTGGCTTTCAGTAGTTCCGACCTCGCAAGGTAACAAACATGCAGATGTCAATAAACTACCGCCTGGACAAGACGAAGGGGGCGTAACCGGTCGCCCGCTCTGACGTAATCAGTTCTCGGCAGCGGAGTTGCGGCCGCCCGGCGGGTAGTCAAATGGGCCTCCGCGGGATAGGGTGGTTTTGCAGCTGACACCTTATCCCTACACGGAGGCCCGCTC
>DATFNV010000141.1:0-6617 GCA_035266225.1 Gemmataceae bacterium
GAGCGGGCCTCCGTGTAGGGATAAGGTGTCAGCTGCAAAACCACCCTATCCCGCGGAGGCCCATTTGACTACCCGCCGGGCGGCCGCAACTCCGCTGCCGAGAACTGATTACGTCAGAGCGGGCGACCGGTTACGCCCAACCGCTCAAGGGAGATCTTGCCGGATATTGGTCCCGACGGATCAACGACGAACATCGTTTGGTTTATACCGTGAAGGCGGACGACGTGATCATCATTGCGTGCCGCTACCATTACGGCGATTAACCATGGCCTGTGGCCCATTTGCGCCAGACGGCCCCGCTCTCGTCGGCCAACTCGAGTTCGACGTCACCGAACCGCAGGGCGTGTTGCTGTCCGCGCCAGCGGATCACCTGGCCCACATCCGCCTTCAGCACCACGCCCAGAGCGGTCGCAGCGTCCAGAGGAAAAATGGTATCGTCGGCCCCGGTGTCCAGCAGCGCACGCGGGAAGTAGCGGAATCCTCCCGTCGGCCCGAGGATCCGTACGTGTACGAGAGGCCGCCAGCGGACGGTGCTGCCGGACGGCAGGGAAGGCGGCGGCGGACCCACCAACAATTCAGACAGGTAGGGGAAGCACAGCATTACAGAAACTCCGCCCCGCCAAGAAAAGCCTCGCTCAGCGCGATCCGCTCCAGGGCCACCTCCTGCGGATCGGCAGCCGCCTCGGCCAGGCGCGCCTCCAGGGCTGCGAGCGTTTCGGCGCTCGCGAGGATGCGGCTTCCATCCAGGCTGAACGCGACCCACTGCCCCTCATAGGGCTGCAAATCCGCCGCGGAAAACCTGGCACGGTTCTGCTCGTAGAGGGTCATGGCGTCGCCTCCTCTCCGTTTGGCCGCTCGGGCGGTTGGTTCATTCGTTCTGGCATGATCTTCCTCCTTATCCTCAATCCCAAGAGTATTGTATCCCCAGGCTGAGCCGCGAAACTGCTTTTCCCGTCCATCTCCGGGGAGGCCAAGGGGTTTCCGACCCCGCCGAAAGGTTGGCCATCCCTACACGGTCCTATCTTCGATGGTGAGCCCAGGCACGCGACCGAAATCACGAAGGTTGCGCGTCAGCACTGTCAGATTCCGCGAAAGAGCGATGGAGGCAAGCCGCAAGTCCATCGCGCCGATACGCAGACTTTGGCCGAGCAATTGATCGTAAATCGCCGCGCTGGGGGCGTCGAAGGGCAGCAAGGCAAACGCCAAATAATCGCGCGGCAATCGTTCCAACAACTCGTAGCCGCGGACCAGTCCGGCGGAGTTTTTCGCTTGGTTCAGAAAGGCATGAGCGCCCACCACCTGTTCGTGCAGGCTCACGACGCAGCAGGCAAAATCCAGGGCGGTCAATTGAGCCATCCATGTCGATAACCGAAGATACTCCGGACCGGCCTTACGTTGCAAAATGCTGAGATGGTCCGTATCCAGCAGGTACGTCATGGCCGCGGCTCCTCCTCCGCGGCGGAGATGGAATCTCCGTTGCGGACGGCGCGACAGCATTCCAGGAACTGTAGATAATCTTCCTCGGTAATATCCGCCAATGAGCCGGCAACCTGCTCAACCCAGTTCGCCGAGGACGGAGCAAGCCCCAGCCTTCGTTGAACCTGAGCTAGCGCCGCTTCGAGCGCTGTCAGACGTTGATCGAATTGCGCGATATCAGAGGACATGAGATACTACCTTCCTTTTTGGGACCGTCGCATTCATGGTGTTCGGGGTTGCAGTGGTTGGTATCGTCCTACGCTGGATTCTACCCGTTCTCCTCCAGGCCGGGAAGGGGCTCCCTTAAGGGGAGGTCCGAGGTCCGGGAAGTCCGGGGACAGTTCACGCAACTGGGGAGGTCCGGGGACAGTTCACGCAACTGCAAGATGGATAAGCGATTGCAGCGATATTGTTTTCCCCGCTGCCTGCCCTGATCGACGCCGGCCGCGCCCACCTCGCCTTGGCCGTGAACAGCGGCATGGTCCTCCTCGACGGAAGCATCGGCGACCGCATCTGGGCCGGTAGCGTGGGGAACCACCTGTACCTGTTCACCCTCGAAGGCGGCGGCTGATCCCGACTTCACGGCCTCCCTTGCGACCGGCGGCCGGACTTGGCTATAATGACTCGGTCGAAGTAGGTCCATCCTGTGATGAGGATCTTGCCATGGAACGCATGACGGTTGCCGACGCCGGGCGGGACTTTGGCAATCTCGTGAACCGAGTCTATTCGGAAGGCATCTCCATCGAGTTGGAGCAAGGGGATAAGGTCGTGGCTCGTCTCACACCGGGGGGGCCGCCGTCGCCCTTGAAGGTGAGCGATCTGAACGCGTTCTTGCAGAACCTTCCTCAACTGGGCGACGACGCCGAAGCATTCGGCCAGGATCTTCGTGACATTCGTCGCCAGTTCCCTGCCGAGGGCAACCCGTGGGATTGATGGTTGATACCAACGTCTTCATCTCGTTTGAACGGCGCGGTCAGCCGATCTACCTGTCGCCCTGGGCGCCGTCCGAGGACGTCTTCATCAGTGCGGTGACCGTTTCCGAACTGTTGATGGGGGTGCATCGCGCCGATACCGAAGCTCGGCGCAGTCGGCGTTCAGCGTTCGTCGAAGCCATCATTGCCGGCATACGCGCCCTGGACTTTTCGACGGAAGTCGCCCGGGTTCATGCAGAAATCTATGCCGATTTGAGCCGGCGAGGCCACTTGATCGGTGCTCACGATCTGATCATTGCGGCGACGGCGGTTCACCATCGATTGTCGCTGCTTACGGACAACGTCAATGAGTTTTCGCGTGTTCCCGGCTTGACTGTAATCGCCTTCGCACCGTGAGACCGAAGCCGTCCTCGCCTTGCCCTTCCACGATGACCACCACGCGGAGCGGCAGGCTCAGCCCCCGTTGACCCCGTTGCCGATCGCGACCTGCCGCCTCAGGTCCGCCTCATCGAGGTCCGAAAAACATTCTCATCGCAACGCGTAGAGAAATGGACGGTCCGGCCGGCGATTGTGCGTGCGGCCGGGACGGACTTCGCGTAGACTAACTCTCTCTACCGCAGACGGACCCGGCCCCGCGGCGAGGACTTCACAGATGACCGCCCCGACGCCCTCTTCACGGCCGCTCCGTCAGCTACGAGCGGCTGGGCGACGTGTACTCGGATCGCGGCGACCTGGCCGGCGCCGAGGAGGCCTTCGGGCAGTCCCTGGACATCAGCCGCCGCCTGACCGCGGCCGACCCGCACAACGCCGGCTGGCAGCGCGACCTGTCGGTTTCTTACCACAAGCTGGCCACCCTGCACGATCGCGCCGGTGATGCGGACGCTGCCGAGCGCTGGTTCCGATCGTGCTGGGATGTCCTCCGCCGGATGCGGGACACTCACAGGCACCTCGATCCGCCGGTGGCTGCCCTGTTCCGCACGCTCGATCAGCGTTTCGGGGCCTGATCCACCAGGAGGTAACCGTGGCATCCCGGATGGGTGTTCGGAGGTCAGGGGCGTTGCATTGTCACCGGAGGTCGTGGGAAGGTGACTTGACCACAAATACGTGGGCAAGTGGGCAAGTCGCAGGACCAATGGCGCAAGTGCTTGTCCTGGTGTCTGTTGCGTCTCGTGAGTGACTTGCCCACCGACTTTGCCCACCGGGCAAGTCACTCCCCGGGTGGCCCAGGCCCAGGCCTCTCGGGCCTCGACCGCTCCCTATTCCTTCGGAGATCGAGCATGAACAACGGAGTCCCCGTTCAGTTCACCGGGGCCGTCGAATCCGTCCTGTCCGAGGAGCTGCGCAAGCTGGCCGAGCAGGATCTGCTGGAGGTCTTCGCCGACCCCCGGCTGGAGGCCATCATCGTCTCGCGCTGTTACCGGGGCTACTCCAGCGTGTCGCGCGAGCGGATCGTCCTGGGCGTGGAGGTCCGCCTGGGCGAGGGGGCGGTGCCGGGCTCGGCGGGGCGCCGGTCGCGGGAGTTCCGCACGTACATCGTCAAGCTCGGCACGCCGGAGAAGGTCGGCAGCGACATGCGCGGTTGGGAGAACTGCACGGCGGGGCGCGACATCGCCAGCCGCATCCTGGTGCCGCCGCGCGAGTGCCGCCTCGCCTCCGGCCGGGTGGCGGTCCTCTACCGCGACGCCTACACCCTGTTCGGCCCCGATCGCGAGAAGAGCCGGCCCGAGTCGCTGGAGACCGTTACCGAGTGGGCGGTGATGGACGACAAGCCCGAGCCGGTGTCGGTGGAGCGGGCGCTGGCCCACATCTACACCGACCTCGGCCGCTGGTTCTACCCGGGGTCGGTCCCCGACCGGGACCGGGCCCGGGCCTTCTACCGCGAGCGGCTGCGGCGCGCCCTGGGGCGCTGGGTGTTCCCCGAGCCCGGCACCGACCTGGGGCCGGCCCTGGCCCTGCACACCGAGCTGCTGACGAAGGCCCTGAGCGGCGACGGCACGGCCAACCCCGGCGAGTTCGCGCGGGACCGCTGGCGGCAGGAACTGCGTCGCGACGCCGTCTGGCTGCTGTGCGGCCGCGACCAGCCCGACGACCCGCGCGACGCCGTCTACCTCGACCCTTACGAGTACGTCGCCTGGGCGCTGGTCCACGGCGCCGTGCCGCCGACCCTGGTCGGCCACACCCACGGTGACCTGCACGGCCGCAACGTCCTGCTCGGCGTGCAGCGGGGCGAGGCCGACTACCCCGCCGTCTTCGACTACGGCGAAATGGGGCCCGACAACGTGCTGGCCTGGGACTTCGTCAAGATGGAGAGCGAGCTGAAGGTGCGGCTGCTGCCGGCGCTGTACCGCGACCCCAGGGCCCGCGAGGCGCTGCTGGCCGGCCGGTCGTGGCGGGCGCGCGGGCAGACGGGGGCGGTCAACGTGGCCTCCGACACCGCCGGCCGGGCCGACCGGCTGGATTTCGCCTACCACTTCGAGAAGCTGCTGGCCGACCTGACCGCCGACATCCAGGGGCGGGCCGACGCCGAGCACCTGCACCCGCCCGGCGGCCGCCGCTCCGTCGTCGGCAACGAGAAGCTCGACCGGTTCCTGGCCCTGCTGCTGCGCCTGCGCCAGGAGGCGGCGCTGTGGCTGGGTTACGAATTCGGCCGGCAGCACGACTGGCGCGACGAGTATTATTTCGCCCTGGCGGTCTACGGCCTGGCGACGGCCAAGTTCGACTACGAGCCGCTGTGGAGCGAGTGCGCCCTGGTGTCGGCCGGCGTCGCCGCCGCCCGGCTGCAACAGGCCCGCGACACCATCCGCCGGCAGGTGAGCGACGGCCGGCCGCTCGCGGAGGGTTACCCCAGCCATCGCGTGCCGCTGGCCATCGCCCACGCCCTGTGGAAGGCCGGCCGCTACCAGGAGGCCCTGGATCTGTTCGACGGCCGCAGCGCCGACGAGGCCGGCTCGGCGAGCCCGCCGGACGGGGAGGAGCCGAAGGCCCGGGAAGCGCTCAAGGGGGTGCGGCCGCTGTACGACCACGCCGTCCCCTTGCAGCAGGAGCACGCCCTGCTCCTGGCCGAGGTGGGGCGGTTGGCGGAGGCGCGGCAGCTGCTGGAGCCACTGCGCGCCCTGTGCCGGGTGTTCGGCGACCACGAGACGCTGTCGCGCATCGGCCGCCTTTACAAGAGCAGCGGCGACCGCCACTGGGCCACCGCGGGGACGACCGCCAGGGAGCTGCCGGCCGTGGTCCGGTCGATGTACGGGCTGGCGCGGAAGGTCTACGAGGAGGCTTTCGCCCTGAACCGGCACTACTTCCCCGGCGGCAACGCGGCGACGCTGGCGCTGCTGCTGGGCGACGCGAACGCGGCCGGCGAGCACGCGCGCGGGGTGGTCGCCACCTGCCGGGAGTTGGGCGACAGGGCCCCCGAGCACGAGCGCTTTTGGGTACTCGTCAGCGAGGGGGAAGCGTGGTTGGTCCTGGGCCAGGGCAAGGACGCGGCCGCGTTCTACGAGACCGCCCTGGAGCACCTGGAGGCCGCGCAGGTGTGGATGGCCCAGGTGGCCTACAACCAGCTGTGCCGCCTGTGGTACGCCCTCGACGATGCGGTGCTCGGGCCGGTACTGCAGGTCTTCGTCGGCAACCGGCTGTGGCAGCACTTGCAGCCGGGGCCGCTGAGCAACTGCGGCGGGAAGGGCCCGGTCGCCCGGACGCTGCCCGCCGCCCAGTCGTGAATTCGCCGTCACTGCCGGTCGATCCGGTAGCCGAGGGCGATGATGGCCTTGAGGGTCTGCAGCGCCGCGTTGCGGTCGTGGACCTTCTCGGACTCGGGCAGCTCGGCGTAGGGCACCAGACAGGGGTGGTGCTTGAGGGCGTCGTCGCGCTTGGCCCCGTGGGTCCAGCCCTGAGCGAGGCGCTCCCGGGCCCAGACGTCGTGGGCGTGCTCGGCCAGGCGCTCGGTCAGCTCCAGGATCTCCGGAGGAAGAGTGACGTTGCCGGTATCGATCGGTCGGGGGACGTAGTTCATGGGTGATTCCGGGTCAGGGGAGTGGGGGTCGTTCAACCAATGCTGGCGTACCAGAATGAGCACTTGCGCGACACGACCACTTCGGCCACTCGTTCGTAGCCGCATTCGCCAGAAAGATTCTCACTTGGGTGAGTGTTTTTGTGACGGGGCAAATAAAAAGACCTCTTGGTGTTACGACCACGATCTTCAGGCAGCTGCCG
>DATFNV010000142.1:0-33976 GCA_035266225.1 Gemmataceae bacterium
GCGCGTGCCGTCCTTGCTGCAATCATCGACGACGACGATCTCCTTGGGGATCGGCACCGCCTGGACGCGGCGCAGCAGCTCACGGACCCACTGCTCCTCGTTGTAGACGGGGATGACGACCGACAACTTGAAGCCCGGCGGGATGGGGTAGATGCCCAGCTGCCGGCAGGCGGGTTCGCCCAGCAGCCGTTGCAGCACGCGGACGCGCTCGGCCGGGTCGCTCGGTACGTGATCGATCAAGTGGTCCATTGCCACCCCATTCTCGGCCTGCTCCATGAGATTCATGACGGTGTCCAAGGGATCTCCCTTCCGTGGGGACCATAGCACAGGCGGACCATCGCGACGGGGATTATTGAGGAAGGAGACGCCGGGGGTCAAGGCGAATCGTCGGGGGGCCGTCCGCCGGGCGACTGGGCTTGCGTCGTCCCCACCCGCCGCTATAAGCGCCCCCGGCCGTAAGCTCATGCGGCCGCCGTCGCGCGGCCGCGCTGCTACCCCGCATTTCGTGTACCCCCACCGCCGGCTCGGCCGAATAGCATTGCAGACAGGCGCCGCCCTCGCGCCGCAGGAGAATGGCCATGCGACTCGCACGGATGCTGCTCGCGACTGCCCTGGCGCTGGCTGTCGCCTGGCCCGCCCGCGGTCAGGCCGTCCTTTTCCAGGCCGCCGTGCAGACGGACAACGCCGAGGTGCGCTGCAAGCCCGGCACGGAGCCGGCCGTCTACGTCACCCACAAACTCAAGCGCGGCGACCTCGTCCAGGTGGTCGAGAAGGGTTCCGACGGGTGGCTGAAGATCGAGCCGCCGAAGGGGTCGTACAGCTGGATCAACACCCGTAGCGTGCGCCCCGCCGACGCGGCGCAATGCATCTGGACCGTAACGGCGCTCGACGCGCGGGCGCCCGTCCTCATTGGCAGTCCCTACAAGTCGGGCAAGCCGGACGTCGTCGGGACTACGCTGACCGGCGGCACCCAGGTCATCGCCATCGGCGCGCTGCAACACGCGGACGACGGGGACTGGCTGCCGATCCTGCCGCCCCCCGGCGAATACCGTTACATCCGCGACAAGGACGTCTCCGGCCCCACGAGCGGCCCCGGGACGACGGCGAGCACGGTGGCGCACGAAGGGTCGGCAAGCCCGTCCCCGGACCACGGGGGCGGCGGTCTCCCATCGTTACCCGGCGCGGTGGCGGAGCCGGGGCATTCGCAGCCGGCGGACGGAACCGTCCACGTCGGCACGGGGGCGGCCAACGACCCCTTGCTGCAACAGGCGGTGCAACAGGAACAGGCGGGAAATCGTGTGGGGGCGGCCCGCCTCTACGACCAGCTCGGCAACAAGTACGTCAGCAGCAACCACGACGCGGCCGTGCAGTACTACAACCGGGCGGCATGGCTGCGCGTCGGCGCGGTCCCGGCGGCGCCGACGGCGGCGAGCCAGGGCGACGCGCTGTACGCCCAGGCGCGGGAATACGAGAAGGCGGGCAACTACGCCGAGGCGAGCCGGATTTATACGCGGCTCGGCGACATGTACCGGGACAGCGAGTACAAGCTGTCGCTGCAATACTACAACCGGGCCGCCTGGCTGCGCCAGGCCCAACCGCCGGCGCCGCGTGTCAACCCGGCCCCCGCGCCCGCGCCCGCGTTGCCCATCACGACGGCGAATGCGCCTCCTTCCTCCGGCCTGGTGCAGACGGGAGCGGTGTCGGTGCAGATGCTTGGACCGGGACAACTCTTGCGCTCGGCGTCGCCGATCGACGGCCGACCCACCTACGTCCTTAACTCGCCGCAGGGGACGGTCATCGCCTACCTGACGCCGCAGGCCGGGGTGGATCTCGAGCGCTACGTGGGCCAAAACGTCGAGGCGCTGGGTCAGCTTGTGCCGCGGAACGACATGCGCGACCGCTACATGACCGTTGCCCGGCTGCCTGCTCTCGCCCCAATAGCGACAGGCGGAGTTCACTTCCCGCCCACGTCTTCCACGACGAACGGCGAGTCGGCGCGCACGTTGACGATGCGCAGACTGCGGCGTCCTTCGAGGACGGCGAGCAGCTCGGGCAGGACGTGCCGGGCGCGCCAGCCCTGCGTCAGGAGCGACTCGGCCGGCGGCGGGGCGCCCTGCATCCGGGCCCGCACCAGCAACTTGACGTCGCTGCTCGTGGCGACCAGGCCCGGCGCCAGCTGGTGGCGGGCGCAGAAGTCGCCGAGGACCGCTTGCAGGACGTTGGCGACGAGGCCGACTTGCGGCGGATCCTGCTCGCGCTCGGCGGCGCGCGGCCACTGTTCGGGCGGCAGGGCCCGGGCCACCTCGACGGCCTGCAGGATGGCGGGGAGGTCGCGGCGCGGCAGGCCGCGGATCGGCTGCAGGTCGCGCTCGCGCGCCGGGTTGCGGCGGGCGATCTCCACGATCAGGTCGTCGCGGACGATGGTCCGCGCCGGGCGGTTCATGCGCGCCGCCGTCTCCTCGCGCCAGTTGTAGATGGAACGCACGATGGCCAGGCGGCGCCGGTCGAGCGAGCCGAGGCCGCGCAGCTTGCGCCACTTCTCCGCGGGCACCTCCTCGGGCGTGACCGCCGCCGCCATCCGGGCGAAATCCTCGCTCGCCCAGTCGGCGCGGCGGAGGCTGTCGAGTCGGCCGGCGACGCGCTCGTGAGCGGCCAGGAGGTAGCGCACGTCGTCGAAGGCGTAGCGGACCTGCGCCGCGGTCAGCGGCCGGTCGCGCCACTCGGTCAGCGTCTCGGCCTTGGCCAGCTGCACGCCCAGGAGCTGGTGGATCAGCGCGCCGGCCCCGAGCGGGTAGGCGAGGCCGACCAGCCCCGCCGCGATTTGCAGATCGAAGAAGTGGTCCGGCGTCTGCCCCGCCCACAGCCGGCACAGGCGCACTTCCTCGCGGCCGGCGTGGACGACGACGACGTTCTGCGGATCGACCACGAGCCGCCAGAAGGCGTCGAGCGGGCCGACCGCGAGCGGGTCGATGAGGAACAGGCGCTCGCTGGTGGCGACCTGCACCAAGCACAGGTGCGGGTGGTAGGTGTTCTCGCCGACGAACTCGGTGTCGAAGCCAAAGCGGCGGCAGGCGGCCAGGTGCTCGCAGCAGGCCCCGAGTTCCTGGGGGGTCGTGACAATCTGTTCCGGCAATTCAGACATACTGTCCCTCGCTGACGCCCCAGCCGCCGTCCACCGGGAGCACCACGCCGGTGATCAGGCGGGCGGCATCGCTGCACAGTAAGACGGCCGCGCCCGCACAGTCTTCGGGGAGGCCGGGGCCGGCGGCCAGCGGTTGCTTCGTCCGCAGAAACTTGCGGACGGCGTCGTCGCGCATAGCCCGCTGGGCCATCGGCGTATCGATCAAGCCCGGGGCGATCACGTTCACGCGGATGCCGTCGGCCGCGTAGCGCGCCGCCGCCAGCCGGCTCATGCCTATGATACCAGCCTTCGCCGCCGTGTAAGCGCAGGTATCGAAGTGATGCGGTGACGGCGCCAGCGCCAGTACGCTCGCCATGTTCAGGATCGCCCCGGGCTGCCGCGCCTTGCGGAAGTGGCGCACGGCGGCGCGGTTGGTGAGGAACACGCTCTTCAAATTGTCGTCGAGGGTGGCCTGCCAACCGTCGTCGGTGCATTCGTGCAGCGGCCCGTCGCCGTGCTTCCGCCCGCTGCACCCGGCGACGTGATACAGCACGTCGAGTCCGCCGAGAAGCATGACGGTAAACGCGACCAGTTCGTCAACCTGTTTGGGGTTGCGCGCGTCGCAGGCCGCCAGGAGATACCGGCCAACGGGGCCGAGTGCGGTGATCAGCTCCTCGTTTTGTGCGGCACCGAGGCCGGCGACCATCAGGCGCGCCCCCTCTTCGAGGAAACGCCGCGCCGCGGCGAGGCCGATCCCCGAGGTGCCGCCGACAATCAGGCAGCGCTTGTTCAACAACTGGCCGGTTTGCACGACAGAGGGTGTCCTTAACGAGCAGCGAAATCGTGCAGCACGCGCAAGAGATTCTAGGCATGCTGATGGGACACAGCTACGTCCGGTTTTTCCGGCAAGCCTCCGGAGGCCGACGACTCCTCCCGCCGCCAGCACACCCTCGCCGAGGAAGCCGCACCACAGGAGGGCGTGCGGCAGGCAAATGGATTGCATTGCGCGCACACACACACAAGTGCTGCCCAATCACCCGCGGTGATAGTGCCGCCACTCCCGCGCCACTACCCCGGACCCCTGACAGATGACTCCATTGATCGGCCGGCCCTCCCCGCACGGATTCATCTCACGAGCCGTGATGGCAAGGATCAAGAGCGCGGGCCGCTGGGGAACACTCAGGTGGCACTGCCGCACGGCACGGCGCCCCCGGCCGCGCCGGGCGTTCCTTCGCGTCGCCGGCAGTGCCAAGGGCCGTTTCGTTTCACGGCCCGTGAAACGAATCGTGTTTCCCTATGTCCTTGTCCTTCCCCGCCTTGCGCCGCCGACAACCCGTTCGTTTCACGCCTTTGGTAGACACCATTCGGGGGGGGCAATGAAACGATTCGTCAGGGAGGAAATTGGGCCGAAGCGACGGTCGCTGTGAACCTCCAGCTCAACAGGGGAGAGGCCCCGCCGTCATCCCGCTACGGCCCTCGACAACAGTGACCGCCACCGGCATACTACATACTGGGGTCGCGCTGCCATAGCGCGCCTCCTTGTACGGAGATTGCCGAACCATGCCCCCTGCCCATGACGAATCCGAATACGTCATCCGGCGGCGGCGCATCGACCCGCTACTCAAGGCCCAGGGCTGGACCATCATTCCCTTCGACCCACTCGCCCCACAACCGGCTGCACCGCCCACGCCATCACCGAGTACGAGACCGCCAACGGCCCAGCCGACTACGCCCTCTTCGTTGATGGGCGCCCCCTCGGCATCATCGAGGCCAAGAAGGTCAGCCTCGGCCCCCAGAACGTCCTCACCCAGGCCGAGCGCTACTCCCGCGGCGTCACCGATAGCCCCTCCGACTTCCGCGGCTATCGCGTCCCCTTCCTCTACTCGACCAACGGCGAGGTCCTTTGGTTCCAGGACGCGCGCCACGCCCTCAACCGCTCGCGCCGGGTCAGCGGCTTCCACACGCCGGCCGCACTCCAGGAGATGCTCGCGCGCGACTTCGACGCCGATTGCGCCGCCCTCGCCGCTCTGCCCAACGACCATCCCCGCCTCCGCCCCGACCAGCGCGAGGCCAACACCGCCACCGAGGCCGCCATCGCCGCTTCGACGGTACGCTCGAAAACCTGATCGATGACCTCAACACCGCCGTTGCCGCATGAGGAATCACCACGAAACACACGAAATACACGAAAAGGGATGCATTAGGTCTTTTTTCGTGTGTTTCGTGGTGTGATGGTTTCCAGATAGCAACGGGAGACGGCCGGTGAACGCGGACGCACCCCTTCTCCTCGCCGACTCACAGGACGCCCTCTCCCGCATCGTGACTCACCCCGCTTCCGGCGGCGAGAGCCGCAGGCGGTCCACCTGGGCCCGCGCCTCCTCGTCCTGGCGCATCAGCCGATACGTCGGATCCTTCATCCATTCCGCCTCGCGCGCCGGCAGCCAGTAGCGAAACGGCGCGTTCTTGTGCCCGGTCCCCTCGCGCAGCAGCAACCGCTCGGCCACAGCCCGCTCCAGCCAGCGCCACAGCGTCGCCTCCGACGGCGTCCCCTTCCCATGCGGCAGCAGCCCACGCAGCTCGCGCCGCGTCAACTTCCCGGGCACCGACGCGAAGAACGGCAGCAGCCCCGCGCCACCTGAAACGGCCCGTTTCTGAACCATGCCTTCACCGCCGGTGAAACGAATCCGCCTGCCGCGCCAGCAGCGGCCCCATAAGCAATAAGGGCCGAGTGGCGGATGACGAGATGCAAGTGGAATTGCTATGATGATTTGCGCTGACAATCCACTCGGACCCTTCGGGGACCGAGTGGCCACCAAGGGACCGAGTGGCCGCGGGCGGGGGCAAGCGAATCGCCCCTTGCCTCCCCCCTCCGCTTTGCCAGAATGACCGGCACACGCCACCGGGCCGCCGAGGGACGCCTTGCCGATGACGACTGCCGACAAGCCGCGCGAGTGGATGCCGCGCTTCTGGGAGGGCTGCGACTTCCTCGCCTGGATGCGGCTACTGGTCCGCAACCGCTTCGCCGTCGGGCTGCCCTACGTCTACATCGCCGTCGTCATCACCTTCGTCAGCGCCTGCCACACGGTACTGCGCCTGATCCAGGAGGCCCTGTTTGCGGGGCCGGTTCGTCGCACGCCGATTCCCAGGTCGCCGCTCTTCATACTTGGCCACTGGCGCACCGGCACCACGCTGCTGCACGAGTTGCTGATCCTCGACGACCGCCATTCGTTCCCGACGACTTACGAATGCCTGGAGCCGAACCACTTCCTGCTCACGGAGAAGGTGCTCACTCCCTGGCTGGGGTTCCTGATGCCGTCGCGGCGGCCGATGGACAACATGGCCGCCGGCTGGGACCGCCCGCAGGAGGACGAATTCGCCCTGTGCATGATGGGCCAGCCGTCGCCTTACCTCACCATCGCCTTCCCGAACCACCCGCCACAAGACCAGGAGGCGCTCGACCTCGAAGGGCTGTCGCCGCTCAAGCGGGCGGCGTGGAAGCGCGCCTTCCTGCTGCTGCTGCGCCGCATCACCTTCCGCAACCCGAAGCGCCTCGTCCTCAAGTCGCCGACCCATACCTGCCGTATCCGCACCTTGCTGGAGCTGTTCCCCGATGCCCGTTTCGTCCACATCGTCCGCGATCCGTACGTCGTCTTCCCCTCGACGGTCAACCTGTGGAAGTCGCTGTACCGGACGCATGGCTTGCAAACGCCGACCTTCGCCGGTCTGGAGGAACACGTCTTCGCCACCTTCACGCACATGTACGCGAAGCTGGAGGAAGGGCGCAAGCTGGTCGAGCCGTCGCGCTTCTATGAGCTGCGCTATGAGGAGTTGGTGGCTAACCCGGTCGGCGAGATGCGGAAGTTGTACGAGCACCTGGGGCTCGGCGAGTTCGAGGAAGTGCGGCCGAAGCTGGAAGCGTACCTGGCGGCGAACGAGGAGTACCGCACGAACAAGTACGATCTGAAACCGGAACTGCGCGCTGAGATCACGCGGCGCTGGGGCGACGTGATCCGGCGATACGGGTATGCAATGGAGTAGCGCCCCTCACGTCCCGCTCCGCTCCAGCGCCTCCGTGTAGGCGGCCTCCAGGTCCACCGGCACCGTCATGGCCCCCTTCAGCGCGAGGGGCATGATCGGTAGCGCCTGGCCAACCGCCAGGAGTGTCGGCCAGACCTCGATCTGATTGGTTTCCTCGATCCGGTTCGGCCGGTAGGCGACTGTGTAGAGCGTGGCCTCGGCTGGCATGTGCGAAGTCACCGGGTGGCGCAGCACCTCCATCACTTCATTGTGCAGGTTGAAGTGCCGCCGCGTCACCCCGTCTACGATGATAAGCCCGATTCCACCCTGGAGGTAGGCAGCCGATTTCGCGGCGAAAGCGCGGCGGGTTTCGGGACGGTCCTTGTTCCCCGGACTCACCAACTCGACGACCGCGACGGGATCCCAACTCCCGTAGAGCTTATCTACGACGGGCACGATGATGTCATCGGGAAAGACTGCGGGCAGCTTCAGCGCCGCCGCAGGCGGTGCCCACGGCTTGACGGCAACACCGCCCCCCGGACCGTTCACCGGCTCTTCCCGCACGGCCGACCCCCGATCGATCTCGGCGACATCGGCTTCGACGTGTCGGCCCAGGTGGATTTGTGCAAAAGCACGGAACCGCTTCGGGAGCGTGCGGTTCAGCTGCGCCATGATCGCATTGGCCCACGCGCCGTGGAATGACTCCCAAACAGCGGGCGGCTCGTCCGCCTTCGCAAAGTGATCCTGGAGTGGCATGATGAGTCCCTTTCCGACGTCGGATCCTCACTCATCTTACACCGCCTCGATCACCGTTGCGATGCCCTGCCCCGCGCCGATGCACATCGTCGCCAGCCCCAGCCGCGCCTTCCGCTCGCCCATCGCGTGAATCAGCGTCGTCGCGATGCGCGCCCCGCTGCACCCCAGCGGATGGCCCAGCGCGGTCGCCCCGCCATGCACGTTCACCTTCTCCGGGTCGGCCTTCAGCAGCTTCATCACCGCCAGCGTCTGTGCCGCGAACGCCTCGTTGATCTCGATCAGGTCGATGTCGGCGAGCGTCAATTTCGCCCGCGCCAGCGCCTTGTGGACCGCCGGCACCGGGCCGATGCCCATCACGGACGGATCGACCCCCGCCACGGCCATCGCCCGCACGCGCACCTTCGGCGTCAGGCCCAGTTCCTTCGCCCGCTCCTCCGACATGACCAGCAAGGCGGCGGCACCGACGCTGATCTGGCTGGCGTTGCCGGCCGTGATCGTGCCCCCGTCGGGCATGAACGCCGGCTTGAGCGCCGACAGGGCTTCGAGGGTGGTGTCGCGGCGGATGCCCTGGTCCTCGCTGATGGTCTTGCGCCGCCCCTCCTCGTCGCGGCCCCAGGTCGGCACGACCTCCCGGCCGAAGGCGCCCGAGTCGGTCGCCGCGGCCGCCAGGCGATGGCTGCGCAGGGCGAACTCGTCCTGCTCCTTCCGACCAATCCGGTAGCGAATGGCGAGGTTTTCCGCCGTCAGTGCCATGTGCAGCACGGCAGGGCTGTGGCGGTAGAAGAGGCGCGGGCTGGGGTCGAAGCCCGACTCCATCGGGATGTGATGCATGTGCTCGACGCCGCCGGCGATCTGCACGTCCTCGCAGTCGGCGGCGATGCTCTGCGCCGCCTGGTGCAGCGCCTGCAGCGACGAGCCGCACAGCCGATTGACGGTGGCGCCGCCGACCTCGACTGGCAGCCCGGCGATGAGCGCGGCCATGCGGGCGATGTTGTAGCCCTGCTCGCGCTCCTGCTTGACGCAGCCCCAGTGGACGTCCTCGACCTCGGCGGCGGGCAGGCCGGTACGCTCCAGCAGGGCGCGCATGAGATCGGCCGAGAGGTCCTCGGCGCGGGTGTCGCGGAAGATACCTTTTTCGGGGTGGGCGCGGCCGATGGGGGTGCGGACGGCCTCGATGACGACGGCGTGGCGCATGACTGAGCCTTTCACGGGGGCCGCCGCGCTCGTAGGTCAGGCTTTCCAGCCTGACTCTGCTTCGCGTCAGGCTGGAAAGCCTGACCTACGAGCGCGGCGGCGTGACAGGCCCCTGCGACCCGATCATCGTGCCGTGGCCGTCGCCCGGCTGCCGCGCGAGCGGCGCGACCCATCGAGCAGCTGCGACTCGGTCGGGTCGTGACAGCACAGCGTGTAGGCGCCGCAGTCGGGGCAGGGGCAGGACTCGACGGCCTGCTGCTCGTAAATAGAAAACGTGTGAGCGACCGTCCAGGCCTGCCCACAGCTGACGCACGTGATCGTGAGAGGAACCAAGGGAACACCCGCCTCCGTTCGAGGTCGCACGGGCTCAGCGCTGATTGTAGCGCGGCCCCGGCTCGATCCGCAAGGACCGAATCCCTATTCTTTTCGGCACGCCCCGGAGAAAACTTGAATGCCCCCCGTCGCGAACAAAGCCACCTACCGCTTCACCTTCGGCCCGTGGAACATCAGCACCGGCGCCGACCCCTTCGGCCCGCCCGTCCGCAAGGAGGTCGCCTTCGCCGCCAAGGTCCGCGAGTACAAGAAACTCGGCTTCGACGGCGTGCAGTTCCACGACGACGACGTGGTGCCGCCCGACCAGATCGACGCCGACCCGCCGACCCTCGCCCGCAACGCCGCCAAGGTCAAGAAGCTGCTCGACGGCGAGGGCCTCTTCTGCGAGTTCGTCGCGCCGCGGCTGTGGGAGCACGGCAAGACCATCGACGGCGCCTTCACCTCCAACAGCGCCGCCGAGCGCAAGTACGCGATCGAGCGCGGCAAGAGGGCCATCGACATCGCCAACGCCGTCGGCTGCAAGGACATCGTCCTGTGGCTGGCGCGCGAGGGGACCTACGTCCGCGAGGCCAAGGACCCGCTGGCCTCGGCCCAGCGCATCCTCGACGCCGTCAACGCCCTGCTCGACTACGACAAGGGCATCCGCATCCTCGGCGAGATGAAGCCGAACGAGCCGATGGACCAGGCTTACCTGCCCACCCCAGGCCACTTCCTCGCCCTGTGCTACCGCGCCGCGGAGCCTTCCCGCTGCGGCGTCCTCATCGAGTCGGCGCACAGCATCCTGGCCGGTCTTGACCCGTCGGACGACATGGCTTACGCCCTGTGGCACCAGAAGCTCTGGAGCGTTCACCTCAACGACCAGAACGGGCTGAAGTACGACCAGGACAAGGTGTTCGGCTCCGTAGACCTGCGGCGGGCGTTCAACCAGGTGTGGGTGCTGGAGCGCGGCGGCTTCGACGGCTGCGTGGGCCTCGACGTCAAGGCGATGCGCACCACCAGGCCCGGCGACCAGACGAAGCACCTGGCGAATAGCCTGGAAATGTTTAAGCGGCTGCTCGACGTGGCTCGCGCCGTCGATGCCGCCAAGATCGAGGAGTACCGCTCCGAGCGCGACTACGAGGGGCTGGAGATGTACGTCCTTGGGAAGCTGATGGGCCGTTGAGAGTCTGTAGCGCAAGCCGCTTGCGGCTTAGCAATCTTTTCACTAATGGCGAGCGGCGCGGCGTCAGCCCGCCGGTTTCGGCTTCACCGGCGGGCTGACGCCGCGCCGCTCGCCATTAGTGAAACAGGTTCTCAGCCGCAAGCCGCGCTACGGCGGCGCCGGATTGTCCAGGATCTGGCGAACGCGGCGAACCAACTCCTCCGGGCGGTAGGGCTTGGGGACCAACCCGTGCGCGCCCGCCGCCAGCAGTGAGTCGTCGTCCGGCTGTCCGGTGTGCCCGCTGGCGAAGACGACCCGGACGGCCGGGTTGAGGTCCCGCAGCCGCCGCATGACCTGCAAGCCCGTCAGCCCGGGCATGGTGAAATCGAGCAGGACAAGGTCGATCTCCGGGGTACGCTCGCGGTAGATCGTCAGGGCCTCGTCGCCGTCGGCGGCGGCCAGGACGCGGAAGCCCCAGCGCTCCAGGACACAGCGGGTAAGGTTTCGCACCTTTTCCTCGTCGTCCACCACCAGGATGCACTCGTGGCCGCCGCGGACCGCCGGGGGCGCGCCCCCGGCGGCGGCGCCGACCTCGACCTCGGCGGCCGGGAGGTAGACGCGGAACGTGCTGCCCTGCCCCGGCCGGCTGGCCACGGTGATCCAGCCGCGGTGCGCCTTGACGATGCCGTAGACCACCGAAAGGCCCAGCCCCGTCCCCTGGCCCACCGGCTTGGTCGTGAAAAACGGCTCGAAGATGCGGTCGCGTACGTCGGCCGACATACCCGAACCGGTGTCCTCCACGGCGATCACCAGGAACCGCCCCGGCCGGGCCTCGACGTTCCGGGCACACTCGGCGGCATCCAACAGGGTGTTGGCCGTCGTGAAGCGCAGGGTCCCCCCCTCCGGCATGGCGTCGCGGGCGTTGACCGCCAGGTTCATGAGCACCTGGTGAAGCTGCGTCCGGTCGCCGTTGACCGGCCAGGGCTGCGCCTCGGCCCCGACCTCGACGCGGACGGCGGCCGGCAGCAGCCGCTGCAGCAGCCGCACCGCCTCCGCGACCACCGGGTTCAGGTCGAGGACCTGCGGCCGGCCGATGCGCCGGCGGCCAAACGTCAGCAGGCTTTGCGTCATGTCGGCGCAGCGGCGCGCGGCCTCGTCGGCGTCGGCCAATTCCTGCCGGCCCGCCAGATCGGGGTGCTGCTCCAGCAGCGCCAGGTTGCCGACGATGACGGTCAGCAGGTTGTTGAAGTCGTGGGCAATGCCGCCAACCAGGGTCCCCAGGGTCTCCATCTTCTGCGCCTGCCGCAGCTGCTCTTCGAGCTGCCGCCGCTCGGTCACGTCCAGGCCGGTGCCGATGGCGTAGCGCGGCCGGCCCGGGGCGTCGGGCGCCGTGCTGTAGCGCCAGGCGACCCAGCGCTCCCCGCCCGCGCGGCTGGTCCAGGGGCACTCGAAGGCGACCGGGGCCTGCTCGGCCATCAGGCGGACGAAGTTCTCCCGCACTGCTTCCGCCCACGCCGCCGGCACCAGGAATTCCCAGAAGACCCGGCCGCGCACCTCGTCCTCGCGATAGCCGGAGAGGGCGGCACAGGTGCCGTTGAAGCGGACGATCCGGCCGGCCGGGTCCAGGACCAGGATCAGGGCGTCGGCCGTCTCCAGCACCTGGGTCGAGAACGTCTGCTCCTCGCGCAGCGCCTCCTCCGCCCGCTTGCGTTCGCTGACGTCGCGCGTGATGTTGTGGACGATTCGGCGGCCTTCCAGGTCGATCGCCGCCCCGCTGATCTCCACGTCCACGGTGCTGCCGTCCTTGCGCCGCAGGCGCGATTCAAAGATCTCGCCGCCCCGGCCGAGGACCGCGGCCATGTAACGGCGGAGGCGCGGCAGGTCGTCGGTCAGGTCGGCGAGGGCCAAGCCGCGCAACTCGTCGGGCGTGTAGCCGATCATCCGGCAGAAGGCGGGGTTGGTGTCGAAGAGGTCGCCGGCCTCGGTACAGCAGAAGAGGCCGTCGAAGGCGCCCTGGAAGCGGAGGCGGTAGCGCTGCTCCGACGCCGCCAGCGCCTCCTCCGCCCGTCGTCGCTCCGTGATATCGATGAAGACGCCGACGAGGTAGCGAAGTTCCCCCGCGGCGTCGCGCAGCGGCACGCGAAGGACTCGGGCCCAGACCGTGCCGCCGTCGCGGCGGAGGTAGCGGCGCTCGCGTTCGTACAGGTCCGAGGGAAGGTTCAGGCCCTGCTCCGATGGGCTAATGCCGTGGCGCGTGTCGTCCGGGTGGGCGAAGTCCACCAGGCGATGCCCGACCAGGGCGGCCGGGTCGTAACCGAGCAGGCGGGCCAGGGCGGCGTTGACCTGGAGGAAGCGGCCGTCCGGCGCCAGCAAGGCCATGCCGACGCCGCTCTGCTCGAAGACGAGGCGGAAGTGGTGCTCCGACTCCGCCAGGCGGCACTGCGCGCTGCGGAGGGCGTCGTGCTCCCCGTTGGCGAACCCCCCGACCAGGCCCGCGGCCAGCAGCGCCGGTCCCAGCACCTCGACGGCCCTCGCCACGCCGCCGAACACGGGCGCCGATCCCGTCACCCAGCCCGCGGTCTCCGCCGCCGCCGCGAGCACCTGCCCGAGCGTGGCGAAGACCAGGGCCAAGGCGAGCAGCCTCGTCGCGGAGCCGCCGGCGCGGCGCCGGTCGTGCAGCAGCAGGACCGCGCTTCCTCCGTAGACCCCCGCGAGCCCCACTGCGGCCAGGGTGGCCCCCGCGCTCCGGGGCAGCATGGCGATGGCGAAGGCCGACCCGGCCGTCACGCCCAGCAATACCAGCACGCGGAAGCGGCTGAACCCGGCCGCCGCTGCCGTCGCGCTCCCGCCTTCCGCGGGAGCACGCCTGGCCCGGTCCCGATTGTGCCGGTACCGACCGAGGCCGAACACCCAGAGGACCGCGTGCCAGCCGACACAGACGCCCGCGGCGCCCCGCACCCACCGCGCCCAGGACGCCGCTGTGCCGTCGGCGGCGGCGGAGAGCGGCAAGTCACCCAGCAGTGCCCAGAGGCTGAAGCAAGACCACGACAGCGCCCAGAAGAAGAAACAGGAGCGGCGCCGCTGGACGTACAGGGTGCCACAGATCAGGGCCAGCACGAGGCCCACCAGGCCCTGCGCGGGGAGCGACAAAAGGGGACCGTTCATGGCAAGGGGCCCTCGGCTTGGCATCCGGCGCAGGCGAGGTCGTCTGTCACCGCGTCAGGGGACCGAAGACGGTCGTGGGGCGAACGAGGACCGCCCCGAACGGGCGGCGTTGTTCGTTGCTCAAATCCTGAAGAAAAACTTCCGTGCCGTGCGCTGCGGGTGCGACCTGTTTAGAGTCTGTTGTGCCAGCCGCTTGCGGCTTAGCGGATTCCAGGCTTCCGCTAAGCCGCAAGCGGCTGGCGCCACAGACTCTCAAATCTCCGTGCCGTCGCGCAGCACGCTCCCGCGTGGGATGACCACGATGCCTTCGCGGATGACGTAGTTGTCCCCCTCCTCCTCGCAGACGCCCTTACGGTTGACGAGGCGGACGTTGTTGCCGATGCGCGAGTCCTTGTCGATGATGGCCCGCTCGATGACGCAGTTGTCGCCGATGACCAGGTCGGGCACGCCGCGCTCGCGGTTCTGGGCACGCTCGGCGTCGGTCTCAAACTTATCGGCCCCGATGATGACGGTGTCGCGCACGATGGCGTTGCGGCCGATGCGGCTGCGCACCCCCACCACCGAGCGCTCCAGGCGCGTCCCGGACTGGATGACGCAGCCGTCGCTGATCAGGCACTGGTCCAGCGTGGCCCCGCTCAGGCGCGACGCCGGGAGGTAGCGCATGCGCGTGTAGATGACGCCGTCGGGGCTGTGGAAGTCGAACGGCGGGTTCTCGCTCGCCAGGGCCAGGTTGGCCTCGTGGTAGGCCTTCACCGTGCCCAGGTCCTCCCAGTAGCCGTCGAAGAGGTGGGCCTGGACCCGGTGCGTCTTGATGCTGCGCGGGAAGATCTCCTTACCGAAGTCGGTCGCCAGCGGCGGGGCGTTGAGCAGATCGACGAGGACCTGGCGGTTGAACAGGTAGATGCCCATGCTGGCGAGGTACGGCCGGCCGTGGGCGGTGATGCCGCGCTTCTCCAGCCACTCCGGCGGCGTCATCAGCGGGGCGAGCTGGGCCTCGGTCTGTGGCTTCTCGACGAAGCCGGCCACCTGGCCGGTGTCGTTGAGCTGCACGACGCCGAAGGCGGAGACCTGGCTGCGCGACACCGGCAGCACCGCGATGGTCACGTCGGCCTTGCCGTCGCGGTGGCCCTCCAGGAGCTTGCGGAAGTCCATGCGGTAGAGCTGGTCGCCGGAGAGGATGAGCACCTCGCGGGCGCCGTCTTCGCGGACGTAGCGGATCTGCTGGCGCACCGCGTCGGCGGTGCCCTGGTACCAGTCGGCCGTCTCGTTGGTCTGCTGGGCGGCGAGCACCTCGACGAAGCCGCGGCTAAAGGGGTCGAACTTGTACGTGTTGGCGATATGTCGATGGAGGCTGACGCTGAGGAATTGCGTCAGGACGTAGATGCGGTTGCAGCCGCTGTTGATGCAGTTGCTGATGGGGATGTCGATCAGCCGGTACTTGCCGGCGACCGGCACCGCCGGCTTGCTGCGCAGCTTGGTCAACGGGTAGAGCCGCGTGCCGCGGCCGCCGCCCAGGATCAGGCTCAGGACGTCCTGCATGGGATTCGATCCTTGTTGGGGTGGAATCGGCCCCGCGTCCCCGCAGCGACGCCGGGGTGGCCTCGGCGGCCGCGAACGGCATCGGGGCTCGCCGTCATGCTATCACACGCCCGCGGAGAGGCGAGAAGTGAAATCGGAGAAATTGGCGGCCCCCCGGGTTTCTTCCGGAGGCACCGCGGCGCCGATGGCACAACGTGATTTCCACGCCTGAGATTCAGCACTTACCAAGGATGGCATACCGGCCTTCAATTGTGATGGCGGCGGTCGTCAAGTTCGTCACCCGAATCCAGTAGGTTACGTGCTCAGGGGTGGCGCGCTGGACTGTGACCTGCCACGTCACTTGGGGGGAGGCGAGCCTCACGCTCACGGTCACGGGGACCACCGTCCAGACGACATGCCACGTCGCCGGCCAGTGCAAGGTGAACCATTGCCGCTCGGCGTTGGCCGCGACGGTCCCAGTCCACTGCGTGCCGCAGATGGCCCCCGGGAACGACCCTTGCCTGGGGGCCTCCTCTCCCGCCGGGCTGCCTGGGCTCGCTCCGGAGGTCGTCGAGGGCTCGTCGCACGCTGGCTGCCCGCCCTTGCGACCGGTTGGGCCATCGTGCGGGGGCGGCGGACCAATGACGGCGTCAAGCCCACCCGCGTTGAACTGCTTGCGGACCCCCCGGATGGTTGTGGTCCCCACGTGGAGGGTCCGTGCAATCTGCGCGTCGGTGACACCGTCGTCGGACATCAGCAGAATGCGGGCCCGCACCAGCGTGCGCTGGTCCGTCCGCCCGTCCTGAGTCAGTTCCAGGAGCCGCTCGCGTTCCTCATCAGTCAGGTGGATAGCGGGTCTCCTGGCCACGGATGCCCCCGAGTCTAGGGGGGGAGGATGCCGAAGATGGGAGAACTCACCGAAGCTCGCGAGGCAGACCACCAAGGCGAGGGCAGGTCACAACGCCGGCCGAGTCCTCGAAGGGATTATAGGAGACGACGTGCCTCCGGGCGACGGCGCACGCTGCCGAGAATTGTCAGGCCGGCGCGCACGGCGAGCGCACCAACGGCGACGAGCGCCGTATCGATCAGGAGCGCGGCGGGACCCGTGCCCCATTCTCCGTTAATTGTGGTCGCGAGCGCCCCACCGAAGACGACCAGCAGGATGGTTGCCGCGCCGCGGAAGCGCGCGGGGCCGATCCGGGGACACAGACCGCACGCGAACATCCCGATCAAAACCGGCAACAGTTCTTCCATCGTGACCTCCCGTGACGAACGACGATCAGTCCGGCGGGCTCGTCGCCCGGAGGCGCACACCGAACCCGGGGAAGCGGATGACGGGGTCGTGTAGTATCAGGGGGCGCCCAGGGTCGGCGCTGGGCCGGCGTCCGAGGCCCCTGTCGCGCCCGCCGGGATCGCTGCCGCCTGTGCCACCTCGGAGGCGCCCCCTGCGGTCGTGCCGGCGGGGGGAGCGGAGCCGGCGTCCACCGCCCCGCTCGCCGCACTTCCTGCCGCCGGGGTCTCCGCGGGGGCGGCCGTGGCCGGCGGAACGGCGCCGAAGGTCGGGGCAGGGCCGGCGTCCACCGCCCCGCCCGCCGGGGTCGCCGTTGGCCTCGCCGCGGGGTAGGCGGCGGACTTTTCCCCTAACTCCTGAATGAACTTCATGCCGTCATCAAACTCGAACGTAATGCGCATCGCCGAAGCCTCCCACCCGCTGGTTTCGTGGGCATCGCGAAAAGTGTCGCGGCAGCGGCTACACGTTCAGGATCGCATACCGCCCCTCAAAGGTTACGTTGGCGTTGGTCAGGTTCTTGACGGTCAGCCAGTAGGTGACGGCGGTGGGGCTGGCACGCTCGACGGCCACCTCCCAGTTGAGTTGCTGTGCGCCCGACGGTGACGTCGGCATCACGTACCACACGACGTGCCACAGAGGGTTCCAGTTGAACGTGAACCATTGCTGCGAGGCGTTGGGGGCGAGGGTGCCGGTGAACTGGACGCCTGTCGTCACGGGATCGACCTCCGTCGTTGGCGTTTAGAGTCGGTTGCGACAGCCGCTTGCGGCTTAGCGGAAGCCTGGAATCCGCCAAGCCGCAAGCGGCTGTCGCTACAGACTCTTAGTAGTAGCTCAAAATGGCATACCGGCCTTCAAAGGTGACCGGGGCGGACGTCAGGTTCTTCACCTGAATCCAGTAGGTGACGTACTCAGGGCTGGCGCGCTGGACCGAGACCTGCCACGTGAGCTGGGCGGCGGCCTGCACGCTGGTGGGCATCACCGTCCAGATGACGTGCCAGGTGGCCGGCCAGTTGAAGGTGAACCACTGCTGCTGGGCGTTGGCGGCCAGCGTCCCCGTCCACTGCGTGCCGCAGACCGGGGCGGCGAGCCACCCGTCCACCGGAATCTCCCACACGCCGCGGTTGCGAGTGCCCGCCCGGAGCACGCGCGCCTGCGGCTGGAACAGCAGATCTTCAACGAGGACGTTGGGCAGACCGTTGCTGAAGTTGCTCCAGTGGCTTCCCCCATCGGTCGATTGGTAGACGCCGAGGTCCGCCCCGACCCAGACGCGATTGGCGTTGGCCGGATCGACCTCGATGGTGTTCATCGGCAGAGACGGGAGGCCGGTCGAGTAGTCGGTCCAGGTTTGCCCGCCGTCGTCGGCTCGGAAGACACGACCGCCGCCAACGGTGGAAGACGTCACCCACATCCGTTTCAGGGTGCCGGGATCGACGAAGATCGCGCTGATCCACGCGTTGTTGCGCGGCTGGGTCAGCGCGGTGGCGGCGGACCAGGCACTGCCGCCCCAGGTGGTGCGGAAGAGGCGGCCGTTGGTCGTCCCGACGACGAGCTGGTCGGTGGTCGGCACGGCGATGGCGCTGGCGACGAGCCCGGCGGGGAGCGCAACCTCCTTCCAGGTGGCGCCGCTGTCCCGCGAGATGAACACCGATTGTCCGGCCTGCGCGATCGTCGCGTCGTTGCACCCCACGGGTGGGTAAAATAGCGCATTGTAGCCCGCAGGCACCGGCGGCCCGATCCACGTCCATGACCCGAAATCGCCCTGGGAGGTGGAGCGTTCCATGCCCATGCCGTAGTAGGTGTGGAAGACGCTGTTGGGGTTGCTGCGATCGACGCCGCAGTCGCCGCCGTCGCCGTCGGCGGCGTGGTCCCACACGGCGGACCCGGTGTAGCGGATGCTGCCGTTGTCCTGGGTGCCGCCGAACAGCCAGCGCGAGGAGCCATAATCCTGCGCGATGTACTCGATTTCGGTGATCGCCAGGCCGTTATTGAGCGAAACCCAATTCACGCCCCGGTTGGGAGAGCGGTAGAGTCCGCCGTCGCTACCGGCGTACACCATGTTGGGGTCGGTGGGATCGAAGGTCAGCGCGTGCTGGTCGGGGTGGATGCTGTCGCCGGAACTCTTCGAGGACAGGTCGGTCCAGCCCCAGGTGCCGTTGGCGGCCAGGTCGCCGCGGTAAAGATCGATCGCCCCGAGGTAGATCTGCGAGTCGTTGTCCGGGGCCACCTTGAGGTACCAGTCGTACCACGCCTGCCCGGTGTTCAGGCCCGGGGGTGGCGCGATCGCCCCCCAGACACCGTTGCTGCCGCGGCGGTAGAGGTGGGCCGTGCCCCCCGAAGAGCCCCAGGCGTAGGCGATGGCGGGGTTCGACCGTGCGATGGCCACGTCCAGGCGGTCCCAGAAGGCAGGGGCCCCGGGCAGCGCGAGCGCCGTCCAGGTTTGTGCGCCGTCAGCAGAGTGATGCAGGCCGTCCGAGCAAACCGCGAGCCATTCGGCGTGCGGCCCTCCCGCGGGGTTAACGGCCAATCCCCAGGTCCGGGCAGCCAGCGGTTGGGTCCAGGTCGTGCCGCCGTTGCTCGAGGCGAACAGTCCCCCGGTCGTGGCGGCGACGAGGTGCGTGCCCGCGGCGGGGTCCACCATGAGGCCGTAAAAGCCCAGGCCGACGAACGGGTGGGACACGAGGACCGCCCAGGTCGCTCCGCCGTCCATCGATCGCAGCAGGCCCGCCCCGAGCCCGCCGTAAAAATTGCCCTCGCCGGTGCCGCAATAGACAGTCGCCGGCGCCGACGGGGTGAAGGCGATGGCCCCCACCGTGAGCGTGGGCATCCGGTCCGTGCGCGGCAACCAGGTGACCCCGAAATCGCGGCTCTCCCAGACCCCTCCCCCAGCCGCGCCGACGAGGATGTGGGTGCGGTTCGACGGATCGACCGCGATAGCGGCGACCCGCCCCGAGACGTCGATACGGCCGGAGCCGTACGTTTGGCCGTTATGCATGACCACGGGGCCGAGGGGCCGCCACGAGGGCGCGGCCGCCGCCGCGGCCGACGCCTGAGCCCCCAGATCTGCCCCGACGCCCGCATAGACGGCCGCCATCTGCGTGGGCCCCACCTCGTCTGCCCCGGGCGCGGGCGCGACGTCGAAGCCTCGCTCGGCGATGAAAGCCATCAACCGGGCGAACGCCTTTCCCTCGGGCGGCCGCAGGCGCTCCCCCGCGGCGCTCCGCGCTTCGGCGAAGACGGCGGCCGCCGGCGCCGGCCCTACGGTCGCGATCGAACGGATGTCTGAATCATGGGGTCCCTTCATGACGGCCCCTCTCGTGTTGACCAATATCAGGAGGATTGGCTGCCGCGCTGCTTCCCTTTGGTCACCGGTGGTTGCTCGGGCAGCTGCTCCGGCTGCTCTCCTTCCGGCTGCTCTCCTTCTGCCGGCTTCACCTCGCCCTCGTCTTCCCCCACGTCAGGGGTGGGACGGCGGGCGTCCTCGAACTGCCGCAGTCGCTCCGCGGCGCGCCCTCCCGGGGGAGGAGGAGTGTTGTCGTCTTTGCGCTGCACCATGGCCGATCGAAGCCTTGAGGCTTCCCTCCCAGGCAATTCCTCTGCGGGGTCGGTACCGGTCGCGACCGCCGCAACTGGATACGGCCCCTCCCTGATGCATTAAACCCTCACGCCCGGCCCACAACAAGGCTAGGATCGAGGAGGCGCGGGCCCGCTCCGCCGGCCTCCGCGGAGAGCACGATCGCCCAAGCGTTCACGACGCTCGCAACCGCCCTCCGTAGCGAACGGTTACCTCGGACGGGTCGATGTTCCCCGACAAATCTACATTTAAGCGATAAGCTGACTTGCCTGACCGGAAAGTGAGTAGAACGCGCCGTCCACCCCCTGTCAAGAGGAAAACGGGTCTTCGGCAAAAGTAGAGCGGAAGCCTGGAATCCGCCAAGAAACTGTATCAACAAGCCTCTTGCCGCTTGCGGCTTCGCAGGACCGATTGCGAAGCCGCAAGCGGCGAACCGACCCCGGAATCACCGTCGCGGCTTCAGTCGTGCCTCGGCCGCGTGGAACGCCGCCGTCTGGTAGCGGCCCAGTTTCGCCATCGCCTCCTCGGCGGCGCGCCGGCCGGGGTCATCCTCCGGGGTCGAACGGGTCAGCTTCGCCACCCAGGAATCGATCTGCTTCTCCTGCTCCGGCGTCAGCACGTCGTGGCGGCCGACCAGGACGCGGACCAGCGCGGTCGGCTTCGGCTCGACGCGCAGCGGCAACAGCTCCGCGGTCATCTCGTCGGGCAGGAAGTACAGCACGCGGGTGCCTTCTTCGCCGAACCAGGCGGAGCGCCACGTCTTGACCATGGCCTGGGCTTCTTTCTCCTTGAGCCCCCGGGCGACGAGCAGCTTCGCCACCGCCTCGCCCAGCTTGTCCGCCGTGGAATCCTCGCGGGGGACCTGGACCTCCGCCAGCACGCCGCTTTTCACCCGCTGATCGAGGCGGAACGGCTGGAAGCGCACCTTGCCCCCCTGGATTCGCACCAGGATCAGGTCGGTCGCCGGATCCTTCCCCCTCCAGGTTACGGTGAATTTCCCGGCGGCCGCGGCGCGCACCCCCAGCGGCATGTCGAACTCGCCCACGCCGCGGTAGAACAGGAACTTGTCCTGTTCCGTGACCAGGCGGTCCTCCTCGCGGAACGTCACCCGCAACGGGGCCGCGTCCGTCTCCCGGGCGGCGTAATAGCGGCTCGCCTTCTTTTCTTCCGGCAGCTTGACGGTTTCTTCGAGGAGAACCTTGATCCCCTTCCAGGTGAGTTTCGTGTCGGTGCGGCCGGCGTGGGGATACCACTCGGTGAGGGTCCCCTTGGGGAACTCCACCTGGACCGACGCGGTCAGGGGGCGCTCGGGGTAGAAGTAGATCACCGGCGTCTCCAGGCTGATCGTCCCCCCTTGCGGCCCCTCCTTGCTGGCGTGCGAGAGGTAAGCGTGGACGAAGTCGGGCAGATCGTTGTCGTAGGGGTTGAACTTCAGGTTCTTGCCGTCGGAGCCCGAGAAGGTGCTGAAGGTGCCCCATTCGTGGACGACCAGTTTCGCGGGGTCGGCGGTCGGTTCGTCCTTCGGGTCCGCGGCGGAACAGCAGGCCAGAGCCAGAAGCCCGGCGACCGGCACGGCGGCCGTCGCCCAGAACTGCGGGAAGCGCATGACTGCCTCCTTTGGAGGGATGCCAACTGGGGTCGGAACTCCCGACCCACCGGCGCTCAGCGTAATCGAAGCCCATCCAAAGAGAAAATTGTTTATGATGAAAACTATAACGAGAATTGTTGTATTCTCTGGATTCCGAACCCTGCCGACATTGCAGACAAGGGGGCGGGGGCGGATGATAGTGGCTTGGAGGGGCGGCGCGAGTCGCGCCGCCGTGACGTCGTCCGGCAGGTGGTTCCCGATGCAGACTCCCTTCGCAATCCTCAGGGTCGTGGGCAAGGCCCTGCTCAACGCCGTCGGCGGCGGCGTCGCTGGCGACATCGTCATTGACGTGTTGCCCGACGTGGCCCAGGACGTGTGGGCCTGGTGGCGCAAGGAGGGCACGCCGGAGCAGGGTCGGGCCGCCCTGCAGGCCCTGGCGCTGGCGCCGCCCGCCGAGGTCAAGGCGGCCGTACAGCAGGTCGTCGCCGAGGTGGCTGGCGACCGCCCCATCGAGGAGCAACTCCGCCTGGAGCGCTACCTGACGCAGGTGCCCGCGGCCGTGCGCCAGTCGCTACGTCGCCCCAGCGACGCCGCCGGCGCCAGCCTGGCGGCACTGCTGTCGCTGGACGGGCCCGACGACGTGCTGCCGCTCTTGCCGTCGCACCTGCCGCGCTTCCAGCCGGGCGACCGGCCGCTGCCGGGGATCGACTGGGAGTTGGTCGAATTGCTCGGGGTGGGCGGTTTCGGCGAGGTGTGGAAGGCGCGCAATCCCCACTTCGACGGCGTCCCCCCGGTGGCCCTGAAGTTCTGCCTCGACCCCGCGGCCCGGGATCGGCTGCTGCGGCACGAGGCGGCCGTCCTCAACCAACTCATGCGCCAGGGCAAGCACGCCGGCATCGTCGCGCTGCAGCACACCTACCTGGCCGCCGACCCGCCGTGCCTGGAGTACGAGTTCGTCCCCGGCGGCGACCTGGCCGGCCTCCTCCACGAATGGCGCGGCGAGCCCGCCGGCTCGGCCCGCGCCGACCGGGCCGCCCGGCTGATGCTGGACCTGTCTCGGACCGTCGCCTTCGCCCACAAGCTCAACCCGCCGATCGTCCACCGCGATTTGAAGCCGGCCAACATCCTGGTGCAGCGCGCGCCCGATGGAAAAGAGACACTGCGGGTCGCCGACTTCGGCATCGGCGGGGTGGCGGCCAATCAGATGATCGCGAAGACCCGCGGGGGAACGACACCGGGCGGTTTCCTGGTGACGGCCCTGCGCGGGGCGCACACGCCTCTGTACGCCTCGCCGCAGCAGATGCGCGGCGACCCGCCCGACGTGCGCGACGACGTCCACGCCCTGGGCGTCATCTGGTATCAACTGGCCACGGGCAACCTCGCGGCCGGCCGGCCCGGCGGCACGCGCTGGGCCCAGCGCCTGGCCGACCTGGGCCTGTCCGCGCCGATGATCGACCTGCTCGGGGCCTGCGTGGAGGAAGACCCGAACGACCGGCCCGCCGACGCGGGCGCCGTGGCCGACCGCCTGGCGGCGCTGGCCGCACCCGCCCCGGCGGCGGCGCCCGCGGTCGAGGTGACGGAGACGTGCCCCGACTGCGGCGGGCCGATGAAGGTCCGCAAGGGGTCGCGCGGCACGTTCCTGGGCTGCGCCGCCTACCCGAAGTGCCGCGGCACGCGCGGGCTGCCGGCCGCGCTGCGCGAGAAGCTAAAGGCGGAAACCCCGGTCGCGCCGGCGCCGGCCGACTTACCGAAGATGGTCACGAACTCCATTGGGATGAGGCTCGCCCTGGTGCCGGCGGGGACCTTCCTTATGGGGTCGCCCGAGTCCGAGCTGGACCGCGGCGCCGAGGAGGGACCGCGCCACCGCGTCACCATCGCGCGGCCGTTCTACCTCGGCGTCTTCCCGGTGACGCAGGCGGAGTACGAGAAGGTGATGGGGCACAACCCGGCTCAGTTCAAGAAGGGCGCCGGCGGCGGGCCGGCGCACCCCGTCGAGCAGGTGTCGTGGGACGACGCGGTCGAGTTCTGCCGCCGGCTGTCGTCGTCGCCTGCCGAGAAGGAGGCGAAGCGCGGCTACCGCTTGCCGACCGAGGCGGAGTGGGAGTACGCCTTCCGCGCCGGCACCACGACGCCGTTCTCGTTCGGCGGGTCGCTCTCCGGCGAGCAGGCGACCTTCGACGGCACGCGGCCCTACGCGACGCCGAAGAGGACGGCGCCGGCGGAGAAGACGACGAAGGTCGGCACCTACCCGGCCAACGCCTGGGGCCTGTGCGACACGCACGGCAACGTCTGGGAGTGGTGTGCCGACTGGTACGACGAGGATTACTCTGCCGAGAGTCCCGAGAACGACCCGAAGGGCCCGCCGGGCGGCGACAAGCGCGTGCTGCGCGGCGGGTCGTGGAACAACAGCGGCCACCTGTGTCGCAGCGCCCGCCGCAACAAGTACGCCCCGGACTTCAGCAACGACAACCTCGGCTTCCGCGTGGTGCTGGTCGTTTAGCCGCTTGCGGCTTCGCAATCTTTCCTGCGAAGCCGCAAGCGGCCAGAGGGTTTTTGTTACAGTTTCTAAACGGGTACTGCGCTCACCGCCTTGCCGTCGCGGTCGCCGACTCGTCCGCGGGCTTGCGGTCCCAGTCCTCGACTTCGTAGAGAAAGCGCGTCCCTTTCGTCAGCTTACGGTTGGCCGAGGTGCTCTGCACGAAGACGGCGAACTTCTCCAGGGCGGCGGGCCGGACGCGGGCCGTCTCGCCGGGCGGCAGGCCGAGCAGCTCGCGGGCCTTCTCGCCCTCGAACAGGTCGCCGGTGCCGCGGTCCATCAGGACGATCTCCTTGTAGCCCTGGATCGTCTCGGTCTTGGTGAACTCGTAGAAGCCGCGCCCCGTCTTGAAGCCCAGGCCGTTCTCCTGAACGAACGCCTTGATGGCCGTGTCCCGGTCCACGTCGAGCACCTGGAAGCGCCCCGCCGGCACCGCTTGCAGGTCGGCTTCGACGTCCTCGGCGGTCAGGGTGCGGTTGAGCATCGTGCTGAACATCTTGTTCAGGCCGCGGCTCATGCGTCCTTGCGTCTTGACCTCCTCTTCGTACTGCTGCAGCTGGGTGTCCGACGCCTGCTTGTAGCAAACCGCCAGTACCATGTCGGTGATGTAGGCGAACTGGTCCAGGGCGACGTGGAAGCCGCCCGACTTCACGGCCAGCTCCTTGTAGAAGGCGGTGGCGTGCGGCCGGTTCAGCGTCTGGACACCGTAGACCGAGACGCCCATCTCGGTCAGCCGATCCACCTCGGTGCGCCAGTTGATCTTCTGCGGCGTGGCGGCCGGCGGGTGCGGCACGTCGTCGCCGATGAGGACGAGGGCGCAGGTGGAGTCCTTGCCCCACCCGAGCGCCTGGGCCTCGCGCAGCACCAACTCGTAGCACTCCGGCGCGTCTCCGCCGCCGGTCGCCTCGACCGTCTCGACGAACTTGCAGATGGCATCGACGTCGCCGGTCAGGTTGAGGTGCTTGGTGACGTAGGTGCTGCCCCTGTCGCAGTAGTCGCCGTGGGCGATGATGCCGATGCGGATGCCGGGGATCTCCTCGGCGAGTCGGGTGACGGTCTGCTTGATCTTGCGGCGCACCTGCGTGAGGCAGGGGTACATGCTGCCGGTGGTGTCGAAACTGAAGACGACATCGACGCGGTTGGCGGCCATGAGGTTACCTCGTGGGTGGGGGTGCCCTGGGGAAACGTGCCGAATTATCGCAGAAGTTCCGATGAAGACAAGGGGAGGTGCTGTTGCGAGCCGGCGGCGCTCCCTTTACAATCGATGTCGATCCGCCAAACGGCTGGTGGGCAGGGATCGTGTCATGATCGAACCGCAACGCGCCCCCGTGCGACCGCGGGTGATCTGCCCGGAGAGCGGCGAAGAGCTGCTGCTCGAAGAGGTGGTGCGGTCGTTCCTCGAAGCCGGCCGCAACTGCGTGCTTCATCTCCAGGCCGACCCCGACAGCTCGGCGATGGCCCTGTGCCATCTCGCTTTCATCTATGCCTGGACTCCCAAAGTGAGCCTCCAAGAGTCGCCGGTCCCGAGCGTGGTAGTCCGCTGCAAACCGGGAAACCAGGTCCTGGTCAACTATCGCCTGGCCCCGTGGGGACGGGATGACTGGATCGAATATCTCCTCACGAAGCATCGCGACCGCTGTGCCTCCGTCATGGGGCGGTTGCTTCGCCGCAACGAGCCCCGCCCCGGCAGTCCCTTCTTATGGAGCGTCATCCTCGACCAAATGGCGGCTGATGAGTCGCTCCGATCCCCCCGGCAGGCCGCGCTCCGTTACGTCGCCTCCCTGGTCGATGACGCCGCATCTCTGCCGAAGGTGCAGGCCGCATGTCTTGACGCCCTCGCGTCCCACCCCAAGGAAGAGGCGAAGCTGGCCCAGGCGCTGACCTGGGCAGGCTGCCCAAAGCTCAATCGCCTCCTGGGCTCCCACCCTGCGCTGCGGCTGCTGCTCGCCGCGGACAAAATCGCCGCCGACCTCGCCGCGCAGGCCGATTGTGCGTATCTCGGCCGCCCCCTGCCTCGCGAACTGGTGCGGGAAACTGCTCGGCTTGTCGCCCCGTTGCCCGAAGCGATGGCCCAGCTCAACCGGCTCGTCGTCAGCAAGCGCTGGGCGATGGCGGCCAGTTTGCTCCATGCCACGGATTGTGGCTGGGTGCCCGATCGGGAGCGATTGCCCGTCCTCTGCGGTGCCTACCTCGGCGGCGCCGCCTGGCCGGACGCCTCCCTGGTCGGACTTGACGCCTGGGGCGCCGACCTCGTCGGTGCCGACTTGCGCCGCGCCGACCTGAGCGGCGCGAAGCTCGTGAGCGCCAATCTCTCCCGCGCCTGCTTGCAGCGCGCCCTCCTGGTCGGCGCGGACGCATCGCGGGCAAGCCTTGGCCGGGCGGACCTGTCCTTCGTCCAAGCGACGGAGGCGAAGTTCTGGGGCGCGGACCTGCGGGGCGCGGACCTCGACGGCGCCCTGCTGGCCGAAGCATTTCTGGAAAGCGCCCAGCTCGACGGCGCCTGCCTGACCGACGCCGACCTTCGCCGAGCGGATTTGGTGGGAGCAAAGTTGGGCGGTGCCGACCTGAGCGGTGCGAACCTTACCGGGGCGAGGCTCGCGAGAGTGAAGCTGAAGGAGTCCCGCTGCGTCGGAGCGGTCTTCGCGCAGGCGGACCTGACCTGCTGCGACCTGGAGGGAATGGAACTGCCCGCCGCCGACTTCACCGGGGCCGACCTGACGTACGCCCTCCTCACCGGCACGGCGATGGCAGACGGCCGCCTTGACGGTGCCCGGCTGCGGAGCGCCGGCCTGGCCGAGGTGGATTGGCAGCGGGCCTCGCTGCGCGGCGCCGACCTGACCGGGGCGAGCTTCCACCTCGGCTCATCGCGGAGCGGGCGGGTCGGCAGTCCCATCGCCTGCGAGGGGAGCAAGACCGGCTTCTACACCGACGACTACGACGAGCAGGACTTCAAGTCGCCGGAGGAGATCCGCAAGGCCAACCTGTGTTTCGCCGACCTCCGCGGGGCAATTCTGGAGAAGGTCGATTTCTACCTCGTCGATCTGCGCGGGGCCCTTCTCGACCCCGAACAGGAGGAGCACGCGCGCCGCTGTGGCGCGATCCTGGAGGCCCGCGCGTGAGTTACGGCAACAAATCCTGAGCGGCGATGACTGCGACCGTCGCCCCGTCCAGCACCAAAGGCACCTGGTCGCCGGCCCGGTAATCGGTCCGCTGGCCGTAATCAGCAGGATCAGGTCCTCTCGCTGACACGTTTGCCACACCACCAGGTCCGCCGTCTCGGCGGGCAGTCCCAGTTCGCCGAAGGTCGGCGTGCGCAGGTTCAGATGCACCCAGAACTCGCTCCGGTGGTCCTGTTGCAGTAGTCGGAGCAAGACCTGGATGTGGCCCTCGATATTAACGTCCGCCAGGATGCCCGTCACCGTTGCCCTCCTGGCTCTTCGCCCGCCGACGTTCGTTCAACCAGACTTGCATCTTCGCTCGCGTCTCGGCCAATTTCGCCTCGACCTCCGGCGGATTGCCTCGCGCGATGCGCTCCTCGATCTGCCGATGAACTGCCATCACCTCTTCCTTGTGCTCCTCGATGTATCTCACCGTGGCATGCACCTGCTCGACGGTGATGGGTAGAATGCCCGCGATGGACTCGGGGCTTCGTCCATACTCCAGGTAGTGCAGGACGTCCCAGACCGTGATCCGTGTGCCGGCGATCCGGTTGTTGACGATGGTGTCGCCCATTGACTCCCTCCTCGAATGCGGGTCCCTGGCCTTCGCCATTCTACCCATCGACCGGTCGTGCAGTCCATCCGAGGCAGCGGATGAACGAAGGGGGGAGGAAGCCGGGCCGTCGTCCGCGCTTCCTCCCCTCTTCAACACCGCGCCCAGCGACGCCCCGAGCGCGGCGGCCCAACGCCGTCCGCTACTTCTTCCCTTCCAGCGCCGCCTGCGCCGCCGCCAGGCGGGCGATCGGCACCCGGAACGGGCTGCAGCTCACATAATTCAGCCCGATCCGGTGGCAGAACTTCACCGAGTCCGGCTCGCCGCCGTGCTCGCCGCAGATGCCGATCTTCAGGTCCGGCCGCGTCTTCCGGCCCTTCTCCACGGCGATCTGCATCAGCGCGCCGACGCCCTCGAAGTCGATCACCTGGAACGGGTCCTTCGGCACCAGGTCGCTCTCCAGGTAGACGCGGATGAAGCTGCCGTAGTCGTCGCGACTCATGCCCAGGGTGGTTTGCGTCAGGTCGTTGGTGCCGAAGCTGAAGAACTGCGCCTCCTTCGCGATCTGGTCGGCCACCACGCACGCCCGCGGCAGTTCGATCATCGTACCGACCAGGTACGGCACCTTCGTCCCCTTCTCGGCGAATACCTTCTCGGCGGTGTCGCGCACGATCTTCGCCTGCGCCTTCAGTTCGGGCAGGAAGCCGACCAGGGGAATCATCACCTCCGGCTCGACCTTCATCCCCTCCTTAGCGACGTTGCAGGACGCCTCGAAGATCGCTCGCGCCTGCATCTCGGTGATCTCGGGGTAGACGATGCCGAGGCGGCAACCGCGGAAGCCGAGCATCGGGTTCTGCTCGTGCAGCGCCTTGACGCGCTCCGCCACCTTCTCCTTCGAGACGCCCATGTCCTTCGCCACTTCGGCCTGCCCCTTGTCGTCGTGCGGCAGGAACTCGTGCAGCGGTGGGTCGAGGGTGCGGATCGTCACCGGGTGGCCCTTCATGGCCCGGAACAGACCCTCGAAGTCGGCCCGCTGGAACGGCAGCAGTTTCGCCAGCGCCTTGCGGCGATCCTCCGGCGTCTCCGCCAGAATCATCTCGCGCATCTCGCGGATGTGGTCGAAGAACATGTGCTCGGTGCGGCACAGGCCGATGCCCTCGGCGCCGAAAGCCATGGCCTGCGCCGCCTGGTCCGGCTTGTCGGCGTTGGTGCGGATCTTCAATTTGCGCGCCGCGTCGGCCCACTCCATCAGCTTGGCGTACTGCTGGTAGACGCGCGACTGCTCCGGCGTGAGCGATTTCTCGATCAGCACCTGGATGACCTCGCTCGGCTTGGTCGCCACCTGGCCGGCCACGACCTCGCCGGTGAAGCCGTCCACGCTGATGAAGTCGCCTTCCTTCAGGACGGTGCTGCCGACGGTGACGGTGCGCTTGCCGTAGTCGATCTGCAGGGCGCCGCAGCCAACGACGCAGACCTTGCCCATCTGGCGGCTGACCAGGGCGGCGTGTGACGAGGCGCCGCCGAAGGCCGTCAGAATGCCGTCGGCCGCCTGCATGCCGCGCAGGTCCTCGGGGCTGGTTTCGCGGCGGACGAGGATGACGCGCCCGTTCGGGTCGCGGTTGCCGTGCGCGTCGGTCTTGCTGTGCTGTCGGACCCACGCCTCGGCGTCGTCGGCGAAGAACTTGATCACGCCCGTCGCGGCCCCGGGGCCGGCGTTGATGCCCTTGGCGATCACCTTGGCTTGCCGTTTCGCGTTGGGGTCGAAGATCGGCTGCAGGAGTTGGTTGAGGTCGTCCGGCGGGAGGCGGCCGGCCGACAGGGCCTCTTCCTTGGTGATGAGCCCCTCATCGACCATGTCCACGGCGAAGCGCACGGCGGCGAAGCCGGTGCGCTTGCCGTTGCGCGTTTGCAGCATCCAGAGCTTGCCCTTCTGGATGGTGAACTCGATGTCCTGCACGTCGCGGTAGTGCTTCTCCAGCGCCTTGCGCACCTCCTCGAGCTGCTTGTAGACCGGCGGCATGTCGTTCTTGAGTTCGGCGATCTTCTTGGGGGTGCGGATGCCGGCGACCACGTCCTCGCCCTGGGCGTTGATGAGGTACTCGCCGTAGAAGACGTTCTCGCCGGTGGCCGGGTCGCGCGTGAAGGCCACGCCGGTGCCGGAGTCGTCGCCCATGTTACCGAAGACCATCGAGCAGATGTTGGCCGCCGTGCCCCAGTCGTGCGGGTAGCCGTACTGCCGGCGGTAGACGATGGCCCGGTCGTTGTTCCACGAGCCGAAGACGGCACTGACGGCGCCCCACATCTGCTCCATCGGCTCGTCGGGGAAGTCCTTGCCCTTCTTCTCCTTGACCGCCTTCTTGAAGCGCTTGACCAGGTCCTGAAGGTCCTTGACCGTCAGCTCGGTGTCGAGGTGGACGCCGCGCTCGTGCTTCAGCTCCTCCATGATCTTCTCGAAGGGGTCGATCTCGGTCTTCGACTGCGGCTTGAGGTCGAGGACGACGTCGCCGTACATCTGCACGAAGCGGCGGTAGCTGTCCCAGGCGAAGCGTTCGTTGCCGGTCTTGTCGATGAGGCCGCGCAGGGTGCCCTCGTTGAGGCCGATGTTCAGAACGGTGTCCATCATGCCCGGCATGGAGACGCGGGCGCCGGAGCGGCAGGAGACCAGCAGCGGGTTTTTCGGGTCGCCGAACTTCGCGCCCATGACCTGCTCGGTCTTGCGCAGGGCCTCCTCGACCTGGGCCTTCAGTTCGGGCGGGTAGGTCTTGCCGTGGTCGTAGTAGTAGGTGCAGACCTCGGTGGTGATGCTGAAGCCGGCTGGGACCGGGAGGCCGATGAGGCACATCTCGGCCAGGTTGGCGCCCTTGCCGCCGAGCAGTTCCTTCATCTTGCCGTTGCCGTCAGCGGTCTTGCCGCCGAAGAAGTAGACGTACTTGCTCATCGGATGTGTCTTCCTGTGGTTACGCCCCCCGTCACGCCGGTGGCGCCCGCGGCCGGGAGCCCGGCAGACGCAGATCGCGAGTCTCGTGGACGACGATGGGGGAAATGTACGGACGGGGGGAGTGAGCGTCAAAGGTGGGGCGCCGGCTGCCAGGAGTTCGGCCGGGAATGGAACAGGGCCGCCCGAAGGCGGCCCCGGCCGGGCGATGGCGGCCTTGAGTCACACGGCGATCTTGCGTCGCCGACGGTAGCCGAGCAGGCCGACCAGGCCGACGCCGAACAACGCGAGGGAAACCGGCTCGGGGATATTCGTCGCCTGCGCCAGGTGGACGACTTCCACGTAATTGAAGCCGTTGAGGTCATTCAAGAGAAATTGACTCCCTGTCCCGTCGGCGTTGGCCCGGAAGATGCCTACTGGGGTGGGGGTAGTGGTAATCGTGGACCCGAGTGCGTAGTATAGTTGACCGCCCGCCGGGTCGAACTCGAAGCCGTTGTTGAAGTTGTTGGGAGGCGTGGCCAGGACGAGGTCCTCGATGGCCCCTGTGCCGTCCAGGTTGGCCCGGCGGAGGAGTCGTAGCGAGGGCGTTGTGTTCGTCGCGTACTGGTTCCAGTACAGCTTGCCGTTCGCGAGGTCGATCTCCACGTCAAACGGCGATGACCCCGCCGGCAAGCTCTCGAACACCGACTGGCCTGAGCCGTCCAGGTTGGACACGCCGATTGTTTCGCCGAACGTGTAGTAGAGCTTACCGTGGACCGGATCCAGTGCAAGCCCCTCGAAATTGCCACTGTTTCGGGAAACCAGCGTTTCAACGCCGGTGCCGTCGAGGTTGGCCTGGCGAATCAGCGTCGGTACGGCGCTATCGACGCCCCAGTAAATCTTGCCGTGAACGAGGTCCAGCTCCACGTCCGAGTTGCCGCCCGGGCTGGAGACCAGGTTCACGCGACCCGTCCCATCCAGGTTGCTGCGGAAGATGAACTGCCGGTCGGCGCTGTAGAGGTAGCCGGAAGCTGTGTCGAACGCAATGCCGCCGAAGGCGTTCGTTCCGGTGGAGGTGAAGATTGTCTGGACGTTGCTCCCGTCGAGGTTGGCCCGCTCGATGTGATTCACGGAGCGCCCGGGACTGAGCAGGCCGGTGTCGCTCCAGTAGATGTAATCCGCCGCGGCCGATCCTGCGCAGGACAGGAACAGGACCGCGAATCCGACGACCCAGAGCCCCCGCGCGATCCATGTCCCGCGGCCCAATCCATCCTCATTCATGTCGATCTCCCGTTATTCGGTGACAGCGTCGTCGCCTCGGCTCCCGGGCAGGGGACAGGAGCGCAGTCCACCCGGGTTGCGAAGGTGCGAAAACCCGCGGGTGTTTTCTTTTGCAGGCCGTGCTTCGGTCTGATACCCTCTCCTCACCGGCAAGAGCGAGCACTGCTTGCCGTTTCGGTTCTTCCCGGCGGGTCGAAGGAATGGTAGGGCCGGCGCGACGGCCATTACTTGGTAAACGTAAGCGAACCGGGATACCGAACATGAACGAGCAGGATTTTGCCTCATTCCTCACCGCCGTGCGGTCGGGCGATCGCACGGCGGCCGCGGATTTGGTGCGCCGTTACGAGCCGTATCTCCGCCAGGTCATCCGCCTGCGCCTCACGGACGAGCGGCTGCGGCGCGTCTTCGACTCCGCGGACATCTGCCAGTCGGTGCTGGCGAACTTTTTCGCCCGTGCCGCGGCCGGCGCCTTCGACGTGCCCGGGCCAGAGGGGCTACGTGCGCTGCTGGCCCGGATGGCGATCAACAAGCTCCTCGACAAGGTGCGGCAGGAGCAGCACCACGGCGGCGGCATTCCCGACGGCTGGGACGCGCCGGCCAACGACCCGACCCCGAGCCAGGTCCTGCTCCGCGCCGACTTGGCCGCCGCCCTGCGCGCGCGGTTGACGGAGCGCGAATGTTGGCTGTTCGACCAGCGCGCCGGCGGCCGCGCGTGGCGCGACATTGCGGCCGAGGTCGGCGCCGCCCCGGACGCCCTGCGCGTCCACCTGGCCCGCGCCATCGCCCGGGTTCAGAAGGAGGTACAGCCGGAGGATTCGTCCGATGGGTGAGAACGTCCTGCCCGCGTCGGGCTCCGAACAGCCGACCTTGCCGTCCCCCGACACCTTGCTCGATCGGCTCCTCGACGAACAGCGCCGGCGCCGGCGGTGCGGCGAACGCGACAGCCTCCGGGACCTCCTCGCCCGCCACCCCGACCTGGCCTCGGACGTGCCCCGGGCGGCGGCCCTGGTCTATGGCGAGTTCGTCCTCCGCGAGGAAGCGGGGGAGTCGCCGGCCCTCGACGGATACCTGCAACGGTTCCCTGCCCTGGCCGAGGAGCTGCGCCGGCTTCACCAGGCGGATGGGTTGTTCGCAGCCCTCCTCCCGGCGCCCAGCGACCTGCGGGCCGGCGCGGCGCGGTTCGGCGACTACGAACTGCTGAACGAGGTCGGCCGCGGCGGGATGGGAGTCGTCTACAAGGCGCGGCAGGTGTCGCTCAACCGCGTCGTCGCCGTGAAGATGATCCTGTCCGGGGCGCTGGCCACGGCGGAAGAAGTCGCGCGCTTCCAGACCGAAGCACGTATGGCGGCACGCCTGTGCCACGCGAACATCGTGGCCGTCCATGAGGTCGATGAGCACGACGGGCGGCATTACTTCTCGATGGATTACGTCGAAGGCGGCAGCCTCGCCGACGCGGTCCGGGGTCGCCCCTTGGCGGCTCAGCGCGCGGCACGCTGCGCCGAGGCCCTGGCCCGCGCGGTGGAGTACGCGCACGGGCAGAAGGTGCTGCACCGCGACCTCAAGCCGTCCAACGTCCTCCTCGACGCGGCCGGCGAGCCGCACGTTACCGATTTCGGCCTGGCGAAGGCGCTCACCGACGGGCCGGGGTTGACGGCGACGGGTCGAACTCTGGGTACGCCGGGCTACATGGCCCCCGAACAGGCCGACGGCCGCTCCAAGGACGTCGGCCCGGCCGCCGACGTGTACGGGCTGGGCGCGATCCTCTACGAGCTGCTCACGGGCCGGCCGCCGTTCCAGGCCGATAGCCCGCTCGTCACGCTGCGGCAGGTCGTCACGGCG